>JBATWQ010000432.1:0-21805 GCA_049672765.1 Microthrixaceae bacterium | reverse complement strand
CAACAAGAGTGCGTATCGGGACGAGCGAGTCATCCAAGACGGTCAGGTCGGCCACATCCCCCGGTCGGACCCTCACATCCTCCAGACCGAGTAGGCGCCGCTGCACCCCACCGCATGCGTCCACCGCTCGCTCGAGAGCTATCCCGCACCCGATTACGTTGCGAAGGCAGTCGTCCATTCCTGCAAGGCCGCCACTTATCACACCGCTCGAGAGGGTCGCGGCGTGTCCGTCGAATGGCTCTGAGCCGGCTCCAGCCACGGCGTCGGTCGTAACTGCTACCCGACCAGGTGCAGCGGCGAACGTTACGGATAGGACTTCGGCGTCGACGTGAACCAGATCGGCTATGAGGCCGACCGTCGCCCGAGCGTCGGTGAGGGCGGCACCTGCTGGGCCGGGGTCACGGGAACCGAAGCGACGGTGGGCGTTCCAGCAGTGAGTCAGATGCCTGGCGCCCGCTCCAAAGGCTGCTTGGGTCTGAGCAGCGGTGGCGTCGCTGTGACCGACGCTGACAGTGATACCCATTTCGACGAGGAACGGGATCAGATCAAGTGCGCCCGGCAATTCGGGCGCGAGGGTGACGAAGCCAACCGGCCCCGCTGCCAGCAACTGATCGAGAACCGACCTGCTCGGATCGATCAGGTAGCGGGGGTCGTGCGCACCCGCCCATTTGGCCGACAGGAAGGGCCCCTCGAGGTGCCCGGGAAGCAACCTTGCGCCTGGAAGCTCGGTCGCTCCAGAAACCAATGACGTTGCTTCCGCCAACGCCGACAGATCATCGACGTAGTCGTCGATAGATCGTGAGTAGAACGTGGGCTGAGCCGCTGTGGTTCCCCTCGAAGCAAGGGCCTTGGCGGCTCCGATGAACCCTTCCGGGTCACAGTCCCGGAAGTTCACGCCTCCGAAGCCGTTCACCTGCAGATCCACGAAACCCGGAACAGCCATACCGCTGCCCCTGTACTTCTGGGGCAGCGGGGCGAGGCCCACCGCCTCGATCCTGGCTCCATCTCCGCCTCTCGCTCTGGCTCCGTCTCCGGTCACTCCATCTGACGAGATCGATACATCCCCAGCGACGATCACCCCGTCGACCAGGGCGCACGAAACTCCCAGTCGGCGACTCACCAGACTCCCAGGCGCCGACTCACGTGAACTCCGGGGCCTGTTCCGGCGCGAGGCTTTTAGACGGTGCCTGCTGTGGCGGGGCCTGCTGTGGCGGGGCCTGCTGTGGCGGGGCGTGCTGTGGCAGAGACAGGAAGCCTCCGCCATTGCGCGCAGATTCGTACAGCTTGTCCACCACGGTGTGGGCCCGCAGCGCTGTGTGGACATCAGGGTCCAGGTGACCCGGTTCGGTGCCCTCCAGGTGCCTCCGGACCGCTGCCAGGAACTGATTCTCGGCGCTCTGGAGCGGGACGTTGCGGGCCTCTAACCAGGCGATGAGTTCATCACCCTCGAGCCGAAGCTCTCCGTCGCTGTCCTGGCGGATGACCGGACCAAAAATGTCCCCTTCGAGGGTCACCAGAGCACGTTCGCAGAACACCTCGATCCGCCTCTGACTCGGCCTGCTCAGGATGTCGTGCCATACCGATGTAAGTGTCGCCGTCACACCGTCTTCGAAGCTCACGAGAGCTCCGAGCGAGTCCTCGATTCCGCTCATCCGGTGGAAGTGGGACTGCCGTGCCGAAACGCCTGAGACCCGGCCGATCAGCCACTCGAGGATGTCGACATCGTGTACGGAATGTTCGAGCAGGACACCAGATCCTGCGAGGGCGGCGTCGGCGCGCCAGGTGGACTCGTACATCCCCTGGGTCGGGACGAACTGGTCGTCGCGAAACACGACGTTCATCACCCGGCCAGACGTCTGATCCCGGATGAACTCGCGCATCGCAAGCATGGCCGGTGAGGACCTCAGGACCAGGCCGACCATGTTCGGCACCCCTGCAGCTTCGACCACCTCGACCAGTCGGGTCGCTCCGACCAGGTCGGTCGCGAGCGGCTTTTCGCAGAACACGGGAAGTCCTGCCGCGACTATCTGCTCGACGCTGCCCAGGTGATCGGCGGTCCAGGTGCACACGAACACGGCGTCACTGGCTTCGATCAAGGAACCGATGTCATCGACCGCTGTGGTGCCTTCGCTCCGGGCGAACTCCAGGGCGCGTTCCCGATCGATGTCGTAGACCGCGACCAGCTCGTTCGGCTCCGATGCAAGCGCAAGTTGCATAGCATGGTAACGAGCGATGAACCCTGCGCCGATGATCCCCACCTTCACGGACATGCCCAGAACCGTATCCGGCCATCTATACCAACCGCTCTTACCGCAGTGGACAGCCACGACCGGCCCCGCGCTGCACGGGCGAATCCGTCATGGGAGCCGGAAATTCCTATGCCAGGAAGTAGGCCCGCAGGCCGAGTCCCATGAGGAAGAAACCGCCCAGGCCGTAGAGCATGAACTGCCAAGCTCTCAGCTGGGACCTGTATGAGTACAGCACTGCGACGGCGACGATCGAGATGAACCCGTAGAACATGTGCATGCCCGGAGCGGTCATTCCGTCGACAGCTACCAGATAGACCCCCAGTGCCACCTGGATGAAGATCGTTGCCTGCACGGCGATGACGAAGCCCCATAGTGCCCGGACCCGCAGCGCCGGTAGCCAGTGGGCTCCCAGGCACCAGACGCCCGCTACGGCGTTCGCAATGATGACTACCAGGCCCCATGTCCCATGAAAGTCGAGCACATCAACTCCAGATGCTGGTCATGAAGGGGGCGCCCTCGGGTCGGGGCCGGTCGGCGTCGATGAACCATTCGGTTCCGAAGCCCTTGAGGAATGAATCATCGTCCATGCTGAGGAACCACGAGTCCTCGGCGATCTGACTCCGGTGGGCCCTCATCGCCGCCTTCTTCAAATCGATCAGCGAGGACAGGTCTATTGCGTGGGTCAATTCGCGTTCGGGTTTGCCGAACGTCGTCGCGTCCAGGTCCTCGGCGGTCGGCGCGCCCTCGGGCGGCTCGATGCCCGCCTCGGCCATCTGGGCCGAGACTTCTGCGATAGACCGCTTGATCGCGTCCTGGTTCATGGTTCCCTGCAGGACCCGTGGTGTCCCGGCCAACTCCGCCGCCCTCATGCCCACCCGGTGGACCTGGATGTGGTCGGGATGTCCATAGCCCCCGAAGTCGTCGTAGACCGTGAGGAGGTCGGCCTTCTCTTCCTCGAGGATCACCGCCAGTCGGTGGGCCGCCCGCTCGACATCGGCCTGCCAGAACGAATACGGGTAGTCGTTGTCGCTCTCGCCCATCATCCCTGAGTCCACATAGCCGAGGAACTCCACCCTGGACACGCCCAAGATGCGTGCCGACTCGAACGCCTCGGTTATCCGACGCTCCCAGAGTGGCTCACCATCACCCAGGACTCCGGGGGTCGGCTCGCCCCGCTCACCCCGGGTGGCAACCACCAGCACCACCCGGTGGCCCTCCTGTGCGGCGAGAGCCATGGTTCCGGCGGTACCCGTCGTCTCGTCATCTGGATGGGCGTGGAAACAAACGAGTGTGGACACCGGAGAGAAACTACAAGTCCCCGCCGGTGTCCGGTCACTCAGGTCGGTTGGACCACTCAGGCGACGATTCCGCCGGCACGAAGCTCGGCGATGCGCTCGCTGTCGGCACCGAGCCAGTCGGCCAGGATTTCGTCGGTGTGTTGGCCCGGATGTGCAGGCGGGCGCTGGACCTCGCCGGGGGTTCGCCCAAAGCGCGGCGACGGCGCCGGTTGGGTGATGCCGGCCACGTCGATGAAGGTTTTGCGTTCGACATTGTGGGGATGCTCGGCCGCCTCGTCCATGGTGAGCACCGGTGCGAAGCAGATGTCGCTGCCCTCCATGATCTCGGTCCACTCCGCACGGGACTTCTTGGCGAAGACCTCGGCGAGACGCTCCTTCATTGCGGGCCACTGCGCCTTGTCCATCTGGTGTGGCAACTCCTCGCCACGTTCGGCGTAGACGGTTTCGAGGTCGGTGTACTTGAGGAGCTCGGCGTAGAACTGTGGCTCGATCGCCCCGATGGACACGAAGTTCCCGTCCGAACACTCGTAGGTGTCGTAGAAGTGCGCCGCGGTGTCCAACAAGTTGGTGCCCCGGTCGTCGGTCCACATGCCCATTGCCTTGAAGCCCCAGATCATCGTCATCAGCGTCGCTGCGCCGTCGACCATTGCGGCATCAACGACCTGTCCCTGGCCGGAGCGACCTGATTCGAGCAGGGCGCAGACGAGTCCGAACGCCAGAAGCATTCCCCCGCCGCCGAAGTCGCCCACCAGGTTGATCGGGGGTGTCGGCTTTTCACCTTCGCGACCCAGGTGGGCCAGTACGCCGGCGAGCGCTATGTAGTTGATGTCGTGTCCGGCGGTCGGGGCGTATGGACCGTCTTGGCCCCAGCCGGTCATGCGACCGAAAACCAGTTTGGGGTTTCGCTCCAGGCAGACCTCGGGGCCGAACCCGAGCCGTTCAGCGACTCCGGGGCGGAAGCCCTCGATGAGCGCATCGGCACCTTGCACCAGGTCGAGCAGCATCGCCACTCCCTCGGGAGTCTTCAGATCCACGGCGATGGAGCGACGACCGCGGTTGAAAATGTCTGCCGGCGGAGCATCCGGGCTCCCCCCTCGGACGTTTGCGGATCGATCCACCCGGATCACATCGGCGCCCATATCGGACAGCATCATCGCCGCGAACGGGCCAGGTCCGATCCCGGCAACCTCGATGATTTTGACTCCGCTCAGCGGTCCCATTGAAAACTCCTGTTGTGCGATCGACTACCCGGAATGATGCGGTGCGACGCCAGGTCGAAATCACTCGGCCAGGCTCACTGAGCCAGGCCGCCGAAGGCGAAGCACACCACTGCCCCGGCAGACTAGCTATTGGCTGTGACCGCGTAGTTTCAACGCAGTCCTCCAGCGGACCGACCGATGGGAACCGGTGATGTCCGCGATGCCTATTACCTTGCCTGCCATGGAGATCGCCCGATGACAGATTCTGCGGTGGATGCCCGCGATTCGGCCCCGGACCCGACGCACCGCGCCGACGTACCGAAGGACGACCCCGAACGCCTCGGTGTCACGGACACCCTGACCGGTGACCGTGTGGTGATCAACGCCTCGCGACAGACTCGACCCAACCTGCCCGACTCGTCATGTCCGTTCTGTCCCGGCGGCCTCGAGGCCCCTGAACCCTACGACGTGCGCTGGTTCAAGAACCGCTGGCCGGCGATGCCCGCCGAGACTTGCGAGGTTGTCCTCTACGCCCAGGAGCACGACGCCACGTTCTGGTCACTTGGCAGGACCGGGGCCCGCAAGGTCGTCGACCTGTGGGCCCAGCGGACCAGGGAGTTGGGCGCCCGGGAAGACATCGAATACGTCCTGATCTTCGAGAACCGGGGACCAGAGGTCGGGGCAACCATCGCCCACCCGCACGGGCAGATCTACGCTTTCGGCGAGATACCGCCGGCGCCGTTGAAGGAACTGGTCGACGGATACCTGGAGCCTTCCGAGATCGACCCGGCACTGCTCGTCGCCGAATCCGGAGACTGGAAGGCCTGGGTTCCGGCGGCAGCCGTCTATCCCTATGAGTTACGTATCGCGCCGCTCCAGTTGGTTGGCTCCCTGGCCGACCAGGAGTGTGACCGCGACGGGTTGGCCGAGGTGCTGGTCGACTGCCTGGCCCGCCTTGATCAGATCTTCGACGACGAGATGCCATACATGTTGTGGATCCACCAGCGTCCGACCGATGGACGTGACTGGCCCAACGCCCGCCTGCACATCCACATCACTCCTCTGCGCCGCGCGCCCGGGGTAACCCGATTCGTGGCGGCTGCGGAGCTTGGTTCCCACGTCTACTTCAATCCCGTGTCGCCGCCCGACGCGGCTGCCCGACTCCGCACGCTGCCCGGCCTCAAGTGATGGGGCTCAAGTGATGGGCCTCGGCGGACCCACCGGAGAGGGAGACATCGGAGGTGCAGCCACGCCGGACAGGGGCGCAGCCACCGGAGCTGGAACCACCGGGGGCGCAGCCGCTCCCGACACGGGTGGGGAAGACACCACGGTCATCAGGGTGACGGCGCCGGGTCGCGTCAACCTGATTGGGGATCACACCGACTACATGGGAGGCCTGGCGATGCCGATGGCTATCCAGATGGCGACCGTCATCACCGGAACCAGAACCGAAGGTCGAATTCTCCTGACCTCCGACGGCGCGGAGGGAACCGTCCAGATCGACCTTCCCGCGCAAGATCCGGCGTCGACAAGCCCGGCCTGGGGTCGCTACGTCGCAGCGGTTGCAAGCGTGCTGGGAACGACCATCGGCTTCACCGGCGAGGTCGTCTCAAGCATCCCCGTTGGATCCGGACTCTCGTCCAGCGCAGCACTCGAAGTCGCGACCGCGCTCGCACTTGGTGACGACGGATCCCCGGTCGAGGTGTCCCGACGCACCCAGGCTGCAGAGTTACTGGCCACATCGGTTCCCTGCGGGATCATGGACCAGCTCGCCATCACCTCCGGTCTGGAGGGCCACGCCCTGCTGATGGACTTCGCGACCCTCGACGTGACACCGGTGGCCATCCCCGACGACATGTGTTTCTGGGTCGTGCACTCGGGCCAGCAAAGAACCTTGGCGGGCTCCGCCTACGCCGAACGACGTGCTCAGTGCGAGTCGGCCGAGGCGCTGATCGGTCCTTTGCGCAGTGCATCGACGGCAGAGCTCGAGTCGATTACGGACCCCAACGTTCGGTCGAGAGCACGACACGTCAGGGATGAGTGCCGTCGGGTCCTGGACTTTGCCGACGCGCTATCGGCCGGTGACGTCGTCGGGGCGGGCGAGCTGATGGTGATGAGCCACATGTCCCTTCGCAAGGACTTCGACGTGTCGACCGAGGCGCTCGACGAACTGGTCGAGAGGCTGTGCGCAACCCCCGGCGTCCACGGGGCGCGACTAACCGGCGCGGGATTCGGTGGATGCGTCGTTGCGCTGGCCGACCCTGGGGTCTTGCTCGACGGCTGGCACGTCACGCCCAGCGGCGGAGCGAAAGTCGAAGTTCTGGCCGATCCGTGAGGCTGGCCGATCGGTGAGGGACTCGGGCCGAGCGAGCAGCTCTGGTCGGGCCTACGCCAGATCAAGGCTGCTGTCGGAACAGTGCGGCCTTCTGCGAGTCGAATTCCTCGGGCGAGAGAACACCCTGGTCGAGCAGGACCGCCAGCTTGGCCACCTCGTCAGCCACCGAAAGCTGGGCAGGAGCTCGGACCCGGTCGAACTTGCGGTTCTCGTTGTCCTCCATCTGCTGATACAGCTCCTGTTGGACCATCATGGGCTTGCGAACGTCGGTGAAGGTCTGCACGCCGTTCTCGCCCGCCGACTCGATGGTCAACGTGCCAGCGCCCACGATGCGATCGAAAATGCCCTGGTTGAAGAAGATCGTGTTGATCCGCTCGAGCGGGATCTCGATACCGCGCTTGGAAATAATCCCCTCGCGGAAGATGCAGCGGTCGGTCGTGACGACGAAGTTCGTCGAGATCCATTTCATCCAGCGTTGTAGGAAGAACAGCAACGCACCGATGACCAGGACCGCGGTTGCGCCGTAGACGATCGAGCCGAAGGTTCCATCCGGGCTCCAGCCCCACCAGACCCACAGGCCGAACACGATGGATGCAACCAGTGCGAGGACCGCTTCGCCGAGCATCACCCAATGTGGGTGCAGGTCGAGGATGAGCTTTTCTTCGCGGTAGAGGTTCGAGCTCTTGAATGCCACCGACGAAGCGTATCCCGGAAGGAATATCGAGAGACGCTCGGGCGTTGTCCCTTGGTCCCGATGGGATCTTTCCTGATCTCACGGGAGCATCCCCGACTCCCCCACCGGGGCACCCCGACTTCCACGGAGAAAGCCAATGGCAACGATCGAGCTGACATCGGAAACATTCGACAACACGGTGACCAACAACCCGATCGTCCTGGTCGACTGGTGGGCGTCGTGGTGTGGTCCGTGCCGGGCCTTCGCTCCTGTGTTCGAAGCCGCAGCAGAGCGCAACTCGGACTTGGTGTTCGCCAAGGTCGACACCGAGGCCAACCAGGACCTGGCCGGCGCTGCCGGCATCCAATCGATCCCGACCCTGATGATCTTCCGCGAGGACGTACTCGTGTTCTCCCAGCCGGGAGCGCTTCCCGAGGCGGCACTCGATGATGTCATCTCCCAGGTGAGGGCGCTGGACATGGAGAAGGTCCACGCGGCGGTGGCCGCCCAGCAGGCAGATGAAGCAGAGCAGCTCGCCGACCTGGAAGGCTGACCCAGTGGCCGACCGGGTTCCGAGCCACGTCGGTTCTCGGGCTTGAGGCGCGGGACAGCGCGGGCGGGTCTACCCGCCCTCGCTGTCACCGGCCACTGATACCGTCCGAACGTGCCTTCCCCGCCCACATCCGACACGCGTCGTGACCACCAGAACGCAGAGCGGCTCCTGCGCGGGCTGAATCCCGCGCAGCGCGAAGCGGTCACGACCGAGAGTTCCCCGCTGCGCATTCTCGCTGGCGCCGGCTCGGGCAAGACACGAGTACTGACCCACCGCATCGCCTACCGTTCCCAGGAATTCACGCTCGACCCGAATCGGGTCCTGGCAGTCACATTCACCCGTAAGGCCGCGAGCGAACTCCGAGATCGCCTCGCCAGGCTGGGCCTTCGCGGTGGCATCAACTCGGGCACTTTCCACTCCATCGCGTACGCGCAGCTACGCCAGCGCTGGGAGGAACGTCGGATCTCTCCGCCGGAGCTACTCGACCGCAAGGTCGGGTTCGTCAGTCGCCTCATGTCCTCGAAGGATCGGGGTTCGACCATCGATGTCGTGGGGGAAATCGAGTGGGCTGCTGCCCGCATGATCACTCCCGAGACTTACGAAAGGGCGGCTTCGGCTGCCCATCGGAGGCCACCCGTGGCACTCGGAACGGTGGCAGAGATCTACGAGAGGTTCGCCAAGGAGAAGCTCCGCCGTCGCCTCGTCGACTTCGATGATCTGCTCCGACTCGCCGCCCGGGACCTTGATGCCGATCCGGTATATGCCTCGGCCCGGCATTGGCGGTTCAGGCACCTTTTCGTCGACGAGTTCCAGGATGTAAACCCGCTCCAGCACCGGCTGCTATCAGCATGGTTGGGGCCCGAGTCGGACCTGTGCGTGGTCGGTGATCCCAATCAGGCCATCTATGCATGGAACGGTGCCGACGCCAGGTATCTCACCGACTTCGACACCTACTTCCCAGGCGGCTCCACCGTCCTGCTCGACCAGAACTACCGATCGACACCCCAGGTGCTGACGGTCGCCAACGCGGTGCTCGACGCCGGCTACAGCGCTCCCATCAAGCTGAAGGCGAACCGGCCAGACGGTCCGGTCCCGATCGTGACCCGTTACGACGACGCCGCGCTCGAGGCGCAGGGAATAGCACGCTCGATCCGCGATCATCACCCGCCGGGTGCCAGTTGGTCCCAGCAGGCCGTACTGGTTCGCACCAACGCCCAGGCAACACTCATCACCGAAGAACTGGGCCGTGCCGGCATCCCCTACCACGTACGGGGTGCCGGCGATCTGCTCCAACAACCCGAGATCAAGTCGGCGCTGGGCACGCTGCGGCGATCGACTTCGTTGCAGATGGCCCTCGGCGACATCGAGGAGAACGTCAGGCGACTCGCCCCGGGCGCCCTACCCGACGACAACGAGGCGCCACCGGCGAACCCCCAGACCGCGAACTCGCAGCTCGATGATTCCCAGGCCGGGAATTCTCAGGCCCAGAACTCCCAGCCCAAGAACTCCCAGCCCGGACTCTCGGATGACCGGGCGGCAAACCTGGTCGAACTGGTACGGCTCGGGCGTGAGTACACGGTTCTCGATCCCACCGGTGGGACTGTCGGCTTCCTGGCCTGGTTGACGTCGACGCTGCGCGGCGAAGACCGGGCTGGGGGCGAGGCCGTCGAAGTTATGAGCTTCCACGCTGCCAAGGGTCTTGAGTGGCCCGTAGTGCACCTCGCCGGACTCGAGGAGGGCTACGTGCCGATCCACCATGCCAAGGATCTTCCCGAGGCTGTCAACGAGGAACGACGACTCCTCTACGTGGCGATGACACGTGCCCGCGACGAACTGAGCTGTTCCTGGGCGGCGAGTCGAACCTTCGGCTCACGCGACGCCAAACGCAAACCATCACCGTGGGTCGAGATCGTCAGCTCCACCGTTGGAACCGCCGCACCGGTTCTTGCTGGCAGAGAAGGCGCCAGGCGCGCCCGACGGGCCAGAGAGTCCATTCCCAAGTCCGGGCCGTCGGAGTTGGGGGAAGACCTTCCCCTGTTCGAGTCGCTGCGTCGCTGGCGAAAGAAGCAGGCCGACGCGGCCGACGTTCCGGCGTTCGTCGTGTTCAACGATGCGACTCTGATGGAACTTTCCAAGAAGCGGCCCGACACCCGCAGGGCCCTGCTCCAGATCAGCGGCATCGGAGCCGTGAAGGTCCAGCGCTACGGAGATGACCTGATCGAGATAATCACCGAGGACAACGCCGGCCGCCCGAGCGGCAGCTGACCAACAGAACGGCAGAGCAGCTGGCCCGGGTACGCCTCTGGCGTCACCCGCGCTCCCATGCCTGCTTGCCGCTCACGCGGCCGAGCCCGGCTCAGTCGGTGCCGTCGCGTTCGGCCAGTAGCGACTTGAACCTCTCCGGATCCATCTGGATGAAAAGTCCCTGCGCCTCGGCCGTCACATGACCACCCGCACGAATCTCACCAGTGGTGAAAATCTTTCGCCCCTCACGTCGTTCGAAGCGGCCCAGCAGTTCCAACTCGACGTGGAGCGGAGTCGGCGACCGGTAGTCGACGCCGAGGTGTGCCGTCATGCCGGCCGAGCCTGAAAGGGACTGCGCCGAGCCGAGCAGTTCGTCGAAAACACCTGCGATGTAGCCACCGTGAACGCATCCGGGCGGACCTTCGTACGCGGCGCCGAAGGTCACCGTCCCGCGGACCTCGTTCTCGCCGTATTCCAGAACCATCGGAGGTGACAGCGGGTTGGCGAGCCCGATGAACGGGCTGTGGTCGAAAAAGCCGAACCAATCTTGATCGCCGGCCCGGACGCCCTCGACCTCGCCTCCGGAGTTCGCCGCTTCGGCAAAGCCCAGGTACGTCAATCCCGCCGGCAGTGCCCTCAGCTCCTCGACGAAGGACTCGGCCACGCGTGCCGCACGATCCAGTTCCTCGGCGCCCGCGGTGGTCGACACCAAGAGGTCGATAATCTGTCGCATCGCGTCGGCAAGACGGCGGGCACCGAGACGCTCCGGCGTCATCGCCAGTAGACCCAGGCCTTCGACTCTGGGGCTGTGATCAGGTGGGATTTCGGCCTTGGCGAGGACTGCTCCGAGTCCGCCCCTGCCGTCCCCTGCCGGACCGTCGCCAGTAGCCCCTGCCCGGCCGTCGCCAGTATCCGCTGCGGGGCTCCCACCAGTCTCAACTTGTGCACTGCCTTCGTTCTCGGCCGCACTCTCTTCGTTCACGCAGTCCTCCTGCCAAAGTCGTGTTGTCCGGCCGGTGGGTCGGCACTGTTTGACCAGCCCGCCTCAGACCTTGAAGAGTCCTAGCACGGGAGCGTGATCGGACGGTTTGGTCCCCTTGCGGGCGTTGCGGTCGACCAGGTCGGCTTCACACAGAGCAGCCAGCGGAGCGGTCGACAGTAAATAGTCGATCCGCATTCCCCGGCGCTTGTGGAAGTCACCATTGCGGTAGTCCCAGAACGTGTAGATCCCGTCGTCCGGGTAACGCTCACGAAGCGTGTCCACAAGGCCCCAATCCTTGACCCTGGCTATCGCGTCGCGTTCGGGTGGGCTCACGTGGGTCATCCCGACGAAGTCCGCAGCGTCCCACACATCGGCGTCTGTCGGAGCGACGTTCCAGTCACCGAGAATGACCAGCAGCTCGGCAGGGTCGTGGTGGGTGTCTAGATGCGTCCGGAGCCTTGCGAGCCAGTCGAGCTTGTAGACGTAATGGTCGTTGGTGAGTTCACGACCGTTGGGCACATAGACCGACGAGACCCGAACTCCCCCACAGGTCGCCCACACGATTCGGGCATCCGGGTCGGGATCAGCCCCGTCGTTGAACCCGAACACGACGTCCTCGATGCCGACCTTGGAGAGGATCGCGACGCCGTTCCAGCGTCCTTGGCCGTAGTGGACCGAGTCATAGCCGAGACGCTGAAAATCCATCGACGGGAACTGCGCGTCGGTCATTTTGGTCTCCTGCATGCACAGCACATCAGGGGCCATTTCGGTCAACCACTGCTCGACCCTCGGCATTCGGGCATTGAGCGAATTTACGTTCCAGGTGGCGATCAGCACGGTCGAAATCTAGGTCGTCCGCGCCGCCCTTTGTGCCTCAAGCACGCCTACCGTCGCGGAAACACCCCGTCGCTGACAGATAGGCTGATGACCGTGGCCGACGATCACGCTTCCGAACCTCTTGGACCAAACGCATGGTTGGTTGAAGAGATGTATGAAAAGTTCACAGAGAACCCCTCCTCGGTTTCTGAGACCTGGCAGGGGTTCTTCACCAATTACCGCCCGACCGGCGCGGCACATGGTGCTCCTCCGGGTTCTGGCAATTCGGCAGCGTCAACCGGGGTGACCCAGGGTTCGTCCCCTTCCGCTGCGGGCGCCTCGACCACGGCTTCAGCTCAGGCGTCAGCCGCACCGGCGGCCACGACGACTGCTTCCCCGCCAGCGGGCTCGTCGGCGCCGTCTTCGACTCCATCACCCGCTTCCCCGGCGCCCAAGCCGGCGAGCGCCAACGGATCCACCGGAGCAGAAACCACGATCGGTCAACCGATCCGGGGCGCCGCGTCCAGGATCGTGGCGAACATGGAAGCCAGCCTGGAAGTCCCCACTGCGACGTCATATCGCGAGGTGCCTGCCAAGCTTCTAGAGGTCAACCGCAAGATCGTCAACGGCTATCTGGGCCGGACGCGCGGCGGCAAGATCAGCTTCACCCATCTGATCGGTTACGCGCTCGTCCGCGCCGTTGCAGATCACGTCCCACGGATGAACAACTCGTACGCCGAGGGTCCCGACGGCAGCCCCCTGCTGGTCGAGAACGAACACATCGGTCTGGGAATCGCCATCGATATGGAGAAGCGCGACGGGTCGCGCTCTCTGTTGGTCCCCTGCATCAAGAACGCCGACCAGATGAACTTTGCCGAGTTCATCGCCGTGTACGACGAACTCATCCGCAAGGCCAAGACGAACAAGCTGACCGTCGACGACTTCAGCGGTGTCACCATCAGCCTCACCAATCCGGGGACGATCGGGACCGAGCGTTCCGTGCCCCGGCTCATGCCGAACCAGGGTCTGATCGTCGGAGTCGGGTCGCT
The DNA here is from genome assembly GCA_049672765.1 of Microthrixaceae bacterium. GTDB lineage: Bacteria > Actinomycetota > Acidimicrobiia > Acidimicrobiales > Microtrichaceae > JAGQSZ01. The sequence goes on along the minus strand of JBATWQ010000432.1, from coordinate 8,407 downwards.
CGCCTATCCAACGAGTTTCGCCGGTGCGGATCCGGTCACAATCGCCGAATTGGGCATCTCCAAGGTCATCACCCTGTCGTCGACCTATGACCACCGGATCATCCAGGGCGCCGAGTCCGGCATCATGCTCAAGGAAATGGCAGACCTTCTGCTCGGCAAGAACGACTTCTACGGCGACGTGTTCCGTTCCGTAGGGGTCCCCTACGAAGCAGTGCTGTGGCGCCAGGACACCAACTCGTCGCTGACCGACAACGGTTCATCCCAGGTCGAGAAGCAGATGCAGGTATCGACGCTGATCAACATGCACCGGGTGCGTGGCCACCTGATCGCCGACCTCGATCCGCTCACTGCCAAGCAGCCCGAGATGCACTCGGAGCTCGACCCTGCGACCTACGGCCTGACAATCTGGGATCTCGACCGTGAGTTTCTGACCGGTGGCGAAACCGGTATTTACGCGCAGGTCGGCGGTCGCGCCAGGCTCGCTCTCGACACCATCCTCCATGTGCTTCGCGATGCGTACTGCCGGACGGTCGGCATCGAGTTCATGCACATCCAGGAGCCCGAGGAGAAGCGTTGGATCCAGGAGCAGGTCGAGGGCGCCTCGACCAAGCTGCCGGTTGACGACCAGCGACACATCCTGGGTCGGCTCAATGCAGCCGAGGCTCTTGAGCGCTTTCTGGCGACCAAGTACGTCGGCCAGAAGCGCTTCGGACTCGAAGGCGCCGAGTCGCTTATTCCGATTCTCGACACGATTCTCGAATCCGCGGTCGACGACGGGCTCGACTCAGCCGTGCTGGGCATGTCACACCGTGGTCGGCTCAACGTGCTGGCCAACATCGTCGGCAAGTCGTATGCGCAGCTGTTCCGTGAATTCGAGGGTCACGTCGATCCCGATTCGATCCAAGGTTCGGGCGACGTCAAGTACCACCTCGGCGCCGAGGGGACCTTCACCGCACGCAGTGGAGCGTCGATGCCGGTGGCTCTCGCCGCCAACCCGTCGCACCTGGAAGCCGTCAACCCCGTCGTCGAGGGCATGGCGCGTGCACGCATGGACGCCATCCCCCACGACCGCGACCGCCGTTTCCCGGTCCTGCCGATCCTGATGCACGGAGACGCCGCGTTCGCAGGTCAGGGAGTCGTTGCCGAAACGCTCAACCTCTCGCTCATCAAGGGCTACCGGATCGGTGGAACGATCCACGTGATCGTCAACAACCAACTCGGGTTCACCACACCACCCGAGTCGGCGCGGTCCTCGGAGTACTGCACCGACATCGCCAAGGCAGTCCAGGCGCCGATCATCCACGTCAACGGCGACGATCCAGAAGCTTGTGTCCGGGTTGCCCGGCTGGCCTACGCGTACCGCCAGAAGTTCCACAAGGACGTCGTTATCGACATGGTCTGTTACCGACGCCATGGACACAACGAGGGCGACGATCCGAGCTATACCCAGCCGCTCATGTACCAGACGATCGAGCGCCTGCGGAACGTGCGGATGCAGTACGTCGAAACGCTGGTGCGTCGCGGTGACTTCACCATGGAGGAAGCAGAGAAGGCACTCGAGGACTTCCACGGGCGCCTTCAGGCAGCCCTCGACGAGACCCGTCAGGGCGCTCCGGCCGAAGAGTTCGTCGCTGCCCCGCATCCCCCGAACCAGGGTGTCCTTCCCCAGATCGACACCGGTGTCACCAACGAGGAGATCGACACCGTCTACTCGGTTCTCAGCACGATCCCCGAGGGCTTCACCGTTCACCCGAAGCTGACCAAGCAGCTTTCGAATCGCGACGCCCTCATCGGTGACGGACACGTCGACTGGGCCCTGGCAGAGTCGCTCGCGTTCGGCACGCTTCTCCACGAGGGGACGTCGGTTCGCCTGGCCGGACAGGATTCGCGTCGCGGCACGTTCTCGCACCGTCACTCGACCCTGTTCGACTACCACACGGGCAACGAGTTCACTCCCCTGCTGGGGCTCGAGAATCCGCCGTACACGCAACTCTGGATCTACGACTCGCTGTTGAGTGAGTACGCGGCGCTCGGCTTCGAGTACGGCTATTCGGTCCAGAACCCCGACGCCCTGGTCATTTGGGAGGCCCAGTTCGGCGACTTCGCCAACGGCGCCCAGACGATCATCGATCAGTTCATCGTTGCCGCCGAGGACAAGTGGGGTCAGACCTCTGGTCTGGTCATGCTGCTCCCACACGGCTACGAAGGCCAGGGGCCGGAACACTCCTCCACTCGCCTCGAGCGGTTCCTGACGCTTTGCGCAGAGGACAACATCCAGGTGTGTCAGCCGACCAGCGCTGCGCAGTACTTCCACCTGCTCCGCCGCCAGGTGCTACGCACGGTGCGCAAGCCATTGATCGTCACGACCCCCAAGTCCGGACTCCGCGACAAGCGCTGGCGTTCCCCGCTCGAGGACCTGACCCACGGGACCTTCGAGGAGCTACTCGGTGAAACCTCTGGGGCCATCGACGCCTCAACCGTCACCCGGCTTGTCCTGGCGTCGGGCAAGATCGGCCATGAGGCGATCACCATCCGCGACCAGCTGGGCGAGAACATCGCTGTCGCCCGTGTCGAGCAGCTCTACCCGTGGCCGTACGAGGCAATCTCGAAGGAGATCCAGCGCTATCCCTCGCTGCGTGAGATCGTCTGGCTCCAGGAGGAACCCGAGAACATGGGTGCCTGGAACTCGGTCAAGGGCCGACTGTTCGAAGCGCACGGAGACGCGTTCACGATCCGCAGGATCAGCCGTCCGGACGAGGCAAGCCCCGCCACTGGCAGCCACGCAATCCACGCCCAGGAGCAGGAGATAATTCTGGCAGCCTCCATGTCGCCACTACAGCCCAAGAACCAGAGCAACCCATTCCGCTGAATGACGGCCCAAGGCCTTCCGCTGAATGACGGCGGGCTCAGGGCCCCAGGTGACTAGCGGCGGGCGCAGGGGCTCAGGAAAGCTCGATCCCCACGATTTCCTGTAGCTCCTGGATGGCCACATCTGGGTCCTCGACCTTGATTGTCGTCATTCCCATCTCGCGGGCGGGCTTCAGATTCACCCCGAGGTCATCAAGGAACACCACTTCCGACGGCGCGACCCCGACGCGTTCCAGCGCAGTCTCGTAGAACTCGAGCTCGGGCTTGCGACAACCGGCCAGGGAGGACTCGACGACAACGTCGAAATACTCGAGTACCGGAGCGAATGACCCTCCACTCGACCAGTCGGGACTGCCCGAAATGAAGTTGTTGGTCAGCAGCGCAGTGCGGAAACGCCCACTACACCTGCGGAGAGCCTCGACCATCCGTGGCCGTAGTTCACCATGCAAGCACTTCAGCACCTCGTGCCCGTCGAGGGATACACCGGCGGCGCGGGCTTCGGCCTCGAACTCATCGACGAAGGAATCGACATCCAACTCACCGCGCTCCAGCCGCGCCCAGGCATTGCCGTGGTGGTTGTTTGCGTTGATCATCCGAATTGTGCCGCTCGGAACATCGATGGTCTTCTCGTACAACTCGAACGCCTCGAAGGGGCTCGACAGGAGCACGCCTCCGAAGTCGAAGAACACAGCTGAAATCATCCGCTGATTCTACGGCCTTCGGTACCCCCACTGGGTATGTGTGGGACAGCGCCATCGATTGCCGCCGTCGATACTTGTAAATGAAACGATAAGGACTTTCGAGAATTGCGCGGTTTTCTCCCAAATCCCTGCTTCACTAATGGACCGAGATGGCCAACTCACACCTCGTCGTTGACGGATCAAACATCGCTACCGAAGGACGGACGATCCCTTCGCTCGCCCAGCTGGATGAAGCCGTTCGAGACTTCGTCCAGGAGCACCACTTCGACAACCTGGTAGTAGTTGTCGACGCAACTTTTGCGCATCGAATCGACGCTTCCGAGAGGGACCAGTACGAGGAAGCCGTTCTAAACGGAGAGCTTCTGACACCCCCGGCCGGAGCTGTAGGTCGGGGCGACGCCTTTGTCCTTCAGATCGCGGAGCGCTCCGGCGCGACGATCCTGTCGAACGACTCGTTCCAGGAGTTCCACGCGACCTACGAGTGGCTCTTCACCGAGGGACGCCTATGGGGAGGAAAGCCGGTCCCCGGGGTTGGCTGGGTCTTCGTTGCGCGGGTACCCGTCCGCGGTCCCGTGAGTCGACGGGCGACCCGCGATGCGAAGGCGTCCAAATCCGCTTCGTCCAACGACGAAGGAACCACGAGTACGACGTCTCCGAAGTCGCGGGGCAGGAAGTCCGCTTCCGCACCGGACGACAAGGCGTCATCCGACGCGGAGAGAGCCACGTCAGAGCGCGGGTCCTCCGGACGGGGATCCTCGGGCAGGACCTCGGGTGGCAAAGGGCAAGCAAAGTCTCCGGACACCCGATCGGACCAGACCATCTCCGACGCCGACAAGTCAAAATCGCGCTCCAACTCCGGCTCCGAATCGCGCTCCAACTCCGGCTCCAAGGTCCAGGCACCTGCCTCCTCGGCCGCAGGCGGCAAGTCCACCTCCGACAAGGCAGAGGGCAAGAGTCGGTCGTCGTCGCGTTCCAGGTCGAAGTCGTCGGCACCTATCAACACGCCGGTCAACTTTCTCAACTTCGTCACTTCGCACCCACTCGGGTCTACGGCCAATGCCACAGTCATCGAGTTCTCCTCGCATGGCGCCTACGTGGACGTCGACGGCGCCCGCTGTTACGTCTCACTCAAGTCGATGGGAGACCCCGCTCCGCGCAGCGCACGTGAAGTGCTCGCGATGGGTGAGGTTCGCCCCTTCATCGTGCAAGGATTCGACACCCCGAGGAGGGGTATCGACCTTGCACTACCCGGCTTCGAACAGTTCGAAGCCGATTCGGCATCGACGATGTCAAGGTCCGGATCAAGTGATCCGGACCGGGACGACGCCGAGGACACCAACCCAACGTTCCTCTTGAGGGAGCCAGCCGAGGAGGCAGCAGTGGTAGCAAAGAAGAAGGCACCGGCAAAGAAGGCCGCAGCGAAGAAAACTACGGCAAAGAAGGCGCCGGCCAAGAAGGTCGTAGCCAAGAAGGCTCCTGCAAAGGCGTCTGCCACGAAGGCTGCAGCTAAGAAGACCGTCGCGAAGAAGGCCACGGCCAAGAAGGCTCCAGCAAAGAAGACCGTTGCCAAGAAGACCGTTGCCAAGAAGGTGACGGCCAAGAAGGCGCCGACGAAGGCGTCTGCCACGAAGGCTGCAGCAAAGAAGGCTCCCGCCAAGAAGACCGTTGCCAAGAAGGTGACGGCCAAGAAGGCACCGGCAAAGAAGACCGTCGCCAAGAAGGTCACAGCCAAGAAGGCGCCAGCAAAGAAGACCGTCGCCAAGAAGGTCACGGCCAAGAAGGCGCCAGCAAAGAAGCGCTGAGTCGAGCCTCCCGATCGGGAGAATCGAGTTTGTAGGGCGGGTTCGGACAACGGTCCGGGCCCGCTCTGTTCTTGAGCGCCAGGAGCGCCAGGGCGGGTGTTCGAGAGTCTGGGCCGGTTCGGCCGTCGCGTAGATCACCGGTACGATCAGCGCCTATGGCCGCTCAGTACATCTTCACCATGCACCGGGTGAACAAGTTCATCCCCCCGGACCGGGACATTCTCCAGGACATCACGCTGAGCTTCCTCCCGGGAGCCAAGATCGGCGTCATCGGAGCCAACGGATCGGGCAAGTCCACGATCCTGAAGATCATGGCCGGCGTCGACGACCACTTCACCGGCGAGGCCCGCCTCACCCCCGGATACACCGTCGGCATGCTCGAACAGGAGCCCCAACTCGATCCGGACAAGGACGTGATGGGCAACATCATGGATGGCGTCGCAGCCGTCTCTGGTCTGCTTACCGAATACGACGCGCTCATGGCTTCGTGGGGCGACCCAGATGCCGACTACGAGAAGCTCGGCGCCCAGCAGGCCGAACTCGAGGCCAAGATCGAAGCCGCGGGTGCGTGGGATCTGCAGCGCACGATCGACATCGCCATGGACGCGCTCCGCACTCCCCCACAGGATGCCGATGTCACCAAGCTGTCGGGTGGAGAGCGCAGGCGCGTGGCTCTCTGTCGACTGCTGCTGTCCAAGCCCGACCTACTTCTCCTCGACGAACCGACCAACCACCTGGACGCAGAGTCCGTCGCCTGGCTGGAGCGCTACCTGCAGGAGTATCCGGGGACGGTTGTGGCCGTCACCCACGATCGCTACTTCCTGGACAACGTCGCACAGTGGATTCTGGAGTTGGAGCGCGGCCGCGGCTACCCCTTCGAGGGCAACTACACCGGCTGGCTCGAGCAGAAGGAGCGCCGCATGGCGCTCGACGAGAAGGAGAAGGAAGGCCGCCGCAAGACACTCGAGCGTGAACTCGAGTGGGTGCGCATGGCCCCCAAGGCCCGCCACGCCAAGTCCAAGGCCCGTCTCCAGGCCTACGAAGAACTCCGCACCCAGGCCGAAACGGACAAGGTTTCCGACGGTCGACTTGAGATCGTCATTCCCCCGGGCCCGCGCCTGGGTGACCAGGTCATCGAGGCAAAGTCCGTCACCAAGGGTTTCGGCGACCGGCTGCTCATCGAGGACCTCAGCTTCACCCTGCCCCGCTCCGGCATCGTCGGAGTCATCGGTCCGAACGGCGTCGGCAAGACGACCCTGTTCCGCATGATCGTCAACGCCTTCGAGGGCAACACGACGGATAACTCTCCCGACTCGGGTGAGATAACCGTCGGTAGCACCGTGGACCTGTCCTACGTCGACCAGTCGAGGGACTCACTCAATCCCGATAACACCCTCTATGAAGAGATCACCGGTGGCCACGACTTCCTCAAGGTCGGCAATCGGGAGGTCAACAGCCGGGTCTATTGCGCGAGTTTCATGTTCAAGGGTCCCGATCAGCAGAAAAAGGTCGGACAACTCTCGGGCGGTGAGCGCAACCGGGTCCACCTGGCCAAGCTCCTACGCACCGCCGGCAACGTCCTGCTGCTCGACGAGCCGACCAACGACCTCGATATCGACACGCTCCGGGCACTGGAAGACGCACTCGAGTCGTTCCCGGGCTGCGCTGTGGTCATCTCCCACGACCGTTGGTTCCTCGACCGGATCGCCACACACATGCTGGCCTTCGAGGGCGACTCCCAGGTCCGTTGGTTCGAAGGAAACTTCAGCGACTACGAGGCATTCCGTCGCAAGGAACTTGGAGCCGACGCGGCCCAGCCACACCGTGTGAAGTACAAGCCGCTCACCCGCTAAGTCCCACGGCGAGGTGTCGTCTGGGTCATTCGGCTCATTTCGGCCGGGATTGTTCAGGCACGGAGCCGCGGGCACCGATCACCAAGGCATGGGGACCCTCACTTCGACCAGTTCGACCACGACGACCAAGAACAGCCTCAGCAGGGCAGTTCTCAGAGACGTGGAGCCCGGCTCCACCGTCGAGTGTCAGCTGTGTCTCGAGAGGATCAAGTTCCAGGCGAAGGTGCGCCCCAAGAAGGTCATCTGCAACGTGTACGTCGACGATCGCTGGGACAGAGTGGAGCACTTCCACGCACCTTGCTACGAGGTGGCTGACGAGCCGCACGGACCCGTCGACACGACACCGGTGGTGAGGACCCGCAGGAGCGCTCCTGCTAACGCCGTTGCCGCGACGCCAGCAGGCTCAGCGGCATAACAGTCGCTCACATCTGGGCTGGCGTCTACGACCTGCCCGGGCGACGCGACGCTGGACGAGCGTCGAGCACGGTTGAGGGCCGGAAGGCCATCTAGCCTGCTGTGGTGACCGTGACACCCATGTTCCCGCTAGGGACAGTGGTACTGCCGGGTATGCCGCTGCCGTTGCGCATCTTCGAGGAGCGCTACCAGCAGATGCTCGTTGACGTGATGGCCGGGGACCGCACATTCGGGGTGGTACTCATCGAACGCGGCAGCGAAGTCGGCGGCGGAGACTTCCGCAGCGATGTCGGCACGCTGGTTCGCATCGTCCGCCACCAACCGATGGCCGATGGCCACCAAGCCATCGTGGTGATCGGGATCGAGCGGATACGGGTTGAACACTGGCTTCCGGACGCGCCCTACCCCTGCGCCGAAGTTTCGGTTTGGCCGGAAGAGACCCAGAGCCACACGCGGACGCGGACCCAGACCGCGCCCGGCGGGTCCACCGACGGCGATCCGGACACTTCAGAGCTAGGGAGTCCCGACACAGTCCGCTTGTACAGGTCCTGCACCCGGGATCTGCGCCACCTGTTGGCCACCGCCGTGGAACTCGGACACCAGGTCGCCCCGTCGACCTTCGAGATTCCCGATGACCCGGTCGCTGGCTCGTATCTGCTGGCGAGCCTGACTCCAGTCGGTCCCTTCGACAAGCAACGTCTGCTGAAAGCTCCCGGCGTCGACGATCGGCTGCTTCTGTTGAGAAAGCTGGTCGTGGACCAGTTGGATC
>JBATWQ010000431.1:0-9384 GCA_049672765.1 Microthrixaceae bacterium | reverse complement strand
CGTCCTGGACGATCTCCTCGGCGAGCGCGGTGCTGCCGACGATCATCATCGACGCCGCGACGACCCCGCGATGTTCCTCCCTGACCAGGGCGACGAAGCTGCCGTCGTCGATCATTGCAGAACGAACTCGTTTTTCCTCACACGTGACACACGCACGAGCATGACCGTAGGTCGCGCTTCCGACGCTTCACTTCGATCGGTGCAACCGACCGCCTGCTCCCACGGTCGCGTCAGATGGCGTCACCGACGCGGGCTTCACCGGTCTGGACCCGCCAGAACGCGGCGTACAGACCGCCGAGTTCGACCAGTTCCTCGTGCGTGCCCGCCTCGATCACCTTGCCTGCCTCCATCACGTGGATGCAGTCGGCATGACGGATCGTCGAGAGCCTGTGAGCGACCACCAGGGTTGTGCGCCCAACCGTGACCCGCTCGAGCGAACGCTGGATCGCGGCTTCGGTCTCGTTGTCGACCGCCGAGGTTGCCTCGTCAAGGACCAGCACGGCAGGGTCGGCCAGGATCGCCCGTGCGATGGTCAACCGCTGTCGTTGCCCTCCCGAGAGCTTCTGTCCACGCTCCCCGACGACCGTGTCGAGGCCCTGTGGCATCGCTCGGATGAATTCCGACGCCTCGGCCTGGTCGGCGGCGCGCATGATCTCTTCGTCGGTTGCCTCGGGGCGCCCGTAGGCGAGGTTCTCCCGGACCGTTCCGTGGAACAGGTACACGTCCTGCGCCACAAAGCCCGTCGCTCCCCTCAGCGACGGGAGCGTCAGGTCCTCGATGGGGATTCCGTCCATCGTGATGCTTCCAGACGCCGGTTCGTAGAGCCTCAGCAACAGCTTGACCACCGTTGACTTGCCGGCCCCGGTAGCGCCCACGATGGCGTGCGTCTCGCCTGCTGGGACACGGATCGAAAGCCCCCTGAGCACTTCGTCGTGACCGGACTTGTAGGCGAAGTGGACGTCGTCGAAGACGACTTCGCCGCGAACCGGCTGGGCGAGTTCGACCGGGCCGCTCAGGATCGTCGGCTGGACTCCGAGAAGCCCGAAGATCCGCCGACATGACGCCATGGCCCTTTGGTACAGGTCGAGCGTTTCACCCAGGTCGCTCAGGGGCCACAACAGCCGCTGGGTCATGAAGACCAGGACCGAGAAGAGTCCGACGTCAAGGTCCCCTCGCAGAGCGGCGCGACCGCCCACCACCAGGGTCATGATGAATCCAGACAGAACCGCGGTACGGATGAGTGGGCGGAAGGCGGTGGACAGACGGATCGCGTCCAGGTTCACCGACTGGTAGTGGTCGCTGTCGGCCTCCACCCTCTCGGCGTCACGACGCTCTGCGTTGAAGGCCTTGATCGTCGCGATACCGCCGAGCCCGTTTGTCAGGGTGTCGGAGATGTTCCCGGCTGCAGCGCGCACCTTGGCGTATCGGGGCTGCAGGCGGTTCTGGTAAAGGAGGGAACCGGTGACGATGACGGGTATCGGCAGGAACGACAACACGGCCAGCAGCGGCGAGATGATCACGAAGACGACCCCGACGAAGACGACGTTCGCAGCGGTGATGATGAGCTTGTGTACGCCCATGTCGAGGAAGCGTTCGAGTTGGTTGACGTCGTCGTTGATTACCGCCATCAAACCGCCCGACGTGACGTCCTCGAAGTACGACAGATCGAGTTCCTGCACGCCCCGGTACAGATCCATGCGCGTTTCGTGTTCGATCGTCTGTGCGAGGTTCCTCCAGGTGACCACCGCCACGTACTCGGTGATCGACTCGATTATCCAGACGATCGCGGTGACGATCGCCAGAACCGTCAGCTGCTCGAAGCGGTCGTGAAGGCCGAAGATGCGCCCGATGAAGGACTCGCCCTCGTTGACCACCACGTCGACGGCGGCGCCGATCAACAACTCGGGGGCGATGTCCGCGGCCTTGTTCAGGAGCGACATCGTGGTGGCGAGTACCACCCGAGAACGATGTCCCCGGGCGTAGCCCCACAGGTCGCGCAGCGGTGGAGTGCTCGACAGCGGGATGGTTGAAGTATGGGCAGATGGCACGATCCGACATTACCGAGGGGGCAAGCCGTCACCCCATTGGGTTAGGGCCGGGGGATCAGCTGCGAAGCGTTCGACGGGCAAGCAGCGCTGCGGGGATCGCTCCGATGATCAACAGGACCAGCCCGTAGGGTGCCGCTGCGGAGAAGTCGAGCACTTCACCGTTGGTCGTGCCCCACAGGGCGGTCGCCAAGGTGTACTCGCCCGTCGGATGCAACAGCAGAGTTGTGGTGAGCTCCTTACCTACGTCGAGCGCCACGAACATCGCTCCGGCGGCCATCGCCGGAAGAATCAGAGGCAGCGTCACCCGTCGGAACGTGCCCAGCGGACCACTACCGAGCGAGCGTGAGAGGTCGTCATAGTCGGTTGAAGCCTGGGAGAAGCCAACCTGTTGGGCACCAATGGCGAGCGGCAGGAACATGATCACGTAGGCGATGATCAGCAGCGTCGAGGTCTGGTAGATCGGGTAGACCCAGCGCACGCTGATGTAGACCAGCGCGAGGGCCATGATCACGCCTGGCAGCGCACGCGCCACCCACGTGGACCGCTCCGCCGCCGAAGCGAACTTTCCCGGATAACGGACCGAGATCATGCTGACCGGAATCGCACACGCCGTGGCGAACACCGCCGCCGCGAATCCGTAACGGGCCGTGTTGGCGGTCGAGTGCCACAGAAGTTCCCAGTCGACACCGGTGACAGAGCCGGATGCGTGGGCCGCGAGTCCGGCGAAAGTTGCATACAGAGGCACTCCCAATGCAACCGCCACCACCGCCCCACACACCAGGAACCAGATCCAGCGTGCGCGACCCAGACGCCAACGGTCCGGCGGTCGGGGCGCAGCGCCATGGGTTCGAGGCTGCTGGGCGCGTCCCCGCACCAGTCGGTCTACCCCCAACAGGACCAACGCTCCGCCGGCGAGCACCACGGCCAGCGCCCGGGCCGATTCTGGTGACCCAAGGACGGTCGCACGGTTGACCACCGCGGTTGTCAGGGTCTGGAAGCGCAACATCTGGACGGCGCCGAACTCGGCGAGGAGGTGCAGCGAAATGATCAGTGAGCCACCGGCAATTGCGACACGCAACTGGGGCAGCGTCACGCGCAGAAACGCCGCCGCGGGTCCGTGCCCGACTGAACGCGCAGCCTCTTCCTGTGCCGGGTTCAGCCCACGCAGCGCCACGACCACCGGGAGAAAGACGTAGGGGAACAACGAGAGGCTCAGGACTATGACCGAGCCACGGAGCCCGTAGATGAATGTCGATGTGGGAACCAGCCGGTAGCTGGCGGCGACCCACGCGTAGGAACCTACGAACGTGGGAACCCCGAGGGGAAGGGTGAGGAGCACGGTCCAGAAGCGGCGCAGCGGCAGGTCGGTCCGTGAAACGAGCAGCGCCAGCCCGACGCCCATCACCATGCATACCGTTGTGACCAGAACGACCAACTGGACCGTGTTCCACAGAAGTGGTCCGGTGCTCGGGGCGGACAACTCTTTACTGAGCAGCCCGAAGCTGAAGCCTTCGCGCAGCAATAGGTATGCCGCTGGTAGCAGTGACGCAACCGCCACCGCTCCAGCGGCAACTATCAGTAGCGCTGGCGGCCTGCGACGCTCAGACAATACCGGCCTGGATCATCAGCTCTCTTGCGGAGGCAACATCTGCCAGAGATCCCTGGTCGAACACGGGTGGATCCAGCTTGTCGAGCGGCTCGAGGTTGTAGGAGCTGACGACTCCCGGGGTCAACGGATACTGCGGTGACATCGCCGCTACGACCTTCTGTCCTCCGTCTGCGCTGGCGAGCCAAGCCAGGAACTTCTGGGCGTCATCCTGGTTCTTCGAGGACTTCAGGATTCCGGCACCCGAGGCGAGGACCAGACCACCGGCGTCCTTGCCGCCGACATAGTGGACACGGGAGTCCAGGTTCTCGGCTCCGCCCTTCTCCTTGGCCAACACATACCAGTAGTAATGGTTGGAGATGCCGAATTCGTGCTGTCCGGCTTCGACGCTGTCGCGCACCTTGCCGTTGGACTGTTCGTTGATTCCGTTGGCCTTGATCGCCTTGAGCCAGGCGAGAGTCTCGTCTGATCCGATGGTGTTGATCAGATACGAGACCGTCGTTGTGAATGCTCCCGACGGGGCGTAGGCAAACCGGCCTTTCCACTCGGGCTTGACCAGATCTAGAACGCTCTTGGGAAGATCGGACTCGCTGATCATGTTCGGGTTGAAGAACATGACACGGACCCGACCCGAGACAGGCAGCCAGTCACCGTCGGAGGGTACGAACCGCTGGTCAGGTACGGCTTCGGTCTCGGGGTCGACCTTGGCGAGAAGACCCTTGCCCGCCAGTTGACCCATCGGACCGGGCTCCTCGGTGATCACCACGTCGGCCTTGGAACGGTCGCCTTCCTCGATGACCTGGTTGACCATCTCGGCGTCGTCTCCGGAGCGGAGTTTGATCTTGATTCCGCTCTCCTTTTCGAATTCGCTTGCGAAGGCCTTGACCAGGTCTTCGTGCTGGCCGGAGTAGACCATGATGCTGTCCGACGCGGCGCCATCAGCGCTGTCCTTGGCATCGCTCGTGCACGAGACCAGGCCGAGGGCCAAGGCAGGTGCAAGTAGCAGCGCTCCCAGTTTCACCGCGCGGGGGCCTGTGGGTCGAAGTTTCATCTATTGATCCTTTTGGGTGTCATTTTGAAATATGAGCAAGGGTTCCAGGCATGACCCGGACGTGGACCTGGTCCCCGACGTGGGGCAGGTCCTTGCTGTTGCAACGGACGGTCACGCCGTCGGGTAGCTCGGCCAGGTCAAGGCGGACCAGGCCGTCGTGCCCGTAGAAGCTGATCGCCGCGACCTTGGCTGCCAGTCCCGTGTCGGCGAGTTCGAGCTGTTCGGGTCGGAGCACAACGGTGCAGCTCTCGCCGTTGCGGCATTCCCCGATATCGCCGGCATCGAGCATTCCGAAGACACAATTGACCTGCTGGCCGGCCGGGCGGAACTGCCCTCCGTCAAGTTCGGCGACCGCCAGGGCACTCACCCCCAGCTGCTCGACATCCCCGGCGGAAGGCGCTGCGCTGCCGTTGGAGATTGCCAGGTCGTCTCCCAGACCGGCAGAGACATCGCCTTGCGCCGCGCCCGTGAGCGTCAGAGTCACCGCACCGGGCACCAGGACGGCGTCGCCCAGGAACCCTGCTATCTCGGCGTCACTCGGATGGGTGTAGACCTCGCTCGGCGCACCGAACTGCACCACTCGCCCGGAGCGCATGATGGCGACGTCGTCGGCCATCGACAGCGCTTCACTCTGATCGTGGGTCACCAGAACGGCGGTGGTCCCGAGGGACTTGAGTACGTCGCGTACCTGCTCACGCACCTCGACGCGCAACCCTGCGTCGAGCGCCGAGAACGGCTCGTCGAGAAGGATCATGGTCGGTCTGGGTGCCAACGCCCGTGCCAGCGCCACACGTTGTTGCTGACCTCCGGAGAGTTCGTCGGGACGACGGTTACCCATGCCCGGCAGACCGACCAGTTCGAGGAGTTCTTCGACCCGCTCAAGCCGTTTGGCCCGGTGGGACGCGGAGCGGAAGACGGTCCATCCATGATCGAGTCCGTAGGCGATGTTCGCTGCGACGTTCAGATGCGGAAACAGCGCACCGTCCTGGGCGACGATCCCCACGTTGCGGCGTTCCGGTGGTACGTGCACGTTGCTCGAAGCGACCAGTTGCCCGTTGAGCCAAACCTCCCCAGCGTCGGGACGTTCAAAACCGGCGATGATCCGCAACAGCGTCGTCTTGCCACATCCGGAGGCCCCCAGGACCGCAGCAAAGCTTCCCCGGTCGACGTCCAGGTCCACTCCCACAAGGGCATCGACGGCTTCGGCCTTCGCCGCAAACCGTTTGGTAACCCCTTCTATGTGAAGCATGTAGGCAAGCCTACCAACCAGCAGTATGTAGACCTCAAGTCAGCGCCAAAGTTCGCACCGGTGGGATTCTGGGTGGTGACCGCTCTCAGAGCTGACGTCGACGCAGATCAAGTCGTGACGGGCCGGGCGCGCGCAATGATCGACTCGAAGTCCGTGCCCGTCGGCAGCGTCCCGAACGCCAGTCCCGCGTCGCCGCCGAGCCGCGAGTTGCAGAACGCATCGGACAGCGCGGTGGGCGCATTCTGAACCATCTGCGAGGCCTCGAAGAGCACAGCCATGGACTCGACGAGTCGTCGGGCGCGGACCTCCAGGGCCGAATCGTCGGTCAACTCAGAACGCAGCTTTGACGCGGCGGAGTCGATTCTGGGGTCGCCGGCACCTGCGGTCTGGACTTCGTCCCAGAAGACCTCGAGGGACTCGGGCGAGCGTCCAAGTGCCCTGAGCACGTCCAGGCAGATCACGTTTCCGGACCCCTCCCAGACCCCATTGAGCGGGCTCTGTCGGAAGAGCCTCGGCATGCCGCCCTCTTCGATGAAGCCGGCTCCGCCGAAACACTCGAGGGCTTCGGCCGCGTGCTGGGGTGCCCGTTTGCAACTCCAGTACTTGATGACGGGGGTCAACAGCCGGGCCAGAAGCTGCTCACGTCGATCGTGGGGCGAATCAAAGGTCCGGGCGAGGCGCATCACCGAGGTGGTGGCAGCCTCCGACTCGAGGACGAGGTCGGCGAGCACGTTCTGCATCAACGGATGGCGATCCAACTCTGAGCCGAAGGCCTTTCGATGATGCGCATGCCAGGTGGCCTGGGCGACACCTTGTCGCATGATCGATGCTGCACCCAGTGAACAGTCGAGCCGGGTGTGGTTGACCATCTCGATGATCGTGCGCACCCCTCGGCCTTCCTCACCGACCCGTCTGGCCCAGGTGCCGTCGAGTTCAATCTCGGATGATGCGTTGGAGCGATCACCCAACTTGTCCTTGAGCCGCTGGATCTGGAAGTCGTTGCGCGTTCCGTCAGGACACCAGCGCGGCACCCAGAAACAGGTGATTCCCTGGGGCGCCTGGGCGAGCATCAGAAAGCCGTCGGACATCGGTGCCGAGCAGAACCATTTATGCCCGGTGAGCGTGTACTCCCCATCCACAGAGGTCGACTCGGCCACGGTGGTGTTCGCCCGAACGTCGGACCCTCCCTGTTTCTCGGTCATGCCCATGCCGGCACTGGCGCCCGACTTGTTCTGCAACGGCTGGTACGAACGGTCATAAACCCTGGACTCGAGCAGCGGCTCCAGTTCTGCTGCCAGGTCTGGCTGGTGACGCAGAGCAGGGACCGAGGAATACGTCATCGAGATCGGACAGATGTGTCCACCGTCGACCTGGTACCAGGTCATGATCTTCGCGGCCCGCCTCACGTGCGCGCCCGGTCGCCCGTCCGACCACGGGGCGGCGTGGAGGCCGTTCGCAAACGAGACCGACATCAACTCGTGGTACGCGGGATGGAACTCGACGTAGTCGATCCGATTGCCATAGCGGTCATGGGTGTGGAGCTCGGGAGGGTTCTCATTTGCCAGCCGACCCCATTCCTGGGCCTCGGCCGAGCCAGCGAGGCGACCAAGTTCTGTGAACTCCGACTCGTCGCCCTCGACCACGCCACCCTCGCGGGTCACGGCCCCGACGAGCGCCGCGTCGGCGCTGAACACGTCGTAGTCGACGAGTGGCGGTGGCTGGTTGAAAACCTCATGTGTCCGACGAGAGTGATTCATCGACTGACCTCCAGGTGCTGGGGTGGAGTTCTCGTTGCCTGCCCACCTCAAATTAGACCTGCTCCCGACCACTAGGGCCAAGGCGCAACGCCCGGACCCTGCTGCCGCTTCGGACCGGTGAGATGTCAGTTCCCCAGGGCGGGCAATTGCCGGGCGTGGGAGCCCATCCCGTCCAACAGGTCTCCGGTGTCGGCGAGACGCTCGACGATGTTGGAGATGTTCCAACGGTCGGGCCTTAGAAGCGGATCCTCGAGTTCCTCCCAGCGGATCGGTGTGGCCACCGGTGCGCCTGGCGCCGGGCGAGGGCTGTAGGGGCAGACGATCGTCTTGTTGCGGGCGTTCTGGGTGAAGTCGAGCCTGGCCAGCCCTCCCCTGTCGGCAACGTTCCACTCCCAGCTCACCAGATCTGGTCGGACCCTGCCCACGGCCCTCGACACAGCCTCGACCCAACCACGCGCCTCGTCGAATGAAACGTCCGACTCAAGGGGAACTCGAATCTGGATACCGCTCTGACCCGATACGTTCGGAAAGCCGACGACGCCCAGATGGTGAAGGGCTTCCCTGTGGAGGAGGGCCAGGTCGAGCAGGTTCCGCCAGGTGGTCCGCTCGCCCGGGTCGAGATCAAAGATGGCGTACGAAGGTTCGTCGGGCCGGGTCGTGGTCGAGGTCCAGGGGTGCATTTCAACAACCCCGTAGTTGGCGAGCCACGCAAACGTCGCCGGCTCCGAAGCGACGAAGTAGGTCTTGGTCTCGCCGCTCTTGGCCCCGGGATTGTCCCAGCGTTCGACCCACTCGGGAGTGTGTTTCGGAACGGCCTTCTGCCAGAAGCCAGCCTCGGTCACTCCTTTGGGGAAACGGTGGAGGTTCACCGGGTGGTCCTTCATGAACGGAACGAGCAATCGCGACACGGTCGCGTAATGCCGAATCAGGTCACGCTTGGTGAGCGCACCCTCGGCGGAGCCGCCGGGAGTCGCAACGCCCGGAAACATGACTCTGTCCAGGTTGGTCAACTTGAGCTCGCGTCCCGCGAATTTCCATGTCCCGTTGGGGCCGATGCTGTCGAGCTCTGCCAGTTCGTCATCACCGTCCAGGACCTGGTCGTTGGTCCGCGACGAGACGACCGACAGCGGATGATCCTCGGGGTCCCATCCGGGGATGCCACCTTCTGCCTTGTGGAAGAAGAGCCAGTTGTCGTCGCCGCCGCGACCGGTCCGGATCAACATGAAGCCGCCCTGCAGCTTCTGCCCGTCCAGTTGTAGATGCAGGGCGCCCTCGGCCAACTGCTCCGCGGGCGACTGGTCGCCGTGCACTGTGAATTCGCCGCGGTCCCACACGATCACGTCACCCGCCCCGTACTCACCCGAGGGAATCACCCCTTCGAACGAGCCGTATTCGAGAGGGTGGTCCTCGACCTTGACGGCCAGTCGCTTGACCGAGGGGTCCATGGACGGTCCCCGAGGTATCGCCCAGCTGACCAGGACTCCCCCGATCGAGAGTCGAAAGTCGTAGTGAAGGCGACGCGCCCGGTGGCGCTGGACCACGAAACTCTGTGTCGGGTCTGGCAGAGAGGGCACCGAGAGCGCGCTGCTCCCGGCCGGCTCGTTTGTCTTGTCGAAGTCACGTTTGGAGCGGTAGGCACCGAGTTGCTCCTCGGAGGCTCCGACGCCCTTTCC
>JBATWQ010000430.1:0-7533 GCA_049672765.1 Microthrixaceae bacterium | reverse complement strand
GCCAAATTCCTGGTCGTTGCACCTACAAGCGTCGTGGACAACTGGGCACGGGAGGCCGCCAAATTCGCTCCCGAACTCAACGTCCAGACAATCCGTGAGACCGAGTCCCGCCGTGGCACCAGCCTCGGAGATTCCATCAACGGCGCAAACCTGGTCGTCACCTCATATGCGCTGTTCCGACTTGAGTTCGACGAGTACACCGAACACGACTGGGAGCTGTTGCTCGTCGACGAGGCACAGTTCGTCAAGAACCACCAGGGCAAGACCTACCGGTGCATCCGCCAACTCGACGCCGCAACCAAGATCGCGATGACCGGCACACCGATCGAGAACACGCTGATGGATCTGTGGTCGCTGCTGTCGATCGCCGCACCCGGGCTGTATCCGGACCCGAAGCGTTTCGAAGCCACCTTCCGGAAGCCGATCGAAAGCGGGGAGAACCCGGAGTTGCTGGCGACCCTCCGCCACCGGGTCGCGCCGTTGATGCGCCGCCGGACCAAGGAAGCGGTGCTGAGCGAACTTCCGCCAAAGACTGAGCAGACCGTCCAGGTCGAGCTCAGCCCTCGTCACGCCCGCATCTATTCGACGCAGCTCCAGAGGCAGCGTCAGAAGGTCCTCGGACTGGTCGACGACGTCCAGAAGAACCGCTTCGAGATCCTGAAATCGCTGACCGTCCTTCGACAGCTGGCGCTCGATCCCGGCCTGATCGATTCAGATCATGACCACATCGGCTCCGCCAAGCTCGACCGCTTGATGGATGACCTGACCCAGGTGATAGAAGAAGGCCACCGGGCACTGGTCTTCAGCCAGTTCACCCGCTATCTGTCAAAGGTCCGAAGCCGACTCGGCGAGGCAGGTATCGACCACGCCTACCTCGACGGTCGTACCCGCAAGCGGGACGAGGCGATCTCGCGTTTCAAGGATGGGGACGCCCCGGTATTCGTAATCAGCCTCAAGGCGGGCGGCGTCGGACTGAACCTGACCGAGGCCGACTACTGCTTCATTCTCGACCCGTGGTGGAACCCGGCAACAGAAACCCAGGCCGTCGACCGCACCCACCGAATGGGGCAGCACAACCCCGTGATGGTCTATCGCTACGTGTCCACAGACACGATCGAAGAAAAGGTCATGGAGCTGAAGGCCCGCAAATCCGCCTTGTTCAACAGCGTCATGGACGATAACGGCGCGCTGTCTGGTGCGCTCTCAGCAGACGACATCCGCGGGCTTCTGGATCTGGGCTGAACGTGGCCCCGGGCGAGCCGTTCCTGGGCTGAACGTGGCCCCGGGCTAGTTCTTGTGGCGAACCTGGCCGCCCAGACGGGTTTCGGAGATTGCGATCCGGGAAAGGGCCGTCGGGTCGACGGTCGTGGGGTCGTCCGCGAGCAGCACCAGGTCCGCGTACTTTCCGACCTCGATGGACCCGGTGATGTCATCGGCCCGGCACTGCCAGGCAGCGTCGATGGTTATGGCACGCAGCGCCGCCTCGACAGGAATTCGCTCATCGGCGTTGAGCACCTCACCACCCTCGGCCATGATCCGGGTCACCGCGTCCTCCACGTATCGGAGCGGTTCGAGCGGCGTCACGTTCCAGTCGCTGTGGAGCGAGATTCGTAGGCCCGCCCGCAGCGCGGATGCGCACGGGTCGTAGTAGTTCGCCCGCTCGGCTCCGAGGAGTCGATCTCGGAAAGCCCGACCCCACCAACGAACGTGGCCGATGAGGAAGGACGGGGACAACCCGAGTCCAGCCATGCGCTCGATGTGCTCCGGGCGCATGACGCTGCAGTGTTCGATGCGGTGGCGATGATCACTGCGCGGGTGCTGCGCCAGTGCCTTCTCGAACGCGTCGATGGTCACGTCGATTGCAGCGTCGCCGTTCGCGTGGACCCCGAGTTGCCACCCGGCACGATGTGCCCGGGCGACCACGGCCGCCAGGTCCTCGGGCGAGTGATTCAGGCTGCCTCTGGAAGTCGTGTCCAGATACGGCTCGCGTTGATAGCCGGTGCCTGCCTGGTTGGATCCGTCCGACCAGGCCTTGACCCCGTCGATCCGGAATATGTCGTCGCCGAAGCCCGGCTCGAGACCCATCTCCTCCCAGGTGTCCATATGGGTGGAGACCAGCATTCCTCGGTACCTCACCGGAGACGATCCGTCGATCGCCCTCTGGAGAAGCTTCAGGTCGGCGGCGCCACCCCCCAGACCTATGCCGCAGTCGTGCAGGAGGGTGACACCCTGGCTGGCGGCGTACCCGAAGAGGTCGCGGATGCGGGTGACCATCTCGTCGCCCGAGGCCAGCGGCATTCCGATGAGGAACGGCCCCAGGGCGGAGGACTCTTCAAGTCGGCCGGTGAGTTCGCCTGTTGCGTCGCGTCCGAACCGTCCCGCAGGCGGGTCCGGGGTGTCCCGGCCGACTCCAGCGAGTTCCATGGCACGAGAATTCGCGTAGGCGACATGCAGGTTGCCCTCGAGAATCAAGGCTGGATGATCCGGAACCAGCCGGTCGAGGACGTTTCGATCAAGGCGCGCGTCGCCTTCGGTGATGCTCGGGTCGAACTGCTTTGCCAGCACCCAGCCGGACTGTGCCGGGACAGCATTTCGCAGTGTTGCGAACGCCGAATCCGCGGTTGGGTTGGCCATCGGACTCAGATCCACCCAGCCGTTGAAGTGCACCATCGACGCGTGCATGTGGGGGTCTACAAACCCGGGAAGCAGCGCCCTGCCGTCCAGGTCGAGCACCTCGGTGTCTGCGCCGACGTACGACGTCAGTTCATCGTGGGCGCCGGAGTTGCCGACGGCGACGATACGCCCGTCTCGGATCGCGACGGACCCGGCCCTCGGCCGAGCGGGGTCCATGGTCAGCACCGGTCCACCGACGATCACCAGATCGGCAGGGATCTGACCTTTCCTGCCCGAACCTCCGGACGCCGCCGGGCCTCTGTACCGGAACTCACCACTCGACCGGGGCGCGCCAGCAATCCCTGCCGGGGCCTTGAATCCACGCACCGAGCGGGACCGGAGGTCAGGGCTTGCCGGGCATTCCCGGTCCGCAACGTGGGAACGCTGGCGGCGTTGTGTCGACCCCGCCATCTCCAACCGCGAGGCGAGTACCGCCATTGGACCGCAGGATTCGCACATGCGGTCACCCTATGCCGACGAGACGGGGCGATAAGGGAGTGGATGGAAATGGTCGTGAGACCCGACAGGACCGTCCGGCGGACTCAGGCCAGGCGGGCCCGGATCCACTCGGTGACAACGGCCAGGTCCCGGGTGGACTCTGGAGCGATGCCGGAGAAGAGGTGCCAGACGTGGACCATTCCAGGTGCGACCATCAATTCCACCTCGGTCCCCGCTCCGGTGGCGCGCTCGGCGAATGAAACCGCATCGTCGCGCAACACCTCGACCTCGCCGACATGGACCAACAGCGGAGGCAGATCGTGCAGATCCGCATAGAGCGGCGAGACCCTGGGATCGCGAACGTCGACGCTGTCGGGCACGTAGGCCTGGACGGACTCGGCCAGCGTCGCCGTCGAACACATCGGGTCCAAGCCGTCCTGGGTCGCGTGGGACCCACCGGTCAGAGCCAGGTCGGTCCAGGGCGACAGCAGCACCGCCCCGGCGGGCAGTTCCACCCCCTCGTCGCGAAGCCCGACCAGGACCGCGGCGGCCAGACCGCCACCAGCGGAGTCCCCCGAGATGACGATCGACGCCGGGTCCAGGCCCTTGCCCTCGATGTCAGTCAGCCACCTGAACGCAGCGAGCGCATCGTCCAACGCGGCGGGAAACGGATGGGCCGGAGCCAGTCGGTAGTCGAGCAGTAGAACAGGGCAGCCTGCGCCCGCTGACAGTTCGGCGGCGAAGGGTCGGTGCGATCCGGGACCGCCGGCGGTGTAGGCACCCCCGTGAAGGTGCAGGACGGCACGGTCGCTGGTGCTGTTGGGCGCAGCGATCCACTCGCCCCTGAAGCCCACCGCCCCGGCGTCGAGCACGTCGACGGTCGTACCCTCGGGGACGGGACTGTCCAGGTCGAGCAGGGCCGATCTTTCCGCAAGCGTCAGCGACGCGTCTGTGAGCCCGCTGACCCGGATCATCTCGACGATCGCCGTCAGTTCAGCGCTCATTGGGGTGGGCTCGGTCATCTTGTTACTCCGGTCAGTCGTCGTACGAGATCTTCGTCGACATCGATTGTTTGTTCGTATTGGTGGCCGCTGTGCCAGTAGTTCGTCTCTCTCCCCTGCATGGCCGTCACGAGGTCAATCCCTGACGTCGAAGTCGGCCAGGTCGGCGGACCTCGTCCAGGTCCAGTAGTCGACAAGCCGCCACGGACTCAGACCGTGGATCTCACCGTCGGCGTTCTTGAAGAAGGAGTGCTTGATCGTCGGCTGGGACCACACCAGTTTCTGTAGCTCGGCCTGGGAGCGTGCGTGCCAGTCGTCGTAACACTCTTGGAGCGGCTCCATCGTCAGGTGACCGCCGTCGATCAACTGCTCGAGCGCATCGGTGATGTAGCGCATCTGGCATTCTGAGTGGAAGATCAAACTGCCGCCATGGGCCAGGTTGGTTCCGGGTCCGTACATCAGGAACAGGTTCGGGAAGTGCGGCACGGTGATACCGAGGTACGCGGCCGGTCGACTGCCCCAGCGCTCGCGCAGGTCAACCCCGTCGCGGCCGATGAGCTCCATCGGCCAGAGCGCTTCGGTGTAACGAAATCCGGTTGCGTAGACAATGACATCGGCCTCATAGCGTGCGCCGTCGACAGTGACGATCGCGTCGGACTCGATGTGGTCGATGCCGGTGCGGATCAGCTCAACGTCGTCCCGTTTGAGGGTCTGCAGCCAACTGCCGTTGTCCTGGAGAGTCCGCTTGCCGGTCGCCGGATAGTCGGGAAGAACCTTCGCCAACAGTTCGGGATCATCGCCGACCTGTTCGTGATCCACTCGGTGAACATGATGCGTGCGAAGTCGTTGATGTCGCTGACAGCAACCTGGGGATCACCGCTGTAGTCCGGGTCGACCCTTGCCGCATCGAGACCCTTGTCGCAGCCGGGCCAGAAGATCAGGAACCTGTACCAGCGCGCGTAGAACGGCAGGTGCTCGAGGGCCCAGCGGACCCCATCACCAACGGGCTCGTGGTAGTTCGAGTTGGGGAACATCCACTGCGCAGTCCGCTGGAAGATGCTCAGGTGGCCGACCGTGTCTGCGATGGCCGGGGCGATCTGGAAGCCACTCGCGCCGGCTCCGATCATGGCGACCATCTTGTCGGCCAGGTCAAGGTCGTGGTCCCAACGGGCGGAGTGGAACGACGGACCGGCGAAAGTGTCTGCTCCGGAAATTTCGGGGACAAATGGCCGATTGAGTTGACCAACCGCCGAGATGACGGCCCGAGCTGTCAGCGTCTCGTGGGTTCCCTCGACACCTCGGATGCGGACCGACCAGGTGCCTTCGGCTTCGTCCCAGGTTGCTCCCAGGACCTCGGTCTCGAAGCGGATATGGGGCTCAAGACCCCGGCGCTCCGTGACGCTCTGGAAGTAGGCCTGGAGTTCGGGTTGCCGGGCGAAGAACTCGGTCCACTCATGGGATGGTTCGAAGCTGTAGCAGTAGAAGTGGTTGCCAACATCCACTCTGGCACCCGGGTAGGTGTTCTCCCACCAGGTGCCGCCGACGCCGGGGTTCTTCTCCACGATGGTGAACGGGATGCCCGCCTCTGTCAGACGGATTCCGGCGAGCAGGCCCGACTGACCGGCTCCGATGACGACCACCGGAAACTCCCCACGGGCGGCGGCGATCGAGTCGTGGTTACCCGAATGGTAAGTGTCAGGGTCCGGAACCGGGACACCGTGAAGGCCGTCAAGACCGTTAAGTCCGTCAAGACCGGAGGAGCCGGGAGGAGCGACGGCACTCTGGAGTCCGAGATCCTCCAGGAGCATCGGTACGTACTCCTCGGGCACAGTTTCCGCGACGAGCCACTCCATCATTTCGTGGACCAACTCGGGTGCGATCGGAAGTGGTTCGGGGCAACCGGCGTCGCGGTAGGCAATCAGGTGTTCCAGGGCGAGAGCCCGCGCCTCGGCCTTGTCCTCCTCGGACATGTATCCCTGGACCTCGTTGAGGAAGAGACCCGCAGGTTTGAGGTGGCCGCGGATGATCTCCGGGTCACCGGTCAGGTGCACGAGCGACAACAGAAGTGTGGGAATCGACGCATCCTCGAGTGCCGCGGCGATGTCCTCATCCGACGTCGAGAAAGCTGTCCCGGCGGCCGGGTTGCGCATCCCACACTCCTTGGGTCGGGATACCCCCTGTATCCCGGCGCGCCGGACTGTACAGCGTCACGGGCTCCCGAGGTTCCAATCGACGGCGTCCCGGGCTCCGTGCAACAGTGCATTGGTCGTGCACACCGTCGGTGTCTGCACGCCTTCAGCAAACATGTTCAATGGCCCCTTTCCTTCCCTTCAGCTCTCCGATGGTTGAACCAGGACGCCTCGCGCTCGGTGTGTCGTCGGTCGCCGAGGTAGTGGTGTCGCTGGTCATAGGCGTCCTCTCGGTCATGTTCATGTCTCGTCTGGCGACGCTGGTCTACGAACGGGCGGTGGTGCGCACCGGCCGACGGCTGCGCCTTGGCGACGTTCTGAACTCCATGCCAGGCGCCACCTGAAGGGCCATGCTCTTTCGACACGCTGCCACGGCGGCAATTGCGCTGTTGGCGCTGACTTCGGCCAGGTGGCCCGGAGCTGCAACCCAGTCGCCGACGAGCCAGACACCGGGAGCGGGCGTGGTCGTTGGGCGATCACGCCAGGTCGTTCCGGGCAGGTCGACCGCACCGGTGGATTCACGAGGGGCTGACCGACGCCGCCACGTCAGACGCTCGCGCCAGGTTGGCATCGT
This sequence comes from Microthrixaceae bacterium, assembly GCA_049672765.1. Lineage (GTDB taxonomy): Bacteria > Actinomycetota > Acidimicrobiia > Acidimicrobiales > Microtrichaceae > JAGQSZ01. Next base: position 658 of record JBATWQ010000430.1, on the reverse strand, counting down.
CGGGTCGAGTAGCGCCTCAAGGCGATGCTCCGCATCATCGAGGCTCTCGCCCGGCCACATTCCGACGACCAGCTGGACCAGGTCCTCACCGCGTGGAGCCAGATCACGCACCACTGCTGTAGGTCGGGTCGAGAAGCATGACTCGTCGAAGTCGATGATCAGGTACGGATCGGCCCTGCGGTGCTCAACCGCGATGTCGAGCAAAGCCACTCGCCTGTCGGCGCGTGGGGCGGCGTCGTCGCCCAGCAGCCGGCGGGCCCCGCCGGGATCAACCGCAACGATCACCGGGCTCTTCGCGGCCAGATCGGTTACGCCCGAGGCATCAACGGAGGCACCGAGTTCGATGTTGACGCCCAGTTCGAGAGCCCTCCCGGCAAGTGCGGAAACCAGTGAGGACCATCCTCCGACGACATAGCGCGCCGTCGGAACGGGGCGCAGCAGGATCCGTTGGATCCGCTCGACGACGAACGCCGCCGACAGCCGACCCGGATCGTGGTCGAATGTGATCGGACCGGCGATCCCGCACAGAATTGCAGCCGTATCCGGACCCCACCTAGCAGTCGCCCAGGAGAGCAGGTCTTCATCGACCGGCGCCGTCACCCGACCGAACCCCAACAGAGGAAGCGTCGCCCGAGGGGGAACACGCCCAACGCTCCCC
>JBATWQ010000429.1:0-20978 GCA_049672765.1 Microthrixaceae bacterium | reverse complement strand
CGGGAACTTCATCGTCGCCGTCGGACCCGTGGGTACCCGCCAGGAACTCGTCAGGGTCTCGACGGTCACATTCCTGCGAACGGTTTTGACAACCGACGATCAGATTTGCGCACCGGTGGTCTCGCCGGATGGCACCAGGATCGTCTACGCAGCAGGTCCCGCCTGTTCGAAGCTGATGCTCATTTCGTCAAAGGGCGGCAAGCCGAAGAACATCTCGCCACCCGCCAGGCCGGGCACGCCGACATTTGAGTTCGGCCGTGTCAGCTGGACCCAGGATGGACATTTCCTGGCCTTCTCCGATTGCCGGATCTCGGGCGGGCCGGTCAAGTGCAACGGCAAGGTCAGCTTCTTCGACCCTGACCGTGGGCTGCTGATCCCGGGAATCGAGGCCACGACAGTCGCCACCGTGACGCGACCGCTACTCACCGACGTCAACGTCCGACTCGCGCTGCGAGGGCCGATCGAGTACTCGGGATCGTTCCCCGTCGATTCCGAGACCGAGGCGAAGCTGAAGGACTTCGACGGCGGTGCCGGTCTGGTCGACGTGACGCTGGTCGAAGGTGACCAGAAGCTGAAGCTCAAACTCCAAGTGGACAAAGGCAGCCGTTTCGGCGCCGGGACGATGACGATTGTTGATCCTGGAAAGGGGATCGACCGGACTTTCACCATCACCGGATCGGCCTCGCTGCTAGGCGTGAGGATCGCTTCGTTGTCCGGGATCTGGATCTCGACCGACGATCTGCCGTTCATGTCGGGTGAGTTCAGGATCTCTGTGGGTAGGGACACCTGATGGGATACGACCGTGTCCACAAACTCCGCCGCAATCCGTATCGCATTCTCATCAGGGAAGTGACCCCGGTGACGCCGTGCGGACTCGCACCAAAGAGCGTCGTCGGTGACCCCACCCCGATCAGCGCCGTCCTCGTCGCCGACGGCCACGGAATCCTGGGAGCGCGGGTCCGATGGCGCAGTCGCACCGGCGGCAACTCCCGGCACAATCACTGGATTCGAGAGCCGATGGAGGTCGACCCCTGGGGGCGGGCAACCGGAACCATTTCGATCGACTCTCCCGGCGATTACGAGTTCGAGGTTCAGGCATGGCCGGACAGCTTCGCTACTTGGCGGAGAGATCTGCTCCTGCGCCGCGACGCCGGCGAGGACCTCGGAGTCGAATTCGCCGAGGGCGCCCAGATCCTCTCGAAGCTGGTCAGATCTGTCCCGAAGGAATCGCGCCCCGAACTAAAGGAGGCGATCGCACTGCTCCGCAGTGAGACCTGCTCCGAGAAGAACCGGGTCGACGTGGCTCTTGACGAGAATCTGGCGAGGCTGACCGCGTCGGCCAGCATCGAATCCGAGACAACAAATTCGTCCCGACTTCCGCTGAGGGTCGATCGGGAACTGGCCGTACGGGGATCGTGGTACGAGTTCTTCCCGCGGTCCGAGGGTGGATTCCGGGCGGGGGCCAACTCCTATGACCGGCTCGAGGCGATAGCCGGAGCCGGGTTCGATGTCGTTTACCTTCCTCCGATCCATCCAATCGGCGAGACGCATCGAAAAGGTCGCAACAACACAACCGAGTCCGAGCCCGACGACGTAGGCAGCCCTTGGGCCATCGGGTCGACCGACGGCGGACACACCGCTGTCGATCCCGGCTTGGGCAGCATCGACGACTTCGCCCGTTTCGTTGAGCGCTCAAGGGAACTGGGTCTGGAAGTGGCATTGGACTATGCGCTGCAGTGCAGCCCCGACCATCCCTGGGTCGAACAGCACCCCGAGTGGTTCACCCACCGGGTAGACGGCTCGATCCGCTACGCCGAGAATCCCCCGAAGAAGTATCAGGACATCTATCCGATCAACTTCTGGCCGAAGTCCGACAGCGACAGGGTCGCCCTGTGGGAGGCGTGCCGGGACATCCTGGAGTATTGGATCGCCAAGGGAATTTCGGTGTTCCGCGTCGACAATCCCCACACCAAGCCACTGTCGTTCTGGCAGTGGCTGATAGCAGCGGTGCACGCGGACCATCCCGAGATCGTGTTCCTCTCCGAGGCGTTCACCGACCCGCCGATGATGCACAGCCTGGCCGAGGTCGGTTTCAGCCAGTCCTACACGTACTTCACCTGGCGTCACTCAAAGAACGAGTTGACCGACTACGGCGAGGAACTCGCCAGGGGCTACGCGTCGGGGTGGTTCCGTCCGAACCTGTGGCCCAACACACCTGACATTCTGGTCGGGGCGCTCAGGGAAGGCTCCAAGCGTGTCTTCGCCCATCGGGCGCTTCTGGCAGCGACGCTCGCTCCGAGTTGGGGGATGTACTCGGGTTACGAACTGGGCGAGAACGACCCGTTCCCGGGCAAGGACGAGTACCACTACTCCGAGAAGTACGAGACGTACAGCCGCGATCACGACGACCCCGAATCGTTGTTGCCGTTCATAGCGAAACTGAACGAGTTCCGCCGGAGCCACGCCGCCACGTGGAGGATCGATTCACTCCACTTCCACCACGCGGACAATGACGACGTGATCGCCTACAGCCACGCCCGGACCTTGGCGGACGGTACGAAGGACCGGGTTCTGGTCGTGGTAAACCTGCGACCGGACGAAACTCGCGAGGCAACTCTGGACCTGGACGGGTCTGCTTTGCTTCTGGAAGGCGTGGAGAGCTTTACCGTCATCGACGCATTGACCGACGAATCGTGGATCTGGAGCGCCATGGGCAACTACGTCCGTCTCGACCCGAACGAGCGGGTAGGGCACTTGTTCAAGATCACCACCGACGCCGATAGCCTGCGAGGGTGAACCAACCACAGTCCACCGGCAGCGTGCTCAGCGCGGACCCACAGTGGTATCGCTCGGCGATCTTCTATGAGGTCCACGTTCGAGGTTTCTTCGATGCCACCAACGATGGCAACGGCGACCTGCGCGGCATCACCAGCAAGCTCGACTACCTGGAATGGTTGGGCATCGACTGCCTCTGGCTGTTGCCCTTCTACCAGTCTCCGCTGCGCGATGGCGGCTACGACATCTCTGACTTCCTGACGGTCCATCCCGATTTCGGCACGGTCGACGACGCCGCGAACCTGATCGAAGAGGCACACCGACGGGGCATCCGTGTGGTCGCCGACATGGTCGTCAACCACACGTCGGACCAGCACCCCTGGTTCATCGAGTCCCGTCAGGACAGCACCAACCCCAAGGCCGACTGGTACGTCTGGGGCGACGACGATCAGCGCTGGAGCGAGGCCCGGGTCATTTTCGTCGACACCGAACCCTCCAACTGGACCTACGACCAACAGCGCCAGCAGTACTACTGGCACCGATTCTTCCATCACCAGCCCGACCTGAACTACCGCAACCCCGAGGTTCAGGACGCAATGATCGAAGTGATCCTGCACTGGCTCGGACTGGGGCTCGACGGCTTTCGCCTCGACGCCGTTCCGTACCTGTTCGAGGCCGATGGAACCAACGGCGAGAACCTGCCCGAGACCCACGAGTACCTGCGGCGGATCCGTTCAGAGGTAGACAACCGTTACGCCGGAAAAGTTCTCCTCGCCGAGGCGAACCAGTGGCCCGAGGACGTCGTGGAGTACTTCGGCGACGGCGACGAGTGCCACATGTGCTTCCACTTTCCGCTGATGCCCCGCATGTTCATGTCGCTGCGGCGCGAGGAACGCACACCGGTCACCGAGATCCTCCAGAGGATGCCCGAGATCCCCGAGGGCTGTCAGTGGGGCATCTTCCTGCGCAACCACGACGAGTTGACGCTCGAAATGGTCACCGACGAAGAGCGTGACTACATGTGGGACGAATACGCGAAGGATCCGAGGATGCGCCGCAACCTCGGTATCAGTCGACGCCTGTTCCCCCTGGTCGAGAACGACCGGCGCCAGGCGGAGTTGCTCCATGCGATGCTGCTCAGCCTGCCGGGCACGCCGATCCTGTACTACGGCGACGAGATCGGCATGGGCGACAACATCTACCTGGGTGACCGCGACGCCGTGCGGACACCGATGCAATGGAACCCGGATCGCAACGGCGGTTTCTCGACCGCCGACTTCGCCCAGCTATATCTGCCACCGCTCATGGACCCCGTCTACGGCTTCGCCGCGGTCAACGTCGAGTCCGATCGACGTGACGGCGGGTCGTTCCTCAACTGGCTCCGCCGCATGCTCCACGTTCGTCGCCAGCATCCGCTGTTCGGCCTCGGCGGTTTTGAAGTACTCGAGGTTTCCACGCCGTCGGTGTTTGCCTATCTGCGCACTCCAGCCGAAGGCTCGGCCATCGCAAATCCGGTTCTCTGCATCAACAACTTCTCGAGTGCTGCGCAACCGGCCGAACTGTTCCTGTCACACCTGTCTGGCAGAGTTCCTGTAGAACTTCTCGGCCGCGTGCAGTTCCCGGCCATCGGGGAGCTTCCCTACTTTGTGACACTGCCGCCATACTCGTACCTCTGGTTCGAGCTGACCGACCCGACAGGATAATCGCCGCCATCGACCCCCAAACCTTCTCCCGAGAGCTCGAAGCGCTGCTCCCGCCGTTCCTGGCAGGGCAGCGGTGGTACGCCGCTGTAGACGATCCGGTGCTGCAGATCCGCCGCATCGACACGCTCCAGGACGGGTGGCCGACGCTGTTGTGGCTGCTCGTCGAGGTGCGCGGTTCCCGCGGACGCGGTGAGCCGACCTGGTACCAGGTTCCCCTCGGAGCGGTACCTGAGTCTCCGGACCATCTCCCCGAATCGGCGCTACTCGGCCGCCTGGAGACGCCACGCGGGGATGCGTTCCTGTTCGACGCCCTCGCAGACGAGACACTGGCCCGTGTTTTCGCCAACATGGTCGCTCCCGACCTTCACCCCAACGTCGCAAGGCTCCAGGGGGGCGAGCAGTCAAACACGTCGGTGGTGCTGGATGAGCACTACATCATGAAGGTGTTTCGTCGGGTCCAACCGGGAGCCAACCCCGATGTCGAGGTCACCGAAGCCCTGGGTCGGGTCGGCTTCGGCGGAGTTCCGGTCCCGGTGGCGGTGTGGCGTCGTAACAAGACCGATCTGGCGGTGGTGCGCCGCTATGAACGGACCAGAGGTGAGGGCTTCGAACTGGCGAGCGCCTCGCTTCGGGAGATGCTCAACCGCAAGCGTCCACCGCGCGAATGCAAACTGGATTTCGCCAAGGACGCACACCTGCTCGGGGTCAACATCGCCCAGTTGCACGTCGCCCTGGCCGAGGCGTTCGGGTCCGAACCCGCCCGGGGGGACGACTGGGCACGCGACATGTCGGCGCAGTTGCACCGCGTCGCTGATGGCAGACTCGACACCGCCAGGATCGAAGCCGTCTATGACCGAATGCGCACCGCCGAGGACCTTGGTTCAGCCATCCGGATCCACGGCGACCTTCATCTGGGCCAGGTGCTACGGCTGCAGCGCAGCTGGATAGTTCTCGACTTCGAAGGCGAACCAGCGCGTCCAGTCGAGGAACGTCGACACGCCTCGTCCCCACTGCGCGATGTCGCAGGGATGACGCGTTCGTTCCAGTACGTGGCCGCGATGACCCTGCGGGAACTCGGGGGCGAGGATTCCGAGTATCGGGTGCTCGCCGATGCGTGGACGGTGCGCAACGTCAACACGTTCCTCGCTGGCTACGCCGAGGTCGACCAGGCGCACAGGCTCCTACCCCAGAGGCGATCGAGTCGCGACGCTCTTCTCAGTGTCTTCGAACTCGACAAGGCGGTCTACGAGGTTGCTTATGAGCTTGCCCACCGGCCCGACCTGGCGGACCTTCCCATCCGTGCAGTTGAAAGGCTTCTCGACGGCGAGGTTGAACTACCCCGTTCCGACCCGGCCGATTCGTGACCCCACGTCCAGTGGGACATGACCGGACCCCGGCGCGGGCACGCGGGTGGATGAACAGGCAAACGGTGAACAGGCAACGGTGACCAGGTGACTGAAGTATCCGAGGCGTGCTATCGCCATCCCGACCGTTTCGCTGCAGTCACCTGTCAGCGGTGTGGACGACCGATCTGTACACGCTGCATGACCCAGGCAGCCGTGGGGTTCCAGTGCCCCAGTTGTGTAGGCGCCAATCCGCAGCAGGTCGTGAGCCGTGCCCAGTTGTTCAGAGGTCACGGCGAAGTCAACGCTGGCAAGGTGATCATCGCCCTCAATGCGGCGATGTTCCTAGTCACCGCCGTTACCGGCGGGAGCGCCATCAGCCCCAGCGGACCGGTTTTCGAGCGGTTCGTGCTGTATGGCCCCTTCGTGGTGCAGGGCGAGTGGTGGCGACTGGTGACCGGCGGGTTCATGCATTCGAGCCTGATCCACATCGGTTCGAACATGCTGCTGCTGTGGTTCCTCGCCCAGGAGATGGAGCCCGTTCTCGGTAAGTTCCGGTTCTCGCTGCTGTACGGGGCCTCGCTAATGGGAGGCTCGCTCGGGGTCATGGTGATGTCTCCCGTGTCGCCGACCTTGGGAGCTTCGGGAGCGGTATTCGGACTCATGGGTGGGCTCATCGCCCTGCAACTCCGCGCCCACCACAATCCGTGGAACTCGGGAATTGGTGGCCTGGTGTTGCTCAACCTCATCTTGACGTTCGCAATCCCGGGAATATCCGTCGGTGGTCACATAGGGGGACTGCTGGCCGGCGCCGCCGCCGGTGCAGTGATCCAACCGCTGAGCTGGTCACAGAAGGACGCTCCCCAGAGAAACGCGGCAGTTGTGGCCCTCGCGGTCGGGCTCGCGGTCCTCAGCGTTCTTGCGGCCGACCACTTTGTCCGATCGGCGGTCAATGCCCACTTTGGAATACCAGGATGAGTCCCAAGATGACCGTCGAACCCGGCAATATTCTCCGTGACACGACGCCTACGCCGGTTGACGGAGTCGAACATCGCTATTCGGCGTTCATTCCCGAGGCCTGGCGAATCATTTACGCATTCGGTGGCGCGACGATGGCAGTCGCTCTGCGTGTTGCCGAAGCCGCTCTGGCACGCCCGGAGTTGAGCCTGATCTGCTCGGACGCGACGTTCTGCAAGGCAATCCCGGTCGGACCGGTTGCCGCCGACGCCGAAATCGTAAGACAGGGCCGTAGCGGAGCGCAGGTTCTCGTCAGACTGTGGGCGCTGGATCCGACAGATCCCGACCCGGGTTCGAAGCCGCAGAGCGACCTGATGGTCCTGTGCGTCTTCGGCGAGGTCGGTGAGAGCGAGTTCAACTTCGTGGGGGCGGTGGCTCCAACGGTTCCCGACCCGCTCGACTGCCGCCTGTCGGCCCCGATCGAAGGCGACTCGCCGTTCGCCGGAATTCCCTACCACCAACAGACCGAGTTCCGTTTTGCCGATGAGCGGGCTTGGCTCGCGGGTGGGCCGAAGTCCGATCCCGAGGCGCTTTCGTGGTTCCGCTTCAAGGAGTCTCCCGTCCGCGCGGACGGGACCTGGGAGCCGGCGACGATCGCCCTTCCGGGCGACATTCTCGGAACAGCGGTACACGCCGGTGCGGGCGGCGACGTTGCTCCGTTTCTGGTGATCAGCCTGCAGTTGGGCCTGCAGATAGTGGGTGAGATGCGCGGTGACTGGATTCTCCAGCACACCCGCTCCCAGATCGCCGCGGGCGGCTACGCATCGGGAACAGCCGAGTTATATGACCAGGACCGCAACCTGGTCGCAATCGCGACCCAGTGCGCAAAGCTCCGGACCATCCCAACGGGCCGCTAGCGACAATCGGTGGGTGCGGGTCGATAGGCGCTCACGTGACTTGTTCCCAGTTCGGAATATGCGGACATAGCCCAGTCGGCGTGGCGCTCTGCCAGTTCAAGACCGGCAGCCATGGCCCACGCGTCGATCTCGGCAGGAGATGCCACCCGGATGTGCCAGGGCCGCAGCCTCAGCGGCTGTGCGTCTCGCATCTCGATGTGTTGACCCCTGACGATCCCGGTTGCGGGGTCCATTTCGGTAGCAATCAGGGTGACGCCGTCCGCGGTCACGCTGCGGAGTTCCAGATTCCGTTCCGGTCGACCCGACCCGTCCAGCGGCGCCGGGATGAAGGCCTCGATGATCAGGGACCCCTCGGGCTTCAGGTGGTCACGCGCAGCCAGGAACGCCCTCGCCTGGGACTCCGCGTCGGCCAGGTTGAAGATCAGGTTGAACGCTGCGACCACTGCGTCGAACTCGCCCTCTGGCCACTCGGTCGGATCGCCCACATCGCCCGTCACGCAGACGGGAGGTGTAATTCCACGGTCTCGAGACTTCTCGGCCAACAGCGAGAGCATTTCGGGCGAGGCGTCCATTCCGACGACCTCGTGACCGTTTTCGATGAGGGGGAGGGCGAGTCTCCCGGTCCCGACGCCCAGTTCGAGTATCCGACCGCCGCGGCCTGCAATGCCCGAGATGCGCTCCACCGCTGACTGCGTGCTGTCATCCTCCGGGTACCAGAGGTCGTAGACGTCGGCGAAGCTGCGTCCATAAGTGCCGGAATCGAAGCCGTCATCGGCGCGTGGTTTTTCCATGAGGCGCAGTTTGCCAACTGGAAGCCGGTAGCTTCGCCATCTGTGGAACGTATGGGAGCGGGTTACGCGACGGCGAGAGGAGACCAACGGAGTCGATCCGACGATGCCGGACGACTCCGGATCCAGGCACTCGACAACCCGCTGCTTCCGCTTCGCCCGACGACCGTGAACGAGGCCCTGGACCTGGGGTTTCAGCTTCTCCGCTCCCGCGTCGGGCTACTCGTCGGCCTGGTTGCCACCTTCTACCTTCCGATCCAGATTCTCGATCTGACTCTCCGCCTCACTGTCGCGACCCAGGCCGAAAGGGCCAATCAGGCCGCCGTCATTTTCGGAATTGCGGGGGTGGGCGACTGGTCGGGCTGGATGTTTCTGCCGTTCGGGCTCCAGCGCGTGGCGCTGTCAATGCTGGGAATTTCCTGTGGGTTCATTGCAATATCGATGATCCGAGGAGAAACGCCGAGTTACCGAACGGTTCTGGCGTTTACCCTGAAACGCGTTTGGGTGGCGGTTGTCATCGTGGTGGTAGTGGCTGCACTCCTGGTGATGGGCACGTTCCTGGCGACGTTGGGTGCCGTCCTCTTCGGGAGCTGGACCTTCGTGGCGTCGGTCATTGCCGGGGCAGAACAACGAGGGCCGTTCTCGTCTGTCGGACGTAGCATCTCGCTCTCCCGGGCCAACGGCGGCCAATCGTTGATGATGTTCGTCGGCATAATCGTCATGACGGTGTTGGTGCGAACCATCACCTACGCGGGACCGGCCCTGCTGCTCACCTACCTGGGGATGCCGGAAGGCCTGCGATTGCTGGTGGGACAGATTTCCACGCTTCTGTTGTTGATCGCACCGTTGCTCACCGCCTGTCTTGCAACCACCTCGTACCTGTCGATGAGGACCAGATCCGAAGGTCTTGACCTGCAGCTGCGAATGGGCGGCGAAGTCGGAGATGTCAATGTCGGGTCCTAGCCTGCGAGGTCGGAGCGCACGCCCGGTTCTGCTGGCGGTACTTCTCGGGTTGGTCTTGGCGGTGGTCGCCATCCCGATGGTCAGCGGGGTCCCGGCGGGGGCCACCCGTGCGCAGGAACCCGAGCCCGATCCCCGGGCGCAGCTACCCGCGGAGGGCGACTCCCCGGGTCAGATACGTGACGAGACAAGGCAGATTCTCGAAGGCCGGGAGTTCTCATACGAGAAGGGCTACTTCGAAAGATTCGTCGAATGGTTGGGCCGACAGTTGGGTGGTCGGTCCGGCCCCAGCGGACCTGGAACCGAAGTGGGCGCGTTCGGCGGCGGTATTGGAACCGTCGTGGCGTGGGTGATTCTGGCCATCGCGGCTGCAGCCCTGGCCTTCGTCGGCTACAGGTACTTCAAACGGCGAACACCCAAGGTCACCAAAGAGCGCGAAGCGCCCATTACCGCTGTGGAGCGCGGTCGGAGTGCCCGTGAATGGAACTCGGATGCGGAGAGGTTCGAAGCGGCGGGGGAGTGGAAGCAGGCGATGCGGGCCCGCTACCGCCTGCTGGTCAGGGAGCTGATCGATCGGGGACTGCTCCCGGACATAGTCGGTAGAACAACTCGGGAACTCCGCGTGGAGATCGAGAAGAGCGCACCAGCGGCCGCGGACAACTTCGATGCCGCATCGACTCTCTTCGAACTTCCCTGGTACGGGGCGGAGGAGACCGGCCCGGACGAGAATCAGCGGTTCAGGAACCTGGCGACCGAGATCCTGGAGACAACTCGATGAGCGACGGAATGTCTGCCGGATCGGGTGGAGCCGGTGCATCGGCCGGATCCGCCCGGGCCGGCGGGATGAGCGGCATCAGGATCGGGATTGCCTTCGTGATCATCGCCGCGGTTGTGATGATCATCATCAACCAGAACACACCCGATCGTCGACAGTTCGACCTCGACTCCACGGCCGCCGACGGATTTGCAGCAGTCCGGATCCTGCTGGAGAACAGAGGTGTAGAGCCACAACAGGTTCGACCCAACGACAGGTCGATCCGCAAACTGGGTGCCGGTGCCGTGCTGTTCGTTCCGGCACCCGAGTTGGCCTCGGATGGCGAACTGGCAGAGTTCCTCAGCGCAGCGGAACGCGGAGCCCGGGTCGTCTATGGGTCCGAGCCCACTCGGGGCGAGGATGCCCAATTCCCGGGCGTCGGGGCGCCCGCCAGCCTCTCCGGCCCCAGCCGTCGCGACCTCGCAGACTCGCCGATCGACCGGGCACGACCCGGAATTTGTGACATAGACGAACTCGCAGACCTCGGCGTCATCGACGTTGCATTCGGCAACATCGAACTTTCCCCCGATTCGCTCTCCTTCGTCGATCCGGACAGGGAAGTGATCCGACAACGTTCCTGTTACGGAACCCCAGAGGCTGCGTGGTTCCGTGCCACTGACGTCGGTGAACCAGACGGCGGGAATCACGGCGAAACTGGCGAGGTTGTCGTCATGGGCTCGCCGTACCTGTGGGTGAACGCCCGGCTCCAGCCGGCCAAGGAATCGGGTGGTGGAGTGCCGGACAACGCTGCAACCGCGGTGAGGCTGCTTCACAGGGATCTGGAGTCCGGGCCGGCGACGGTCACCGTGGTGCGGGCTGTTCGTACTACCGGGGCAGGCCCCGACGGTTCCCAGAACCCGGTCGAGCTGTTGCCGTTCGGGGTGAAGCTAGCGCTGGTGCAGCTGTTGGCTGCGTTCGCAATATTTGTGTGGTGGCGATCAAGGCGTCTGGGCGCGCCGATGATCGAACCCTTGCCGGTGGAGATCGCCGGATCCGAACTCGTCGCAGCGGTGGGCAATCTCCGGCACCGTCGCGGGGACGTTGACCGTGCGGCGCGCGCCCTGCGTGCCAATATGCGCAGGACCCTGGGCTTGTCGCTCGGAGTGCCGCCCACGGCTCCGTTCGAAGCGCTGGTCGATCAGGTGGCCCGACGGTCAGGCCTGCCACCCGATCACATCAGGGCTGCCCTGGCCGACGGCCACGTCGGCAGCCACGAATCACTGGTCAAGTTGTCCGAGACCCTCGAGTCCATACGCTGGGAGACCCAGGATGTCCATGAACGCTGAACGAAACCCCCGCGAGGCGATCATCGCCGTCCGCGACGAGATCAACAAGGTGGTGGTCGGACAGGACGGAACGCTGTCAGGGCTGGTCGCTGCGCTACTCGTGCGGGGCCACGTGCTGCTCGAGGGTGTCCCCGGTGTGGCCAAGACCATGCTGGTCAAGACGATGGCCGAAGCACTCGACCTCGACTTCAAACGTGTGCAGTTCACTCCGGACCTGATGCCATCGGATGTGACCGGACAGCTGGTCCTGAACGCCGACGGCGGCGCCGACCGATTCAAGTTCCGCCACGGGCCGATCTTTGCCAATCTCTTTCTGGCCGATGAGATCAACCGCACGCCGCCCAAGACGCAGTCGGCGCTTCTCGAAGCAATGGAAGAGCGCCAGGTGACGGCTGAGGGTCAGGCGCGCCCACTGCCCGACCCGTTCGTAGTGGTAGCAACCCAGAACCCCGTGGAACAGGAGGGTACATATCCGCTCCCCGAGGCCCAGCTCGACCGTTTCATGTTCAAATTGATCGTCGGGTATCCCAGTGCCGAGCAGGAATATCAGATTCTGGCGCATCACAACCAAGGCCTCGATCCCCACGATCCCGCATCGGCCGGAGTTGTTCCCGTGGCGAACGCCGCCGACCTGTCGGCGGCCAGAGCACAGGTCGAACTCGTCAGGGTCGAGCCGACGGTGATCAACTACATCGTCGCCCTGTGCCGGGCCACCCGGGAATCACCCTCGGTCGAACTGGGTGTCAGCCCTCGTGGTGCCGCGGCGCTCCTGCACGCGTCCAAGGCATGGGCCTGGTTGTCCGGGCGAGAGTACGTCACTCCGGATGAGATCAAGGCCGTGGCAAAGCCGACACTTCGTCACCGGCTGATCATTCGACCCGAACTCGAGCTTGAGGGCGTGAGCGCCGATTCTCTGCTCGACGTGATCCTCAGCACCGTTCCCGCCCCCAGATGACCCCGGCTGCACGGTGAACATATTTCCGACCCGTCGGCTCGCGTTGCTGGCTGCCCTCGTGGCAGTCGGTCTGGTGTTCGTGCCGGACAACGACGCACCGGTCATCTGGATCGTCGTGGGGCTGACTGCGGCGTTGATCATCGTCGGACTGGTCGACGCGTTTGTGGGTACCGGTCCGCGCCAACTGACCTTCACACGTCGCCACCCGCCGGTGGTGATGGTCGGGTCCGAGGCGTCGGTCGAGTGGGTGATCAGGTCAAGCGCCCGTCGGACTCTGCATCTGGAGATGGCCGATGCGCTACTGCCGTCGCTCAACCCGGCGGTGCGTCGATTCTCAGTGGTGGTACCGCCGGGTGGTTCAGCTTCGGTGAAGACGACGATCCGCCCGTCGCGTCGGGGCCGCTTCGAGATCCAGACGCTCGCGGTGCGGATCCGTGGCCGCCTGGGACTCGGTGTCCGTCAGCGCAACGTTGGGCTGGTCACTTCGCTGCAGGTCCACCCGATGTTCCGTTCCAAGGCCGAGGCAGAGCTGAAGATCAAACGGGCCAGGGTGCTCGAAATTGGTATGCGTTCAGCTCCGGGCCTCGGTGGAGGAACCGAGTTCGAGCAGTTGCGTGACTACGGCCCCGATGACGAGTTCCGCAGGATCGACTGGACCGCATCTGCGCGGATCGGCCGTCCGATAGTTCGCACGTACAGGGCTGAGCGCAACCAGTCCGTCCTGATCATGTTGGACAACGGGCGCGTCATGGCCGGGCTGGTCGACGGAGTCCCCAGGGTCGAACACGCCATGGATGCAACGATGATGCTGACCACGGTCGCGACGCGACTCGGTGATCGCGCGGGACTGGTCAGTTTCGATCGAACGGTCCGTTCCGTGGTTCCACCGGCGCGCAGGAAGCATCAGACGGGATTGGTCACCCAGGCCCTGTTCACACTCGAGCCCGAACTCTCCGAGTCGGATTACATCGGGGCGTTCTCCCAGGTCGCTGCCCGCTTCAGGCGCCGCACGATGTTGGTCCTTCTGACCGATCTGGTCGAACAGGTGGTCGATGACTCCCTCCTTCCGGCTCTGCCCCTGCTCACCAAGACCCACCTGGTCGTCATTGCCGGCGTGCGTGACCCGATGGTGGAATCGTGGGCCAATGGGACTGCTGCGGTGGACCCGACGGAGGATCCGTCAAAGGCCGAGTTCCGAAAGGTGGCGGCGCTCGAGTCGCTCGAGGCGAGGCGCCTCGGTGTAGCGAAGCTCCGGGGGATGGGAGCGACCGTCATCGACGTATCTCCCAGCAAGCTGGCAACTGAGCTGGCGGACGCCTATTTGCTCGTCAAGGCGACCGGGCGCCTCTAGATCCGGCGTTCCTCGCCGAGCAGACCCGTCATACCTTTTCGTTCGGCGTTGGAACCGAACGCAACGATGTACACCACGAAGAATGCGAAGACACCCACACCGATGGCTATGCGCATAGACGTTGGCAGCGACGAGGGGGTTACGAATCCTTCGATCAGCCCGGCGACGATGAAACAGACCGCAAGACCCATGACGATGACGACCGAACGCATCGCCTCGTCGGCGAAGGCCCTCGCCCGGGTCTTGTCTCCGGGTGCGACCACCGCCCAGGACAGGCGGAGTCCTGCAGCACCCGCAACCAGGATCGACGCAATCTCCAGGAGCCCGTGGGGAAGTATCAACCCCCAGAACTGGGAGCTCTCACCCGCTTGATGCATTACGGCTGCCATCACCCCGATGTTCATGCCGTTGGTGGCAAGTATGTACGCCGGACCGATGAGCACGACCACCCCCAGGGCAAATGCCAGGAAGGCCACCTGGATGTTTTTGATCATCACCCTTCCCGAGAAGCTTCTGGCCGCCTCGGAACTGTAGTAGTCCTTGAACTCATGGCTGGCGTAAAGCTCTTGGGCCTCGGGTGGGATTGAGGCGTCGAGAGCTGCCGGATTGTTGGCGAGCCAGATCCCCATGCCGATCGCCGGTAGCAGAAGGCAGATCATTGCTGCGGCTATGAACCTGCGCGATCCCCATACCGCGGCGGGAAACGTCTCGGAGAAGAACAGGCCGAATGAGCGAACACCGCCTCGGCGCTGCTGATAGATGATGTTGCGTGCCGCTCCCAAAAGTTGGGACAGCCGTGCGTTGAGGGCAGGATCGCCGTACTGGGTCCTCGCGTGTGACAACTGGGCGGACACACGTTGGTAGAGGGCGATCAACTCGGTCACCTCGGCATCGCTGAACCGTCTGGCTCCGCGCGGTCCGTCCTTGGTCAGCTCCTCGAGACGACGCCAGGTCGGATCATTTCTCTGAAGGTACCGGTCGATGTCCACCGCCACGTACCGTATTGCCCCATGGGCGCACGCGTGATCACCCCCGAGGCAGTAATTCTGGAACTGCCGACCGCGGGCGTAGCAACGAGGGCGTTCGCACGGATGCTCGATCTGGCGATTTTCGCGTTCGTGCTTGCGACCCTGGGCAGGCTTCTGTGGATCCCGTTGATCCTCGGCGGAAGCGGAGTTCTCTTCACCATGTTGATGCTGTTTCTGTTTCTGCTCGTCATGCCGATCGGTACCGAGATCCTCTGGAAGGGACAGAGTTTCGGGAAGTCGATGTTCGGGCTACGGGTAGTTGGCCTGGACGGTTCGCCGATGGCTCCTCGCCAGGCGCTCGTGCGAGGCCTCGTCGGACTGGTGGACATCTTCGTCTCGCTGGGATTCGTGGCCCTGTTCACCGCGCAGTTCTCAATCAGTTCGCAGCGCTCCGGCGACATGGCAGCAGGCACTGTCGTCATCCGCACCCGCGGCGCAGCGAAGCGTCTGACACCGATAGCGTTCCATCCCCCGGTGGGATACGAGTACTACATCTCGACCCTGGACGTGGGCCGACTCGATGATGCCGACTTCACCCTGATCCGGGAGTTCCTCCTAAGAGTCAGGGAACTGTCGCCGGCAACCCGCCACCAGATCGCCGATCAGCTGGCAAGACGCACGCTGGAACGAATTCAACACGTTCTACCGGCCTCCATCGATCCGGAACTCTGGCTCATCTGTGTTGCCTCCGCATACCAAGCCAGACAGGGTGGATTGCTTGCCGACGCTGCGCTCGGTCTGGCACCACTTGCCGATCGCTGGGCCAACGTTCGGTGACTCCACTGCGATAGAAGCGATTGCTGCTCCTGAGCCGAAGCACGGGTTGCTCCCGCCCGGAGCGCAGGTTGCTCCCGCCCGGAGCGCCGGCAATTGCGCAGCTGGGGGGCGCCCGGCCACACTTCGCCACAAATGGACTTCGACGACACCCCCGAGGAACGTGCAGTACGCGAGCAGGCACGAAAGTTCCTGGACGAGCACGCCACCCGTCTTGATCCGAACGAGTTGGCCGGCATGCGAACCCACCGGGCACACACTGAGGATCAGGACATGGCGCTGCTCGAAGAGGGCAGAGCCTGGCAACGGATCAAAGCAGCTGGCGGCTGGGCGGCTCCGCACTGGCCGGAGCGACACGGCGGCCGTGCACTCTCACCCCTGCTCGCCGGTGTCTTCGCAGCTGAGGAGCACCACTACAACGTTTCGGGGAATCTCTTCTCGGTGGGTGTGGGTATGGTCGGGCCCACGATCATCGAGTGGGGCACCGAAGAGCAGCACGACACCTATCTGTCGTCGATCCTGAGCGCCGATCACATCTGGTGTCAGCTGTTCAGCGAACCGGGTGCCGGCTCGGACCTTGCCGGGTTGTCGACGCGGGCCATCCGCGACGGAGACGAGTGGGTGATCACAGGGCAGAAGGTCTGGACCACGGCTGCGCACTACTCGAACTACGGATTGCTTCTCGCCCGTACTGATCCGGACGTTCCGAAGCATCGTGGGATTACGGCGATCATCGTCGACATGTCTCTACCCGGAGTCGTGGTTCGGCCTCTTCGACAGATTGACGGGGCCATCCACTTCAACGAGGTGTTTCTCGATGAGGTTCGGGTTCCCATTGCCAACACAATCGGTCCCGTCGGCTCGGGTTGGGGGGTCGCCGTGACGATGCTCGCCCACGAACGTTCCTCTATCGGCGGGGGAGGTATGTACAACTTCGCCCAGGTCCAGTCATTGGCCAAGTCGTTCGGGGCCGAGAACGACCGCGTGGCCCGACAGGAGTTGGCTCGGCTCTTCACACGGTTCGAGATTCTCAGATTCCTCGGCTACCGGGTTCGTACAGCCGCCGAGCGCGGCGAGGCCGTCGGACCGGAGAGTTCAGTCATGAAGCTCGCAGTGTCGGCGCTCTACGAGACCGGCGGTGATCTTGTTATCGCGCTCGAGGGCGCAGCTGGGATGCTCACCGGCGGGGATGCCCCGTTCGGGGGAACCTTCCAGGACCTGTTCATGGGTCAGTGGGCCCCGAGGTTGGGTGGCGGTACCGACCAGATCCAGCGAAACATCATCGGTGAACGGGTGCTGGGCCTGCCCGGCGAACCCCGGGTCGATAAGTCGATGCCCTTCCGGGATCTGCCACGCAGCTGAACTACAGCAGGTGGCGGATCTTGTCGGTCAGGCAATCCGCATAGGTCGAATAGCCGTCCTGGGACATGTGGGTCCCGTCGGCGTGGGGGACCAGGCCCTCGCTCGGGCTGAAACTGAAGCCCTCATATTTGTAGAACTCGGGTCGTAGCCAGCCCGGGTCAGCCGGATCCTCCAGAACATCGACGCAGTCGACGACGGTGCCGATCAGCCCGTTGTCCGGCGCCTGGAGCAACTCGTTGTAGGCCAGTCGTACCGGTTGCATCCACTGGTATCCATCGGGTTCACCGCCCACGAGGTTGTTGGCAAACGGATGCATCGTTAGGAATACCGCAGGAATCCCGAGTCCGGCGAGGTAGTCGCTGATGGCACGGTCGGCGGCAAGGATGTCGGCGGCCTTGACCCCGCTGGCCATGTCGTTCACCCCGCCTTGGACAATCACCATCTGCGGATGACCGCACTCTTCGATCCACTGGTGGACCCGCTCACCGATCAGCGGCACGTAGGAGTCGATGGTCAGAGCCGATCCGCCCTGGGATGCGTTGAACACCCCGTATCCGGGCAGATTCATGAACTTGGGGAGCTCCGCCCCGACCGAGTCACCGTGAAACTGGATGGTGGGCCCGACGTAGGGGCAGGCAGGTGGCGCCACGTTGTAGCTCGGCCCGGCGACCGGAGTCTGACAGGCGGCGACGGCAGGCGTCAGCAGTAGAACCACCACGACAAGAACCTTCAGCTTCACGTCTCTCCCCCAGAACTTCCCCAACAAACGGATCTTTGCTTCCTCAAGCTAGTCGCGCCGTGAGAGCAGTATCCATGGGTGGGTCCGCAGGTGGCCGCCTGTTGCCCCACGGGGCCCTCCGGTACAATCCGCTGGAAATGAGTTCAGCGACTGAGGGCACGGGTACAGCTGTGGGCACGGTTCCGGGTGCCGACGCGGGGACAGCTGACTTCGACCACGCTGCAACCACGCGGGTGCGACCCGAGGTCGTGGAAGCCATGGCTCCCTTCAACGACGGTCGTTACGGAAATCCTTCCGGCTCTCACCTGGTGGCGAGGGACGCTGTTCGCGCGATCGACGAGGCCCGGGAGCAGATCGCCGAGATCGTCGGCTGTTCGCCGGGCGACGTCATCTTCACCTCGGGCGGAACCGAGGCCGACAACCATGCGATCACCGGAGGTCTCCCACCTCGAAGTGGGATTCCGGTGTGCAGCGCCGTCGAACATCACGCTGTGCTCGATGTGGTTGAAGCGCTCGATGGTCGGGTCGTCGGCGTCGACCGACAGGGCCGGGTCGATATGGCCGAACTGGGCCGCACCCTCGAAGAGTTGGGCGAACAGACGTCGGTCGTCTCGGTGATGCTCGTGAACAACGAGATCGGCACGATCAATGACCTGGAGGCGGTCGCCACTCTGGTGTCCGGGCACCAGGTGGATGGGCAGAAGATCCCCGTGCACACCGACGCCGTACAGGCGGCCGCGTGGCTGGACCTGAAGAAGCACGCAACCCACGCCGACCTGATCTCGCTATCGGCCCACAAGCTCGGAGGCCCCAAGGGGATGGGCGCCTTGATCGCGCGCAAGAGCGCTCCGGTCAGGGCGATGATCCTCGGCGGCGGTCAGGAACGCGAGCGGCGCTCCGGCACTCCGAGCGTCGCCGGTATCGTTGGTTTCGCAGCGGCGCTCAGCCTGATCGAAGCCGAAAGAGATACCACGACCGCTCGGGTGACGCGGCTCAGGGACCGCCTACTTCTCGGACTGTCCGAGCGGGTTTCCGGTCTTGTGCACACCGTTGACAGTTCGGACCTGATCCCCGCGTCATGCCATATCTGTGTCGAGGGGGCAGACTCCGAGTCACTGTTGTTGCTATTGGAAATGGGTGGCGTCATGGCCTCGGCAGGATCGTCGTGCGCATCGGGTGCACGCGAGAGTTCCCACGTGCTCGCAGCCATCGGCGTCACGGATGAACTAGCGCGAGGTGCGGTCAGGCTGAGCCTCGGCGTCGACACGACAGATGCCGACGTCGATCAGGTCCTCGCCGTCCTTCCCCAAGCGGTCGAGCGGGTACGGGCGTTCGGGTCGTGAAGGTACTCGCTGCGCTCTCGGGGGGCGTCGACTCATCGGTGGCGACATCGCTGCTCCAGGACGCCGGCCACGAGGTCGTCGGTGTAACCATGAAGCTCTGGGGCGGGGAGTCCGACACCGGGTGCTGCTCGGTTTCTGACGTTGAGGACGCACGTCGCTCCGCTTCCCAGCTCGGAGTGGACCACCATGTCTTCAACTTCGGCGAAGAGTTCGAAGAGCATGTAGTGGCCCCATACGTGAATGACCATGCGGATGGGCGGACGCCTAATCCGTGTGTCGAATGCAACCGCCACCTCAAGTTCGACGTCCTGTTGAAGCGCGCCGAGCTGCTGGGATTCGACGCGGTTGCCACCGGCCACCACGCCCGTGTCGTGGAACTCGAGGACGGAACCCGACGGATCGGCCGCGGTGCCGACGCAGCCAAGGATCAGTCGTATGTCCTCTATCCGTTGACAGCGGCCGAGTTGCAGATGGTGATATTCCCGATTGGAGAGATGACCAAGGATGTCGTCCGTCAACTCGCGGCCGAGCTGGGGCTCAGAACTGCGGCCAAGCCCGATAGCCAAGACGTCTGTTTCATCACCAAGACGAATGGTCGGGCGGCGTTCCTGGCAGACCGGACCGAACTCCACTCCGGCAGGATCGTCGATGAATCGGGAGCCGACCTTGGTGTGGTGGACGCTGTCGAGTTGGTTACCGTGGGCCAGCGTCGGGGATTGAACCTGGCGGGTGGAGCGGGCAGGCGTTTCGTGACCGATGTGGACGTCGCCAACTCGACGGTCACCGTCGGGCCACCGGAACTACTTCTGCGTGACCGGGTTGTGCTCGACGAAATGGTTTGGGCCGACGGAGCGGTCCGGGGACGCGTACATGCCCAGTCATCGGCCCACGGTCGGCCGGTGGAGGCCGATTTGAGCGTCGACGAGGACGGGGCGGCGGTTGTCACCTGGGACCAGCCCCAGCGTCGTGTAGCCCGCGGCCAGAGCGTCGTTCTCTACCAGACGCTCGCCACCCGTGACGGGGTCGATGAAGTCGTGGTCGGTGGCGGCCTCGCTCGCTGAGCAAGCGGTCCGGCAGGGCCGGGTAGTCGCCTGTCCGTCAGAGCCGGGTACGTCTGATCGGCTCAGTCTGCCGTGACTTCGGATATGAACTTGAGCGAGCGCTCGATGATCATCTCCTTGTCGTAGTCGAGCGTCGCCACGTGGTAGCTGCGTTCACAACTGACTCGCTCGACGGGCACGTTGACGTTGTCGGCGAGGAAATCCGAATCGGTCGGCGGGACAACGTGGTCCTGTGGGCTGGTGAACAGCAAAATCGGGCACTTGATCCTGGAGAGGGTGGGTGAGATTTCGTCGGCGGCCTCGAACATCGACAGAAGTGGCCGGAGTGGAGTGCCACTGTACGCGGACTCGGGAGACTCGGGGTCTGCCACGTCTGAGCCGATACCGTCCATGATGGTTTCACCCGAATCGATCATGGCGCGGATGAACTCGCGGACCTCGGCCGCCGCCTGGGTGGCCGGGTTGATACAGATGATCCCCGCCAGCTCGGGATGGCGTGTTGCCAGCCAGATGGTGAGTGACCCACCCATCGAAAGTCCAGCTACGACGACCTTTTCGGTGCGGGCCGCGAGGCGTCCGAGGGCGGCCTCGGCGTCGTTGGACCAGTCGGACCACCGGGTGTCGAGCATGTCCTCGATCACAGTTCCGTGCCCAGAAAGCAGTGGCATCTCGACGGAGTACCCGGCTGCTGCGAGTCCCTCCGCAAGGGGTCTCATAGACTGGGGGTTTCCGGTGAAACCGTGGAGGACCAGAACTCCGACCGGACCCCCTTCGACGGCCATCGGTTCTGCGCCCGGCATGATCTGAGACATCTGACTCCCC
>JBATWQ010000428.1:0-15302 GCA_049672765.1 Microthrixaceae bacterium | reverse complement strand
CCCGCGGGCCGCGCCAGCCAGGCCGCACCGCGTCAGCCGGGCCGCACCGCGCCGCGTCAGCTGCACCGCGCCAAGGTTCTGTTCGGCCAGGTGGTTGTTGTGGCGACCACTTGGCCGAACAAAGATCGCGGCAATCAACGGCGAGGCAGCGATCAACCCAGTCTTGAACCCGCCCGGGCCGCGTCCCTGGGGATGACGGGTGCGTCGCGGCCGGTGCTGGAGTTGTCGGACTCCTCGTGGTAGTCCTCGTCGACGTTGACGGACCAGATGTCGTGATCACCCTTGCCCAGGATGTTCTGCACCGTCAGCATCGCCGTCAGCATCGAATGGTCCTGGTTGTTGTACTTGTGCATGCCGTTGCGGCCAACGGGATGGACATTCGGAGTGTTCTCCACGATCCAGTCGTTGAGAACGGCGACCTTCTCGGTGTAGACGTCGTCATAGACCGGGTAGGCCTTGGGCTGGCGTACCACGTAGCCGGCCTTGACGACTGCGGGATCGCACAGTCCGAGGACATTGAGTTCGCGCTTGCCACGCTCAATGAGTTCCTCGTCGCTTGCGCTCCACAGGTCGTCGCCCTCGAAAACGAAGTACTCCAGGCCCAGGCAGGTGTTGCCCTCCTTGACCAGGTACGGGGACCACACGCCGAAGTTCTGAATACGGCCGACCTTCACGTCGGGTGAGTGGATGTAGATCCAGTTGTCCGGGAATCCGGCCTCTTCGGGAACGACCAGGGCGACGGTGAGGAAATCACGGAAGCCCAGGTCGTCGGCGGCCTTCAGCACCTCGGAGGGCGGCTGTGGATCCATCGAACGGAGCAGCGCCGGGAACGGCATGGACGAAATGACGTGGTCCGCCGGATAGTCGGTCACCTCGCCGGCGAGGTTCCGAGCGGTAACCGAAACTGCCCGCCCATCGGCGTGGGAAACCTTTTCCACCCGGGTCTCCATCGACACCGTCGACCCTGCGGCGACGACGAGTTCGGTGCATTTCTCCCACATCATGCCGGGACCGTACTTGGGGTACTGGAACTCCTCGATGAGGCTCGTCACCTGCGAGGACCCGGTACGACGGCCCGCGAACTTGCTGCGGATCGGTTCCCACACGGCGTCGAAAATCGACATCCCCTTGATCCGCTGAGCGCCCCAGTCGGCTGAGAGTTCCGAAGCCGGAACACCCCAGACCTTTTCGTTGTAGGTCTTGAAGAAGTGGTCGAAGAGTCGGCGCCCATAGTTGGCGACGATGTAGTCCTCGAGCGTCTTCTGTTGCTTCGGAGGACGGACCCGCACCCACAGCGCCGACGCGATGCAGCGGACGGCCTCGACCGGGCCCAGGTTCATCAGTGCGTTGACAGGCTTGATCGGGTAGTCGTAGTACTTGCCCTTGTAGTAGATCCGGCTCAGACGGGGCCTGATCAGGAAGTCCTCATCGGGAAGGATCTCGTGCCACAGCGCTTCAACCTCGGGAACCTTGGTGAAGAATCGGTGTCCGCCGATGTCGAAGCGGTAGCCGTCGCGTTCAACTGAGCGTGAGATTCCACCGACGATGTCGTCAGCTTCGAGGATCGTGCTGTTGACACCGGCCTTGGAAAGCTCGAATGCGGCGGAAAGCCCTGCCGGACCCGCACCGATGATGACGACATCGAGGTCGGTCGGGCTGTGCAGATCCGAGTTTGCTGCTTCTGAACCGGCGGACGGAATGGGCTCTGAGGATGAGGAAGGTGAGTTCTTGTCAGTCATTTAGGGGGAGGCGATGTCGTGGATCAATCGCGTGCCGAGCGTAGCGCCTCGCTCCAAATCGACCATGTTTCATCCGACGGCGATTCTCAGGGCTCACGCCGGCCGCAGATGCCTCACGTCAGCCGTGACGGGCTTGTTGCGACGGATCGAGATAATGGCGTCGGTCCGGAAGCTTGCGATACGAACCGACCAGCAGTCGACCGCCTGGCGGGCGTTGTCGCTGCGGAAGAACGTGGTCATCGACTGCTCCTGCTGGTAGGAGTTCGCTTCGTCGACCTGCTCGACGGTGCCGTCGGCAAGAGTCACCTCGAATGTGATTCGTTCCATCGTCATCGTTTCCATGCACTGAAGCTACGACGGCAGACATGTGGATCGATAGAGCCCTAACCATGTGAATTTCGGAGATTTTGTGTTGATGGACCGGTTGAGAACAGGTGCACAACCCGACTTATGCGGTGGATGGACCTCACTCCCATCCACAGGCGGGCGATGCGCCGTCAACATTTGCGGGAGTCAGGGCGCCTCGAGTACCGGAAAGGCAACGATGCTTGGCCGTGGCATGATCTTCCCCAATGTCTGATCATCCACAGGCGGGCGACGGCTCCACCAGCGCAAGCAGCAACAGCGCCCCGGTTGGCGATGCGCCCAACGCCAGCGAGCTATTCGGCGATGTGCCCGACGGGCCCACGGAGTTCACCTGTCCGCGCTGTCGGCTGACGGTTACAGAGGACTACTACGGGCCCTGTCAATCATGTCGCACAACGCTTCGGGCGACCCTCGGTGGAGACGCCCGTGACGTCGCAGACATCACCTACGAGCCGAAGATGAACGTCACTCCGAACGCCGTTGCAACCAAGGACTGACAGAACAGACCCGTGGGTCAACAGCAGTCAGTCGGACAGACCGGCGACCTCACCGGCGGTCAATCCGACGGCCGACAACGTCAGTGGCCGGCACCCTTGCTGAAGGCCCGGCGGTCAATCCGACCGGCCGGCAACCTCACCGGCTGCGGCGCTCTCGCCAGCTGCGGCGACCTCACCGGCGGCCCAGCGATAGTCGGCCTTGCCCGAAGGTGACCTGACGATCGTGTCTCTCCGGAGAATCGCCCTCGGCAACTTGTAGCGGGCCAGATGATCCCCGGCGAGGGACAGCAGGTCGGAGTCGCTCACCTCCATGCCGTCACGGGTCTGGATGATCGCTGCGACCTCGTGGCCGAAGCGTTCCGAAGGCCGTCCACAGACGACGGCGTCGAGAACCGCGGGATGGAGTTTCAAGGCGGTCTCTACCTCTTCGGCGAAGACTTTCTCTCCGCCCGTGTTGATGCAAACCGAATCGCGCCCGAGGAGGGTCACCGAACCATCCGATTCCAGGCGGGCACGGTCACCCGGCACGGCGTAGCGGACGCCGTCGACGACCGGAAACGTCCTTGCGGACTTCTCGGAGTCGTTCAGATAACCCAGGGGGACCCGGCCCGACTGGGCGAGCCAGCCGACACGTCCGTCGCCCGGCGTGAGCACGCCGTCGAGGTTCTCGTTCAGAACGGTCGCCAACGGTGATCGGGTGAAGCCGGCGCCCGTGTCGCCCCCGGATTCGACACTCGACAGGCCTTGGCGTCCGGATTCGGTCGAGCCCAGCACGTCGACGATACGAACACCGGGAACCAGATCCAGCAGCGCCGACTTGGTTTCGGGTGACATCACCGCTCCTCCGGAGAGGATATGGCGCAGGCTCGACAGGTCCCAACGGTGCCCAGATTCGGATTCCCGGCGGATGGTATCGATGAGGGGCCGAGCCATCGGATCGCCCACAAGCAGCAGCGAAGTCGCCTTCCGCTTCTCGATCGTCTCGAGAATGTCAGCGGGGTCGAAACGGTCGACCACGTCCTGGATGATCACCGCGCCGCCTGCGATCCAACAGGACAGGGCGTTCCAGTGGGCCGCCCCGTGCATCAGTGGGGGAGCGGGCAACGCTCTGACTGTGCCGCGGGCGGCCTCGACGACCTGTTCCATCGACTCGAACTCCTGCCCGTTGCGTTGACGCACTCCCAGGGCCGCCACCACAAAGTCGGCCTGACGCCACATCGCCCCTTTGGGCATACCCGTCGTGCCGCCCGTGTAACACAGGTAGATGTCGTCGCCGGACCACGACCGCACCAGGTCCGGCGCAAGGTCGGGCGAAGCCCCGGACAGCGCCTCTTCGTAGTCGACAAAACCACTGACTTTGGGAGCACCCGATCCGTCCGCAACCGTCAGGACCAACACGGGGGCGACATCCAGGGCATCGATCACCTCGACGAGGATGGGCGTGAAGCGTTCGTGGATGATCAGCGCTCGTGCGCCCGAGTCGTTGAGGATGTAGCTGAGTTCCTCGGCCACGTAGCGGTAGTTGACGTTGAAGGGGATGGCGCCCGCCTTCCACGACCCCAGCATTCCTTCGAGGTACTCGTTGCCGTTGAGTAGGTACAGGGCAACCCGATCGTGTTCCCTGCCGGTTAGTCGGCCAACCCCGGCATCACCGAGAACGTTCGCCAGGCGTCGGGTCCGGTCCTGGACCTCTGACCATGTGAAGGTCCGACCGCGGAATATGAGGCGGTCCGAGTCAGGGCGGGCAGCTGTGATCGCCTCACAGATGGAGGCAACGTCAAGTTCCATTACCGCTCAGATATAACGGGCACCTCGGCCACCGGCTGCAGCGGAAAATGGCACGCCACGTACTGCTCACCCTCGACCTGGCGCATCTGGGGTTCGACCAGTTCGCAGACCTCCTGGGCCAGCGGACAGCGGGTCCTGAAACGACACCCGGATGGCGGATCGATCGGCGAGGGCAACTCGCCCGCCATCATCGCGTCGGGCACCTGGACCACATCGGGGTCCGGCAGCGGGATCGATTCGAGAAGCGCCCGTGTGTAGGGGTGTGCGGGCGCAGAATAGAGCTGGTCCGGGGGACCGATCTCACACATCTTGCCCAGGTACATGACGGCAACGCGATCCGAGATGCTCTTCACCACGGCCAGGTCGTGGGCGATGAACACCAAGGTCAGCCCGTACTGCTCCTTCATGTCCTCGAGCAGGTTGAGGATCTGCGCCTGGACCGACACGTCGAGGGCCGAGACCGGCTCGTCGCAGATGATGACCGCAGGTTCCGTCACGACCGCCCGGGCGATCGAGATCCGTTGGCACTGACCGCCCGAGAACTCATGCGGCTTGCGGTTGGCCGCCGCCTCCGGGTCGATCCCAACGGCGGTCAGGACCTCGGTCACCTTCTCGTAACGCTCCTCGGCGGTTCCGATCTTCCAGATGTTGAGTGGCTCCTCGACGATCTGGCGCACCGTCCTGCGTGGATTCAGCGACGAAATCGGATCCTGGAAGATCATCTGGAGCCTGGGTCGGGTTCGGCGCAATGCCTCACCCTTGAGCCCCGTCAGATCGGTTCCGTCCAGAAATACGGCTCCACGTGTGGGGCGGGGCAACTGCATGATCGCCTTGCCCGTCGTCGACTTGCCACAGCCGGACTCGCCGACCAGCCCCAGGGTTTCACCTGCGGCAAGATCGAACGAGATGTTGGCCACGGCCGAGACCTTGCGTCCCTTGCCCGCCGGGAACTCGACGACCATGTTCTCGACCTGGAGCAGAGTCTCGTCCGCCGGTCTCAGGTGGGTCGTTCCACTGCCTGCCATTTATGAGTCCTCCATTGGGCCTTGCGGTGGAACCGGAGTTGTATCGGTCTGACCTATTGGGTCCGCCGGAAGGCCCCGCCTCGCCAGCAACCTGACCCTGATCTCCTCGGTCTGGGGCGATCCGACGGGGTAGAAGCAGGCGAACTTGTGGTCCGGGTTCTCTGTAGAGGCCAGCAGCGGGGGAGATTCCTCGCGGCAGCGGTCCTGCGCGTACGGACAGCGGGGGCTGAACGAGCAGCCCTTCGGGGGTGAAGTCAGATCCGGCGGTCTGCCACCGATGGCCATGAGCCGGGTGTGCGATGGGTCCTGGAGTCGTGGGATGGCAGCCAGCAGCGCCTCTGTGTAAGGCATCTTCAGGTTCTGGAAAAGCTCCTTGGTAGGAGCCTGTTCGACGATCTTTCCCGCGTACATGACGGCGATTTCGTCCGCCCTGCCTGCGACAACCCCGAGGTCGTGGGTAACCAGAATCATGGCCATGTACCGCTCACGCTGCTGTTGGTCCAACAGGTCGAGGATCTGGGCCTGAACCGTCACGTCGAGAGCGGTTGTCGGCTCATCGGCGAACAGCAATTTGGGTCCGCAGGCAAGTGCAACGGCGATGACCACCCGCTGGCGCATACCGCCCGACATCTCGTGGGGATACGACGAGAACCTCTTGGCGGGCTCGGGGATCTTTACCGCTTGCAACAGCGCCACCGCGGTGGCCTTGGCGTCGGCCTTGCTCATATCCAGATGGAACTGGAGCGACTCGGTGATCTGCTGTCCGATCTTCATGACGGGGTTCAGCGCCGTCATCGGATCCTGGAAGATCATTGCCATCTCTGTTCCCCAGAGCCGACGATGATCGCCTTCGGACAGATCCGAGATGTTCTTCCCCTCGAACAGAACCTCTCCAGAGCTGACCAGGTTGTTGCGGGGGAGTAGCCCCATGATCGACCGGGAGAGGACCGACTTTCCCGACCCGGACTCGCCGACGATGCCCAGCGTCTTACCCCGTTCCAGGGTCAACGAGACGCCGTCCACGGCCCTGACCAGCCCGCGCTCAGTTCGGAAGTGGGTCTTGATGTCCCGGACGTCCAGAAGCAGTGGGGCACCGGGAATCCCCCTCGCTGCTGAGGCACCCTGGCCGATCGGACCATCGGAGGTCCCCGGGATCTCTGCCGGAACCACGCCTGCGCCGCTGTTGTCGTTGCTCACAGCGCCGACTCCTTCACGTCGAACTTCCGTGACACGACATCGCCCAGGTAGTTGAGCGCCATGACGGTCACGAACAACACGATCGATGCGAACATCACGATGTGGGGTGCCAGGCGCATCTGGCTCTGACCCTCCGAGATGATGTTCCCCCATGACGGAGTCGGTAGTTGGACTCCCACGCCGAACAAAGAAAGCCCGCCCTCGGCGACGATGGCGATGCCCACGCCCAGGAAGGCGATGGCCAGCATGGCGGGGACCACGTTGGGAAGCACGTCCCGCAGCATGATCCTCCAGCTCCGTGCGCCCATCGCCTTGGAGGCCAGCACGAACTCCCTTTCGGACCACGCCAGCGTATTCGCACGCGTAATCCGACCGAGCAACGGGATTGAAACGATCCCAAGTCCGAGAACGACCACGACGAGCCTTCGCCCCGATGTCACGTCACCGCCGGTTGCGAGCACAGTGACAAGCGACAGGGCGAGCACGAACTGGGGAATCGCCAGCAGGACGTTCATCAGCGGGGTCAGGAAGCTGTCGACCTTGCCCCGGAAGAACCCGGTCATCAGACCGAGCAGCCCACCGATGAGCATGCCGAACGCGATCGAACCGAAGCCCACTATGTACGAGCTGCGAGTTCCGTAAATGACTCGTGAGAACACGTCGCGCCCGATTGCGTCACCGCCGAACGGGTGGGCAAGGGTCGGGCCCTTCCGTGCCATTTCGGGAAACACCTCTTTCGGGTCCGGTATGGGCAGGAGGGGGGCCGCAATGGATAGGACCAAAAGGCCGACGAGCCACCCGATCGAGAGCCAGGCGAGTATGCCAATCCCCTTCTTGGAGGTGGACGGGCTTTCCGCAATGGGCTCCGCCTCGAGGGGGATCAAGGGGATTCCGGATGAGCCGTCTGCTACGGACACAATTGTTTCGGTCACAATGTCCTCACTTCGAGCCAGAGTTACGGATCCGAGGGTCGAGCACGGTGTAAAGAAGGTCGACCACGAAGTTGACCAGTACGTAAAGGATCGCGATAACCGCGACCATCGACTGGAACGCGACTATCTGGCGGCGGCTGATCGCCTCGAAGAGCATTGTCCCCATGCCCGGCAGCGCGAACACCACTTCGACGATCAGCGCCCCTCCGATAAGGGTTCCGACATTGAGGCCGGCGACTGTCAACAACGTGAGTGACGACGGCCTCAGAGCGTGTCGGAACAGAATCCGCTTCGACCTCAGGCCCTTGGCCTTGGCCATCAGGATGAAGTCCTCCTGCAGCGTTGCGATCATGTCGGTGCGGAGCAGTCGCTGGTAGACGGCGACCTGGCCAACCGCGAGCGTGACCGTCGGAAGGATCATGTACTGCACGTGTTCGACCAGATCCTGACTGGGCGATCTGTACCCGGTGGTTTTGAACCAACCGAGCTTGACTCCCAGGTAGTACTGCAGCACGAAGCCCAGAACGAAGTTGGGTATCGCCAACATCGCAAACGCGCTCGCGCCCGATAGTCGATCGAACCAGCTTCCCTGTTTGTATGAGGCGAAGATGCCGACAGGAATGGCGATCAGCAGCGCCAGAACCTGGGCGTAGAGCATCAGCAGCAGCGACACCGGTAGGGCCTGCTTGAGGCGGTCAGCGACGGGGCGTTGCGAGCTGACGGTGTAGTAGTTGCCGAAGTCGCCGGTGACGAAATCGCCGAGCCAACGCCCGTAGCGGACCAGGACCGGGTCGTTCAGGTGGAGCTGTTCTCGCAACTGTTCACGTCTGTCGGGGCTTGCGGATGGGGCCAGCACCTCGGCGGCATCGCCGGGGAGCAGCTCCAACAGCAAGGACGCGAAGAGCGTGACGAGGATGACAGTCGCCACCAGCTGCGCAAGCTTCTTGATGATCATCATCTGAAATCCCCTGAGAACTTCTGGTCACGCCACCGGGGCACAACGACAATGCCGCCCATTCGGGCTGACAGAACTGGACCGGACAGAACTGCGGCCCGGGATAGGCCGACAAGACTTGACCGGGGCGACGGCGATTGCCTCCGTTCTAGACACAACCGCCGTCGCTCGATCGGGTCGACCTACTGGTCGATCCACATACCGGACACGGGGTTTCCTACGGCCAGGCCAGGGAACGGGTCGGACCCATCCGGAAGCTTCGGGCCGAGGACGCCATGCACCTCGGGTGCCGTGGAAATGTCCCAGATCACCCAGTAGAGCCACATGCTGTAGCCCTCTTCACCGAAGCGCTTGTTGATGTCCTCGTAGATCGTCGTCCGCTTGGCCTTGTCGTCGGTGTGGCGACCTTCGTCCAGCAGTCGATCGATGTCAGGGTCTTTGAACTTCGAGAAGTTCACGGGCGAGTCGCTCTTCCACCAGTTGTAGTTGGAGTCGGGGTCGCCACCCGGATAGTTGCGGAACACCATCGCATCGAAGTCACCGGAAATGGCGGTGCTGATCAGCGCCGCCTGTTCCATATCGGTCAGGGTGACCTTGATGCCGGCCTTCTCGGCCATTTGCTGGGCCAGCTGGGCCGAAGCCTTGGTCGCGGCGTCAGGTGTCGAAATCAGGGTGAAGGCCAGGTCCTTGCCGGTTTCCTTCTTGTATGCCGCGACGTACTCCTTGGCCTTGTCGAGGTTGAACTTCGGATAGCCGGTGTCCTTGAGATATCCCATGTTGCCGGGGGCGAACGGACCGTTGGCGATCTGGTTGATTCCCAGGTTCCGACTCTCGTTGAAGGTCTTGACGTCGAGGGCAGAGATCACGGCGAGCCGTGCATTCTTGTTGTTGAACGGCTCCCTGGAATTGTTCAACTGTCCAAACGTCACCTCGGCGAACTTGTCCGACTCAACGTTCGTGACCTTGTCCTCGTCCGCAGCGTTGCGGAGCGCATCGATCTGCTCAGGGGTCGAGGTATGCAGAGCGTTGACGTCCCCACCGAGGAGCGCATTTGTGCGAGATGAAGCCTCGATTATCGGGCGGTACTCGACCTCGTCCAGATAGGGGAGCTTGCCGCCATCGGCGTCGGTCCCCCAGTAGTCGGGGTTCTTCTTGGTGAGCAGGTGATCGTTCTGGGCCCACTCGACAAGACTGAATGGGCCTGTGCCGATCAGTTTCGTATCACAGGTATCGGGGTCGTCGAGCTGCTCCTGGGCCATGATGCCGATACGTCCCGAGCCGTACAGCGCTG
Source organism: Microthrixaceae bacterium (assembly GCA_049672765.1). Taxonomy (GTDB): domain Bacteria; phylum Actinomycetota; class Acidimicrobiia; order Acidimicrobiales; family Microtrichaceae; genus JAGQSZ01. Next base: position 5,512 of record JBATWQ010000428.1, on the reverse strand, counting down.
CGGGGAACGACGACCAAGGAGTCTTCATCGTCACGGTGACGGTAAGCGGATCCTTCACCGCAACGTCCTTGATGTTGTCGTAGACGAAGCGGAACAGCAGCGGGTTACGAGCGGGATAGGTGCCTCGGTATGCGTCCAGGTTGTTCTTGACGACCGTCGAGTCGAGAGCGGTTCCGTTGTGGAACTTCACTCCCTCACGGACCTTGATTGTCCATTCGGTGAAATCGGCGTTCGGAGTTACCGACTCCGCCAGGAAGGGCACATAGACGCCGTCGACGTTGGGTGCGGTGAGGGTGTCGTAGATGGTCCGGGCTACCTGAATTCCGGCGATGGCGAGCTGCGCCTCGGGAAGACACCAGCCGTCAGCACTCTCGGCCTCGAGGGCGTACACCAGCTTTCCGCCGTAGACGGGTTTGGAGGAGTCTTCGGACTTCGGCTTGTCGGCGCCGTTGTCGGAGCCACCACCGCAGGCCCCGAGTATCAGCGTCGCGGCAAGAAATGCCCCGGTCGCTGAGACCCATCGCTTCCTTGGTGAACTTGAAGAACGCAATTCGACCCCCGGTTGTTGACTTCGAACTCGAGGTCTCAGCCCCGAATAGCGCTGAGAACCTCAATCTGGTTGCACCTGCGTCAACGGCCCAAAGTGACGGTCATCACAGGTCGGCGAACCTTATCCGACTGAACCGCGTACGCGGGCCACCCGGAGCGACATCCACCGTCGAGCGCCGTGCTCAGTCCCACTGACCCCGCTCGATCAGCACGGACTTCAGCACGCTCGGGTGATCGGTGAAGATCCCGTCGACACCCATGTCCAAAAGGCGGTTCATGTCCTCGGCGTCGTCGATCGTCCAGACCTGGACCTTCAGCCCACGTTCGTGGGCGGCGGCCAGAAATCGTCTGGTCACGATTTTCACCGAGCCATGCCGCTCGGGTACCTGAAGGCACTGGTAGCGGGGGGTGGCCCGGGTACTGGCGCCACCAGGGGCCGGTATACCCGTTGAGGAGCGAATATTTGCAACCCCCAGTAGCGCGGTAACTTCACGGGGCGAGGCTGAGCTACACAGGCGCGGTCCCACCAACGATCTGACACGGCGCATCCGGCGCTCCGAAAACGCAGCGACACAGACCCGGTCGATCGCGTTGTGGCGTCGAAGCGTTTCTGCGAAGGGAACCACTGCGTCGTCGGCCTTGACGTCGATGTTGAACCTGATGTCGGGGAACGCGTCGAACAGTTCGTCCATCGTCGGGATCGGCAGGTCACCGGCCATTCGCGCCGCCGCCACTTCGCTGTAGGGGAGTTCGGCGATCAGCCCGGTCCGGTCGGTGACCCGGTCGAGCGACTCGTCATGGAAGGCAACGAGGACTCCGTCTGCGGTCACGTGGACATCGGTTTCGAGATACTTGAATCCCAGAGCGGCGGCAGCGCTGAACGCCGCCAGCGAATTCTCGGGTGCCGACTCGGTCCCACCCCGGTGAGCGATTGCCACCGGATTTTCACTTTCCCAGAACTGATTCGCGCCCACGATGCCCAAGCTAACCCCTTGGGTCAGGAGCCTTGGCCCGAAGTGGCGCCACCGGTCTGGCCCGCCTGGACCGATCGACCCCAGTACTCGTCCTTAAGCAAACGTTTGAAGAGCTTCCCCGTCGGGTGGCGTGGCAGTTCGTCGCGGAAGTCGATGGAACGGGGCACCTTGATCGACGCCAGGTGCTCCTTCGCGTAAGAGATCAGCTTGGCCTCGAGCGCCTGCGCCTCGGCGTCGTCGGCGGGCATCTTGGTCGGCTGGACCACTCCCTTGACCTCTTCACCGAAGTCCTCGTTGGGGATGCCGAAAACGGCGACGTCGACCACATCGGGATGCATCGTCAGGATGTTCTCGGCCTCTTGTGGATAGATGTTCACCCCACCCGAGATGATCATGTACGCCTTGCGGTCCGACAGATAGAGGAAGCCGTCCTCGTCGACCCGACCGATGTCTCCGAGTGTCGAGTAGCCCTGCGGGCTGTACGAGCCGGCGGTCTTGTCGGGATCGTTGTGATAGCTAAATTTCGTGTCGGACTCGAAGTACACCGCGCCGGTCTCGCCGACGGGCAACTCGTTCCCATCGGCGTCGAGGATGTGGAGGGTGCCGGCCAGGGGCTTGCCGACGGTTCCCTTGTGGGCCAACCAGTCCTCGGAATTTGTCCAACAGAAGCCGTTGCCCTCGGTGCCCGCGTAGTACTCGTGGAGGACGGGACCCCACCAGTCGATCATGCGCTCCTTCACCTCGATCGGACAGGGCGCAGCAGCGTGGACCGCAACGTGCAGCGACGCCGTCGAGTAGCGGTTACGCACCTCGTCGGGAAGTTTCAGCATCCGCACGAACATCGTTGGTACGAACTGCCCGAAGGTCACCTGGTGCTTCTCTATCAGCCGCAGCGTCTCTTCGGGGTCGAAGTGGTCCATGACGATCACGGTGCCGCCGGCGCGCTGAACCTGCATGCAGAACCGCAGAGGTGCCGCGTGGTAGAGGGGAGCGGGGGAGATGTAGACGGTGTCGGTGTTGGCGCCGAAGAGCATCGTGACCAGCATCGTCAGCGGCTCCGGTGTCCCAAGCGGGTCGCCGTTCAGCGGCGCCAGCACGCCCTTGGGGCGGCCGGTGGTCCCCGAGGAGTACAGCATGTCCATTCCGGCGACCGCGTTCTCGATGTCGGCGGGCGACTGTTGAGCGACGGCCGCTTCGAACGATTCGTGGACCCAGAACGGCTCATCCAGGGTGAATCGGTGTTCGACGCCCGGTGTCCCGGCGACGATCGCCTCGGCCACGCCCGCCATGTAGGGCGAGACGATGAACACCTTCGCCCCGCAATCGTTGACTATGTACTCGACCTCTTCAGCGGTCAGGCGGGAGGAGATTGCGGTGAAGTACAACCCCGCATAGTGCGCGCCCCAGGCAAGGCTCAAGTACCAGGGGTGGTTCTCCATGCACCAGGCGACGTGATCGCCGGGTTCGAGCCCGAGGGACTTGAACAGGTGCGCGATCTGGTTCGCCCGTTCGTGGAGCTCCCGATAGCTGACCGACTCCCCGGTTGACGCCATTACGTAGGCCGGCTTGTCCCCGAACGACTCAACATGTGCACCCGGATAGAAAAGTGTGTCTGACAACGTCAAATTCCCCCTGGAATTGCGACCCTTGACGGGCTGGCAGTGACCGGATGCTACCTGCCGAGCTTCGGCAATCCGGCCGTGTTGAATCGTTTTTTATCGCTTGAGAAGAGTCTCGGTCCGGACGCGAGTCCATCCCGGATTGCTCAGCAGATTCCTAGATTTTCGCTTGCGACCTACCATGGTGTGCTAAAAGCGCCATGGACAAGCAGGGGGATGGAAGATGCTGACTCGATCAAGTCTCTGGGTGACGATCGCTGTTTCAGTGGTGCTGGTTGGAGGGTGCTCCAATACTGAGATAACTGCAGGTCCCGGAGGTAGTATCCCCGACCGCGCCGAACGGCGCCCATACTCAGAGTTCACCGCAGAGGGATTCAGTTTCGGGGCAGTCTTGCCGGCCGCTGCGGAGATGGCTGATGGCCTAGCGATCATCAACTCGGGATATATCGACGGAAAGTACTGGGTCCGAGGCGAAGAGCGTAGCGAGGGGATCGGGGCAGGAGTCCTGTCGGATGACGGGACCATGACACCGGTTGCCACCCCTCCTCCGGTCGGAGGACGAAGAGTCCTGGTGCCAAGCGGCAAGTCTGTGCTGCTAGTGGGCGCCAGCTGTTCCGACTGTGACATTCCGAAACTTGAGGCACACCGGCTAAGCAACGACCGCACCAGCTGGGACTCAATTGACCTTCCTCCAGGAGTAGCCGAGAGCCTCTACCCGGACAGCAATATCTGGGTTGTCGGAAGTAGCGAGTCGTACTCGGCCTTTGCGGTGGATGGCCGCTATTTTCGGATCGACGAAGCTGGCAAGGTGGAAGTCCTTCCGTTGGAGAAGCTGGTTTCGAACCAGCAGCGGGTCGTCTGCCTTAGCAAGGACGGTAACAAACTTTTCGACACCATGTTCGCCATGAAGAGCGAGATACCGCTGACGGAAACACCGGGAGATAGGGATGTCTCTGATACTTACATGGGCGGAATCTTGTACACGGATCCAAATGTCAGGGCGCTTGACCTCGCTGCGCCAGAAGGCGGTTGGAAAGTTCTCCCGGATATTCCAGTCAAAGTGGAGCTACACGGCCCTCAAACAGTGTGTGGAGCTGGCGGACCTGTAATAGCCAACGGTAGCGAGGAAATCGCGTACGACGGACAAAAATGGAAGGTTTCACCCATCGAACTACCCGCCTGGGCTGCATCTTCGTCCAATCAGATCCGAACAAGCGCTACTACCGACTCCGGAGCGGCATTCGCGATCCCCAACTTATCGGAGCATGTCTTGGAGAGGACAACATCTGGAACATGGGTTGACACCGGAGTAAGTGCCTCATCGGTTACTTCGTCTGGTGAATCCGTGGTGGCATTTCTCAGTGATACGTCTCTAATTCGCCTTGACCCTACGAAATAAGTCACCAGTAGAGAGGATTTGTCATGCCAGTCCAGCTAAGAAGCGTAATGACCAGAGTTGTGGTTGGTGCAACTGTCGGTGCTGGCCTTATGGCAGCGCTTCCTGCAACTGCATCAGCCACTGATATCCCTGTCTATCATTGGAACATGAAGGGCGGATGTCCGGACGTAGGCGGGAACCCGGTTGATGACGGTAATTGCGGCGGCCTTGAGGCAGCCAACCACCTCATCAATCGGGTTATCAACGCTTCCAGCAGACCATGGCACATTACCCTCAATGAGGTCTGTACCCCGCAGTTCACACAGATGAAGGCCTACCTTCAGACTGTAGGCTACTCTGGCGTGTTTACCGTAACGAATCCCTCTACAAATTGTGGAGAACATGGAAATGCGGTCTTCACATTGGGAGTACCCGCCGTTGCCAAATCATGGAACCTACCCTCGCAGACAGGTGAGCCCGATATCCGAAAGATAACATGCCTGCCGATGGCCACTCTTCTTGGCAACAGGAAGGTTTGTGTTTCACATCTGACAAATGGCAACAGCGGCAACCGATACAATCAAGATCTTGGGGCGGCGGACAAGGCTACAAACTGGAACTCTAGTTACCCCACGATAGCTGGTCTTGATCGGAATTCCACAGCCCAGGAATACGCCTGGAATGCCAGTTACAAGGAAATAGATAACACAGGTAAAGGCACCTCCAAGTCCTACGAGACTGTTCGAGGCAAGATAGACTGGGTGTACGGGTCGTTCAATGGAAACGCTCAGAACACGGCTGCTAGCGTTGAATGCGCTCTGGGGGGAATGTCTATCGTTCCGGGCCGGTACTTGAGCGACCACTGTCTAATTAAAGGAAAGTTCATAATCTGAGCTTTAGCCACGACTACCTCGGTGATCGGCGCTCGGTCTATCATGAGAGTCAAGGTGAATTGATCAGCATGCTTGCAGAATATCCTGATGGTTATCGGC
>JBATWQ010000427.1:0-5816 GCA_049672765.1 Microthrixaceae bacterium | reverse complement strand
GTCTGGAGGAACAACTTGAGGGCCTGTTCCGACTGGATGCCGAGCAACCGCCGGAATTGCCTCGAATACTCCGGGTACGCAGTGCTGATCTCTGCCCCCGAGGCGCGGAGTCGCTTACGAAGCTGGGAAAGGTCGGATCCGAAGTCGGCGAAGTCCGGGTCGATGGAGAGCGGTTTGGACGAGGTCACGTAGAACCGGTCGGGCTGTCCGGTCAGGTCCTTTTGATGGAATACCTGTGCGAGTGTGATTTCTTCGTCGTATCCCTCGTTGACAAATTTCCCCAGGATCACCGAGTAGCTGCGCTGGTCGCGCAGCCCGATCGGCTTCGACGACCCGGTGACCTCGTTGCGCTCCGATTTGTAGTGTCCCTCGACGTAGGACCTCAGCGTGCGCTCTTTCGCCTCTGCTCCGGCCGCCTTGTTGTAGGAGATACGGTGCGCGGGGAGCAACAGGGTGGTGATGGCATCGACAAGTGTGGATTTTCCGCTACCGATGTCGCCGGTGAGGAGCGCGGTTTCGCCATTCGGCACGATGCGCCAGACCCGCTGGTCGAACGTTCCCCAGTTGTAGACCTCGAGGCTGCGCAGCCGATATCCGGCCTGCGTCGCTCCAGCGAGATGCACTGTTGAGAACAACCTCTCGTTCATTCGGTGTCTCCCCGGAGATCGTCTGCATATTCCTCGAGCCGTGCCGCGTAGTCGCCGAGCGTCTCGGCGTCCACATAGGCCTTGAGGATCCGGCGAACCTCCCAGCGGTCGTCGCCCTGTCGCAGAGGACGCAGGAATCCCATGTCGGCAACCTGTCGGATCGTGGTGTCGACGTTGTCGACCATGCGGGACTCCTTCGCGGACGCGGGCAGAAAGGTCCGCAGATCATCCACGAGTTGCTCCCGGGTGAGCACCAGCTTGTCGCCGGCCCCAGCGGTCTCGAATTCCACGAGTCGTTTCCGGAGCAACACCAACAGGATGCTCTGGTGATGGGTGAGGGTGCGCCGGCGAACCAGTCGAGGAAGAGGGTCCTCGCCGTCTACGTCCGGCCGTGTCCTGAGATAGGCGTAGCCCTCGGTGTCGTCAACGACCACGTCAACGCCGAGTGTGGCGAAATGGTCCCTGACCTGTCCGCCGTGACGGTCGAGTGTCTGCCAAGCGGTCGTTTGGCTCTCCTGATAAACGACACCGCGCATGAGGTCGATGATCGTCGATGCGACGGCGTGTTCGTCGGGTGTTCTCATGTGGAGCCAACCTGGGACGTGCGGCTGATGGTGACCTTGGGCATGCGGACCCGCCGGGCCGATCCATCTAGTTCGACATAGTCGATGACGGCTTCCACGTCTTCGTCCATGTCGAGGCGAAGGTCGTCCTCGTCGATGGACAGATAGCCGACGATCTCTGCAGCGCCCTGTTCGATTGGGTGGACCGCGACGATGTCGGAGAGCAGCGCCGCGCTGCCTCGGGGGACCAGGGCTCGAAGGTTGTCCACGATCCGGGCTCGATCGACGAAGCTCTGTGCCAACAGCACCGATAGGTCGAGTTCCTCCGCTTCGGCAGGGGCGAGCATGCTGTCCACTTCCGCCGATTCGCGCACAACATAGAGCGGCCGCTCCATGGGAAGGGCGATCGGAAGCCCGGGAATGTCCAGCTCGAGACCCAGATCGGGAGTCTGGTCCTTGAGCCCGAGCGCGAGGCCTTCGATTGTCCGGACGAGGTCGACAACACGGCGGTTCTCGATCCATACCTGATCATCCAGGAACCGCCGGAGTTGTTCGGAGATCTGCCTTACGGTCCGCTGGGTTCGCTCGGCCGCCTCCGCCCAGTCGTGGTGAACGGTCCTCAGACGGCCGTCGGTTGACAGCGCGTCGAGTTGCTCGGTTCGGCGTAGAAGCTCGCTCAGTTCTTCCTGGCGGTCCTGTGAGAGCAGGAAGTCGTAGAACGCTTGGAAACTGGCACCCTGATCCGAGCTTCCAATGTCGGCGCGGCTCTCTACCAGATCGGCGAGAAGGTCGCCCTTGGCCCCGTCCCAGGACGCAATTTTCTCCCGTGCCAGCCGGTCGAGATCGCGGAACTTCTCGCCAACCTCGCGGAAGTCGCTGAGCAACTCGCGGGCGGTACTGGCGAACTGCTGGTAGCGGTCGCGAACGGACGTCTCGCTGAGCACGTCGATTGAGCCTGCTTCGGCCTGTTCGATCTGCCGGTCGAGTTCGACGCGACGCTCTTTCAGAACCGCCAACCGTGCCTCTGGGTCTGTATCGGTGCCATGAACGATCTGGCGAAGCAGTTCGACAACCGTGTGCAGGCGGGATTCCGTGCCGACGAAATCACGGGTACGAAGCGCCGAAACCCACGCGTAGGCCTTCTCGAAGGCGGAAGTCGCCTCGTAGTGGATCTCGTCGGAATTCGCCGGGTAGTAGCTGCGGAGCCAACCTCGCTCCGGTGCCGCCCAGGCTTCGAGGTAGTCGCGGGGTCGCTTTGGGAACGGGGGGTCGTCCGGGCGATCTGCGTTGCGGACATGAAGCTCGTCGTCGAGGGCTGCGGTCAACTCGGTGGCAGGTGTTGCTCCACGGTTGTCCTCGACGAACCATCCGCCGAGGAACGCAAGCACCAGCGCGGCGTTGTCCGCGCGTAGCAGGCGCCAGGCTGTGTGCCGCTCCCGCAGTGTCTCGATCGCGATGTAGTCCATCTGTCACCCTGGTCACTGAGGCTCGTCCAGCGTGGATATATACCAGGCAAGTGTGACATCGATCGGACAACTCGCCCGCCGGATCACTGAGGCGGTGCGTCCCCGATCAAATGGTTGTGTCACTGCGCGCCGGTAGCGTCGGGCGGCGCACACGCGGTGTGAGTGGACACTGTCCGACAGGTGAAGGGATGCGCGTGCCGAGGCTTTGTCTACTCAACGGCATCATTATCTGGGTCAACACTCGTGATCATCTGCCTCCGCACTTTCATGCGAAATACAGCGGTGACGAGGTGCGCATTGAGCTTGACGACCTGACGGTGATGTCTGGTCAACTCTCGCCTGCAAAGCAGCGTCAGTTGCTTGCTTGGGCGGCTATTCACAAGGACGAACTCGTGAGAAACTGGGACTTGGCCCGCCGAGGCCTGCCGCATGAGCCGATCGCACCGACCTTCGAGGAGGAAGCCTGATGGCACACGACACAGTGAACATCGCGACCATCGAGGTTCTCGGCGGACATCGCGTCGCGTTGACGTTCGATGACGGTGCTCGTCGCGAGCGTGACTTGTCGCCTCTGCTGACAGGCCTGGTTTTCGACGACATCCGGGCGAACGCTGACCGATTCGCCGAGGTTGGCATCGACCCGGAACTCGGGGTTCTCTGCTGGCCAAATGGCGTCGACATCGACGCTGAACTGCTTCGATACGACGACCTCTGGGATTCCGCAGTCGAGCTCACCCGCACCGCCCGACTCGCAACGCGCGTCCCCTCCACACCCTGCAATGGCTCCGCCAGGGTGGAGTAGTTCGATGGCCCGCCGCGGTCGGTGGGCTGCGGGAGCTCAGGTTGTCGAATCCTGCGAGGTCAGCCTCGGTCTAGCCGAGCAACTCCACCGGCACACCGAGGAGGCGGTAGGTGTTCAGCGCTCGCCGATCTCGGCTGGCAAGTGGCAGGCCCGCTGAACGTGCCGCGAGCGCGACCAACCCGTCGTAGGTGGCGCCACCCGCTACACCTGCGCTGGCAAGGACGGCCGGAGCCGCTCGGGCCGAATCGGCATCGAGGAGGGCCGCTGATCCGAATCGCTCGCCAAGCAGACGGACGGCGTCCTCAGGAGAGAGACGAGCATCGCCGGGCAGTCGCGTGAGGACCGCGTATGTCTCGTGCAACGCGTGCCCGGCGAGGGCAGCCGAGCGACCTCTGAGCGACCCGCTCACCCTTGAATGAGCCACGTGCGACGTCAGGAGTAGCGGGACAGCGACGCTGGTGTCGAGAAGCACCTCGGTCATCGACGTCCGGCGTCGATCAGCGCGAACACATCGTCATCGGTGATCGGCGTATCCGCCACGGCAACCAGGTACCCGTCGCGTTCCTCCAGGCGCGCAGTTCGGCCAGCCGGAGCAATGTGAAGCCCGTCCCCGTATTCGCTGACGTCGACCTTGGTGCCGGGAACGAGCCGCAACCGATCTCGCAGCGGCTTCGGGACAACGATCCTACCGACATCGTCAACAGTGGCTTCCATTGGGATGATTCTACCAGGTCTCTCCCAGTTTCTGAGGGGCAAGGGCGCCGAACCTCCGCTGGCACCTGAGTGCCTTGCGACGAACGCGAAGCGGGTTCCGCGTCCGCAAGTGTCGCTGTGAACATTGACGGTGGCTGCGCCTGCCCAGAGATTCAGTCCTGTCGTGCAGTCAGGCTCAGATCGATCGCGATCGGCGTTGCCCGCTCTCGCCAGTTGCTCAGGTCATCACTGGAGCGGGCCTGGTACTTGTCGAACACGAGAGTCCGGGCCCGCTCTTCCTCGCCGCCGCCATCGATGACCCGGGCGCGGGCAGCGTGGATCAGGTCGCCGATCTCCACCTGAACCGAGGGCTCTTTCACTAGGTTTCGCACCCAGTCCGAGCTACCGCCTCCGCCCGAAAGCAGATAGAGGACATCGCCGTCGCGGGCGTACCAGATCTCGATGCGATGAGGACGACCGGTTCGTCGGCCCGTCGTCGTGAGGTAGCAATAATCGTCGACGGCCACCTGTCGATCATTCCACCTCACGAGTTACAGCGCACCCTCCTTCAATTCCTCTTGGGTGGTTGTTGGTTCTGCTTCTCGATGGACTCGGCGATCTGTTTGATGCGCCTCAGACGGCCGTCCCACATCGACCCGACCGAGGCGAGTTGCGCCGCAGCCCGTGCGAGCTGGACCTCGTCGACCCGGTACCGGCGTTCGCGTCCGACCGGCGTCGCATGCACAAGCCCCACCCGGTCCAGGACCGTCAGGTGCTTGGCCACGGCCTGGCGTGTGACGGGGAGGTGCTCGCTCAGGCTGGTCGCCGTGGCGTTGCCGTCAAGCAAAAGGAGGTCGAGCATCCGTCGTCGGATCGGATCTCCGATCGCCGACCAGATGTCGTCGTCCACCACCGTGCTCATTCGGCTGAAACGAGCTGGGCCACGTACTGGACGAGGCGCGGCAGGAAGTGATCCCAACCATTGCAGTGGTCCCGGTACTCCTCCTCGAGCACTGCGACTTCCCAGCCCTTTTCCCGGAATCCGGTTTCGGTCATGCGGACGACCGTGCCCGGATCGGATGGCGTCAGTTCGAATGTGACGAGCAGCGAGTTGGTCGGCGAGGCGGTCTCACCTTCGGGATACACCCAGCGGAACGAGAAGAGGCGATACGGCTCGGCGTCGACGACGGTGATCTGCGGAACATGCGCGCCTGGGTCGTTCCGATCACCGAAGACAAGCTCGCCGACAAAGCCGGGCGTCGGCTCGAGCGTTGCCTCGTCCGGCCACCATTCCTTCAGGTGATCCGGGCTCGTGATGACTTCGAATACCACCTCGGGTGAGGCGTCGACCCGGATCTCACGCTGAATGCTTCCGTACTCCACGGCTCTCTCGCTTCCGCAATGTTTGGTTGCGTATCAGCATGACATCGTCGGTGTCGTAGCGCAACCTTTTGTTTCGTATCGAGCTCCATGCCGCCGCGCCTCACTCGGGCTGTCCGGCACTCCGGATCGATGCGATGCGGGCCGCCCGATCGCGACATCGGGCCGCGACGTCGGCACTATGGAATATTTATGTCAGGAACGGCGGGTCGGTGGTGTTGTACAGGTAATGGAAACACTTGACGAGGACGTGTTCGCCGAGGTG
>JBATWQ010000426.1:0-3686 GCA_049672765.1 Microthrixaceae bacterium | reverse complement strand
CTCAAAACCAACAACCTCGAACCTCTCCAGGAGGAATAAATGCTCGACAACGCAAGCACCGGTTCAGCTCAGAACACGCTGGCGACGAAGACCTTGGCAAAGATGTCCCAGGAGGACCTTGACGAACTCGCGGCTGAGTTGGATCTGATCCGCGACGACATTCTCAACACCCTCGGCAAGGACGATGCCGAGTATCTACGGCGTCTGCTGAAGATCCAACGAGGCCTCGACGTCGCAGGCCGGATCACCCTCCTTGCGGGACTCTTTCCTCCCGCCTGGTTCGCCGGCGTCGGACTCCTGGCCCTGGCAAAGATCCTCGAGAATATGGAGATTGCCCACAACGTCATGCACGGCCAGTGGGACTGGATGCGTGACCCCGACATCCACTCGACGACCTGGGAATGGGACAACGTCTGTCCCTCGGAACAATGGCGTCACTCCCACAACTACCTGCATCACCAGTGGACCAACGTCGACGGGATGGACAAGGACATCGGCTACGGAATCTTTCGTGTCCACGAGAGCCAAGAGTGGCGACCCGAGCACCTTGCCCAGCCCGCCATATTCGTAATTCTGGCCGTGCTCTTCGAGTACGGCATCAGCCTGCACGACAACGACGGTCTGCACTTCGGGTCCGGTAAGCCCGTCGACCTGGAACTGGCCCGGCCGAAGCTCCATCAGACCTGGGAAAAGATCCGCTCCCAGGCGGCAAAGGACTTTGTCTGGTTCCCGCTGATGGCCACGCCGCTGGGCCTGCCATCGGTAGTTGCGGCAGCAACTGGTGCCGCTGCCGCAAACGTGATCCGGAACGTCTGGTCGTTCTCGGTGATCTTCTGTGGCCACTTTCCCGATGGCGTAGCGGTCTTCACCCAGGACGAGGTCGAGAACGAGACGCGTGGCGGCTGGTACTTCCGCCAGATCCTTGGCTCGGCGAACTTCACCGGTGGCAGCGTAATCAACGTCCTCAGCGGAAATCTGAACCATCAGATCGAACACCACCTGTACCCCGACCTTCCCTCCAATCGCTACGCCGAGATCGCCCCGAAGGTCGAAGCGATCTGCGAGCGTCGGGGTATCCCCTACAACACAGGCTCGTTCGTGAAGCAGCTGGGTTCGGTCGTGAACAAGATCGTGAGGCTCAGCGTCCCGTTTGGTAAGTGAGCTGTGCCATTCTGATCGGTAGTTGAGCGTGGGTCATGAGATCTGACCTTGCGGTGCCACCGCGCCATGATGCTCGACAGACTTAGTCGGCACAGTGACCCAAGTGGTCCAACAGGGGGACAGCATGGACGCCAACGAGATTCGCGAACACGACATCAGCCTGCGCGCCGGTTCACGTGTCGGCGTTGCCGGTGACCATCGGGTCATCGACCTTCTGGATGGCGACTTCTATGTGAATGACCCGTACACGACCTACGGGTGGATGCGAGAGAACGCCCCGGTCTACTGGGACCCGATAAATGAACTCTGGGGCATCTCCCGCTACGACGACATCATCGAGATCGAGAAGAACAAGCACGTCTTCATCAACTCCGATACCGACAAGGGCGGCTACCGGCCCAACATCCCGGCGGACCAGGCGATCATCGGTCTCGACGACCCGGAGCACCACCAGCGCCGTTCGCTGGTGTCCCGCAGGTTCACTCCCCGGGGCGTCTCGAAGTGGGAGGATCACGTCCGGGATGTCTCGAACGAACTGATTGACACGGCCATCGGCCATGGCGGCCCCATCGAGGTCGTCAACGAGATCGCAGCCCCGCTTGCCGCTGAGATGATCGGACTTCTCATGGGCTTTCCCGAGGAAATGTGGCCAAAACTGATGGCTTGGTCCGAGGAGACCATCGCGCTCGGCGGTGGTCCCCGCTATCTCCTCGAGGATCGGATCATCGCGGCCATGGAGTTCGCCCAGGCGTCGGCCGACCTGTATGAAGAGAAGAAAAAGTGTCCGGCAGACGACGTCATGTCGCTCTGGACAGCGGCGGAGGTCCCCGGCTGCAAGTTCGGTGTCGAAGAGGTGATCTCCGATTCTCTGCTGCTGCTCGACGGCGGCGCCGAGACAACCAGAACCGTCATCGCCCGAACCCTGCTTAATCTGGCTGCCCACCCGGAGCAGTGGGACCTGCTTCGTGGGGGAGCGGACCTGACCGTCGCCGTCGAGGAATTCATCCGATACGTCACACCCATCCACAACATGTGTCGCGTCGCGACCGAGGACACCGCGGTCGCTGGTCAGACCATTCGTGCCGGCGACCAGGTGGTCCTTATGTACTCGTCGGCGAACCGCGATCCCAAGTACTTCGACCGACCCGAAGAACTCGATGTGACCCGCCACCCGAACAACCACATCTCGTTCGGCTTCGGAACGCACTTCTGTCTGGGCGCCTCGCTGGCCCGACTCGAAATACGGGTGATGTTCGAAGAACTGCTGCGGCGGGTCCGCGGCTTCCGGGTGGTTGAGGGCTCTGTCGATGAGATGCCCAACTCGTTCGTCTACGGGCTGCGCTCGGCCCGGGTGGAATTCGACCTGCTCTGAGCTGGCCGATACGAACAGAAGCGGGCGGGTAGGGTCTTGGGCATGAACTCGACGCAAAGACCGCGTCCGCCCCGCCGGGCCTCGGAACCCAATCCTCCCGTGTATCTGGGGGTGATCCTCGTCGTGGTGGCTGTTGCCTTCGGGGCGATACTTCTGGTCAAGGGCGGAGGCATCGGCTTTGAGGACGACGCCAAGGACGTCAAGATCGAGACTGGAACCAAGGACCAGGCACCGACGACCACGGCTCCGACCAAGACCAGTTCTCCCGTGACTTCGGTGCCGGCCGCAGATTTGAAGATCGCCGTCCTCAATGGCGCCGGAAAGAACGGGTTCGCGGCAGCGGGCGTCACGTTCCTGAGCGTGGCCGGCTATCCGAACGCCACCCCGGGCAACTCGGCATCCCAGGTGCCTACCACCAGCGTCTACTTCGCTCCGGGTTTCGAGGCGGACGCCAAGTCGGTGGCGGCGCTACTGAGTATCGGTGAAGTGAAGCCGATCCCAGCAGAACCGCTTGGCAAGTCGGCCACCGACGTCGGTGCCGACACGGGTGTCGTGGTCGTCCTCGGCCCGGACGTCGACGGCATCATCTCCGCAACCAAGACAGACGGTTCAGGGACCGGCACGACTTCGGGCACTTCGACAGGGTCCGGGACCACCGACACCACCGCCGGCTCCGGGACCACCGCCGGTGCAGGAGATTCCGGGACCTGACACCAAGTTCTGAGGAGGGAGTTTCGTGGACGAGGCACCAGGGGCAGAGCGGGGAATTGGTGACCAATCGGGCACGTCTGAGGGGTCGGACGCGCCTGACGCCGACGCGTTGATCGCAAAGGTGGCGTCAGAAATTTCCACGGCGCTCATCGTCACCGATTTCGACGGAACCCTCGCACCCATCATGACCAACCCGGGGGCGGTCGAGCCGACTCCGGGCGCTCGGGAATGCCTCGAACGGCTCTCGAGTTCGGCGGCAGAGGTCGCAATCGTCTCGGGACGAAACGTTGAATTTCTCTCGACGTTCTTCCCGACTGGAGTGACGCTGGTCGGCCTCTACGGACTCGAGTCGTGGAAAGACGGAACGGTCACTTATCACTCCAACGCCGGGGTCTGGCGCGAGACGATGGCCGACGTGGCCACCGCAGCCCGTCTCCAGGGG
>JBATWQ010000425.1:0-5631 GCA_049672765.1 Microthrixaceae bacterium | reverse complement strand
ATGCAATCGGTGGCTCTGAGCGGCCAGCTGATGATCCCCACGTTCTCAAAGTTCTGATCACGAGCATCCGGGTACTCACCGCCTCTGGGTTAGTTATCGTGTCCACCGCGGTTGCATTCACCGTGCTCGATCTGTGGCCCTGGCTGATGGGCGACGGCTTGTTGGAGGACTCCGGTCCCATAGCTGCCGCATTGTGCCTGGCGCTCATCGGACTCGCACTACCGGCCGCCTTCGGACAGCGAATTCTGACTGCGCTGGGCAAGAACCACCTGATGATCGCGCTCGTGTCGCTCCAGACCCCCCTGGTGCTGGTGGCCGTTGTCTTGATGATCAAGTTCCTGGATGGCTCGGGGGGCGCTTACCTGCCGGTTCTCCCATATGCGATGGCTGTCCTTCTCGCACTCCTCGCTGCGTTCATCGCCGCACGGATGATCAGGCCACAGGTAGGGCGCGCGCTACGTGCGGCTCCACGCCTCAGGACCGTGAAGGGGGGCAGGGTATTCGACGTCGCATGGCCCATGCTGATCCAGTCGATCGCGCTGCCGATCGCCATGCAGTCGGACCGGTTGGTGCTCAGCCACGCATCGACATCCGCCAACTTGGCTGAATACAACCTCGCCTCCCAGCTCTATGTTCCCGTCTTTCGGGTGATTGCCGCCTCCGGCGCGGCTCTGTGGCCGATCTTTGCTCTGGCTCGTGCCAAGAAGGACGTCCGTAGCCACTCGCCGCTTCCCCTCGCCGCTGGTTTCGCTGCGGCCGCTGCCGCAGCGTGCCTGGTTATCTCGCTCGCGTCGCCGTGGCTGGCACGGATCGCGTCCGGAGGCGAGATAGCCCTGTCGAACCAGATGCTGATTTGGTTCTCGGTGTACATGGTTTGCCAGGCGGTCCAGTTTCCGCTCGGGACGTTCCTCACGGACGCGGCCGGACTTCGGTATCAGGCTTTTCTCATCGTTCTCATGGTGCCGGTCAATCTGGGGCTGTCGGTGATATTCACGAAGCGGTACGGAGCGATCGGACCAGTCATCGGATCTGCCGTTTCGGCGTTGGTATTCCAGACCATCGGGAACATGGTCCTGGTTGTGCGACGGCTCAGGACAGACGCCGGAACGTCACTGACGGTCAGCGGCGCGTAGTGCGGCGTCCAGTCGTTCCCCGTATAGGACGGGGGAGTGGCGTTGCGCAGCGGTTGCCGCATCCCTAACGGCTGCTTCGACAGTCTCGGGCCAGTTCGCAATCAGGTTGGCAACTGCATCGGCCAGTTCTTCGGCACTCCCGGGAGTGGCAGATCTTGCAGACGCGTACCCGCGTATAGCTTCAATCAGCCCTCCAGAAGCGCTTGCGACCACCGGCCTGGCGGCCAGAACGGCTTCGACAGCGGTATTGCCGAATGGCTCGTCTGCAACCGAGGGGACGACGACGATGTCGGCCTCCTTGACCGTTGACCAGACGTCCTCGGCGAAGCCCAGGAACAGTACGTGGTCGGTCAGCCTGAGCCGACCGACCTGATCACGGAGATCCTTCTCGAACCATTCGTAGCCCTCGAAGACTGATCCGAGAAGACTCAGTCGGGCGTCGATGCCGTTCCCCCGCAGGATCGCCAGGGACCGGATGGCGACGTCCGGCCCTTTCCGGGGCGAAAGTCGTCCGATGAACAACAGGTTGACTCCACCGGTCAGATCGACGCGGGCGGGTGTCCCCACAGGAGGGCCGGCAACCGGGTTGGGGATGACCTCGGTTCGGGATACAAGCCGCGGGAGCGAGTCCAAAAGTGTCGCCCTGCTGAACTCACTGTTGGCCACGATCCGGGAAGTGGTCAGCAGGGGTAGCGCCAACAGCGTTCTGAGCAGCCTCGGAGGTTCGGTTTCTGCTTCGTGCACGTGGCAGACGACGGGAATCCGCAGGATCCAGGCCAGAAGGCTCCAGAGCGGAATTATTACAGTTGAGATGTAAACGACATCTGGACGTTTGCGCCGCAGTAGCACCCATCCCTGAGGGGTGGAGCTGATGGCGCTGGCAATCAGGCGCATCATTCCAAGCGGTCTGAGAGCGCTCTTGCGGAGCACCGGCGTCCGGCAGATGATCGCCTCGATGCCTTCCTTTGCAAGCATCTCGGCAAGTGGACCGTCGTCCGGCAACGTCACCGTGACGGTCCAACCGCGCTGGGCCAAGGCCTTCGCGGAGTCCAGAAACACTCGATCCGAACCGTAGAGTTCGGCTCCGGGGTGGGCCAACAAGACTGAAACCCCTGATTCTCTGGCGATTCTAGTCATATTGTTGTCATTCCGTAACGAAGCTGTCATAGTATGGCCAATGCTCGTAATGCGATTGACGCATTCGCCAGATGCTGGCGAGCTGCTTGCGATTCCCGGGTCGATGCTACGGCACCTGGGTCGTTCAAATGTGAGTCGAGTCTCAAGGTGAGGCGACTGAGAGCCGATGGATTCTCATGCGTGGGGTTTCCTTGCCGGACCGATTCAGAACGACACAGTGCGACCCGTTCGTAGGCCAGCGACGGACATATTTGCCACACAGCTATAGGTAGTTACAGGTAGTCATAGGCCATTTCAGGCGGTTACAGGTAGTTACAGGTAGTCATCCAGCAAAACGGTGTCGTTGACACCTCAGGCACCTCGGGCACCCACACATCAGAGCCCCTGAACAGAGGATTAAGTGTGAGAAGAATCAGTTATCTCATGACCAGTGTCTCGCTGGTCGTGATTCTGTTGGCCGGTTGTTCGGCAACACCCCAGGATGCAGCATCGCGGCCAATCACCCCGGATGGGTCTGGCCAGGGCGATGGTGGAGCATCAGTAGTCGACGTTCCGGGATCGGTCGTAACACCCGACCCAACGCCGATTCCAGAACCAACCCCCACACCAGACCCGGTCCCGACTCCGGTTCCGTCGGGAGTCGATCCCACCGGCGACACAATTCCGGACACCAACTATCCGATCCCTTCCGGGGCCGTCTTCATGGCGGTTGACGGCAATGATGCAAACCCGGGCACCAAGTCCGCCCCAGTGAAGTCGATCCGTCGTGCCGTGGCTCTCACACCTACAGGTGGCACCATCGTGTTGCGTGGGGGCGAACACCGCACCTGGTACTCAAACGCCGCCGGCACCTCCTATGACGGGGTGAACAAGAGCCTGACGATTCAGGGCTACCCGCATGAGCAGGCTTGGTTCAACGGCGCGGATGTCGTCACTGGATGGACAGCCAGTGGTAGTGGGCGTTGGTCGCTTCCCTGGAGCACACCGACCTTCTGTGACGGCAAGTACTACACGTACCCGCCGACTGAGCAGTCGACCTCCAATACCGGTCCATGCAGCCACTACGACATGGCGCGGGATCCCAAGCATCCCGTTGCCGGAGACCCGCAGATGCTCTTCATCGACGGCGTCAACCAGCGTCAGGTCGGAACGCTGGCCGAGGTGAAGCCGGGAACTTTCCACTATGACTGGTCGAAGCGGATCCTCACAATGGGAACCAACCCGGCGGGCCGCAGTGTCGAGGCCTCCGCCCGCCCAGTTGCCCTGATCCTCGGCAACAACCAGGACTTCACAGTTCGAGGAGTCGGATTCCACCGCTATGGATCCAACCAGTACAGCAACCTGACTGGCGCGACTGTCTACATGGGTTCCCGGAAGGCGGTCGTTGAGAACACCGTGTTCTCCCACAATGCCGGAATGGGGCTCACCCTCAGCACCCCGCGTCCCGGTTCGAGCATCAACCGTTCCGTCTTCGCTTACAACGGTGCCAATGGCCTGGGTGCGAACGGAAACTCCAGAGATGGGTCTCGAAACGATCTGATGATCGAGAACAACGTCTTCTCGGGGAACAACTTTGAGTTCTTCGGGGACGGGTGCGTGGCGTCCTGTGGCGCCGGCAACATGAAGCTCACCCGAATGGTCGGCTTCACCGTCAGCCGCAACGTCATCGAGAATGCCTTCGGATCCGAGGGCACCGGGTTCTGGTGTGACATCAACTGCTCGGACGGTGTGATGGTCAACAACCTCGTTCGGGGCAACGGCAACTACGGGATCTTCTACGAGATCTCGAGAGGCGGGATCATCGCATCGAACATGGTCGTGAACAATGGCAACCGGGCGATAATGGTCGGCTCTGCGACTACCAAGATCTACAACAACACGGTTGTCTTCGATGCCAGGAACCAGCCGATGGCGCAGGGCATCAGCGTCTATGACGATTCGAGGTGGCCTAACAACCCACCCGAAACTGGTCCCAACACTGCTGATATCGAAGTGGTGAACAACGTGGTGTCCGGAGCGACAGGGATTCTGATGATCCTCCACGACGGACCCGGCGCCAACAACACCAAGGCCGCACAGTTCATCGCCAGGCTTGACTACAACGCCTACCACCACAACGTCGGGCAAAACATCATCAGCTGGGCTGACTCACAGGCCGGTAACTTCATCAAGTCGTTGACGGACTTCAAGGCAAGGACCGGGCTCGACCAGAACGGACTTGACTTCGCCGGCGGAGTCGACCCCTTCTTCGTCAACTCGGCGGCCGGCGACTTCCGGGCACGGCCGGGTGGCCAGTTGATTGATACCGGAGCGGCACTACCGGCGGACGTGGCCCGCGCCATCGGAGCGACACCGGGAGTGCCTGTCAATCGCGGTGCACTGAGTTGGGCTGACGCCACCTGGTGATAAGTAGACGATCACATCTCGTTTGACCGGCGACCCCTAGGCCCGCCTCGGGCAGCCAGGCCATCTTTGAGGCCCCTCACACCACACGCCAGTGGTGTGAGGGGCTTCAGGAATTTTCGCTTACCCCCGCCCCGTAACAGGATTCGGTAGGACTCCGCCAGCGATGTGCGGATCCAACGCCTGCGGTGCTGCGAATCCATGAGCTTTGACGCGAAAAGCAACCGGTTGCGAATGTTGTAGTAGTAGTAGTCCCACGAGAAGTCGGCGTTGGAGTTCTGCTCCTGGGTGCCGCCCTCGTCATGCACAGCGGAGGCCTCGGGCACCACGCCCAGGCGGATTCCGCTGCGCTGGGCGCGGATCGACAAGTCCACGTCCTCCCAGTAGAGGAAGTAGTCCTCGTCGAAGCCGCCGAGAAGTTCCCACGTTTCGGCGCTCGTCATCAGGCAGGCCCCGCTCAGCCACGGCAGCCTCGCCGCCATATCCGAATCGACGGGTCGCGAGATGGTTCGCCCCCGGTCGAGGTCCAGCGCCCCTCCCTCGAACCAGACCGATCCGTCGGGCCGTGTGATCACGGGAGACAGAAGTGACATTGGCTCGGACGCGAGAGCGTCGAACAGGGCGCCGAACGACTTGCGGCTGAGACTTGCGTCCGGATTGAGCATCAGGAAGGTGTCTGCACCCAGGTCCGCTGCGGCTGCGATACCCAGGTTCATCCCTCCGCCGAACCCGAGGTTGATCGGCGACCTCACCAGCGTCCAGCCGTGCGAGTCGGTAAGGCGTTCGATTCGTTCCAGTGCCGGAGCGGTGGAGTAGTTGTCGACGACGACCGTCACCAGATCCGGGAATTCATCCACCAGAACCGTCAGATTGCGTCCAATCATGTCGGCCGAGTCGTAGTTGACGACGATCACCGCTGGCGTGCGGGGGTTCACGCCAGGGATGGTACCGGGCACAG
>JBATWQ010000424.1:0-2591 GCA_049672765.1 Microthrixaceae bacterium | reverse complement strand
GGCCTCTCCGCTGGCGACAGGACTTCAAGGTGATGCGGGCCCGCCAGTGGGGTGTGCGTACTTATTTAGGAGATTCCAGAGTCCTTCCTGGGCGGCGCACCAGAGGTTGTCGTGAAACCTGGGGACGTCACCGGGTTGTGGTTCCACATGCCATGACGACAGCAGAAGGCACACCAATGGCCCCTGACCCGAATGGATATCTGCGCCTACGACGGGCTTTGACTTTCATCGCACAAGAACTCCGAGAGGCGGGCGAGACCGAACCGGTCGAACAAGTCGAACGTGCAATTGCGTTCTTCGGGGGCTCTCCAAGCGAGTTTCTTGGCGAGTCCCTGATTGCTCTTGAGCACGTCCTTGGCTGCCCCGTCGCAGTGGCCCCGTCGACTCATGCGTTTGTTGATGCCCTCGCATCGGAGATGCGAGAAGGCTTCGCCCGGATCGAGGGTGCTTGAGTTGGCTCACGAGTCCGGCCGACCCCTACGCGTCAGGTTCGGGTGGTACCAGGGTAACGTAGCAAATCAGTCGGATCGCGTGGGGCGAGAATCAGGAATCAGTGATGATGTCGAATCTAGTTTTGGGTGATGTGGGCCAAGATGGGTCCATGGATAGTCCCGGACCGCGTGCTGGTGGGCCGGTCCCTCGGAGGTCGTTCAGCCCGGCGCAGAAGCTCAAGTTTTTGGCTGATTATGAGTATGCCTGCAGCCGCCAGGAGAGAGGTGCTTTCCTTCGTGCGAATGGGTTGTATTCCTCGCTGATCACCGAGTGGCGTAAGCAGCGTGATGCCGGTGTCCTGGAGGGCAAGAAGGCGGGGAAGGCTATCGGGAGATTGTCGCGGGAGCAGGCTGAGATAGCGCGTTTGCGCCGCCAGTGGAGGTGAGCGAGAGCCGGTTGAACCAGACCGAGGCAGCCTTGAGATCATGGGAAAGCTCTCGGAGTTCTTCGAGGACGCCGGACAAGTTCGGAGTGAGACGGTGAGTCTCGTCACGCTGGCAGCGGAACACCCGGTCGTTCATGCGACCCTTGAGCGTGCTGGATGGAACATCGCGTATCGATGTGACACCTCGGAGTGGGATCGAGCCCTTCGTTCTGAAGGTTTCTCGGTCAATACACCTGCGATGAAGGTGCTCTCGGAACTTGGGGGTCTGACCGTAAATCCGCCACGCCGAGGCGCTGCAGTCTACGGGTCGGGCCCGATTGTCATGGATCCACTGTTGGCGGCATCTGGAGAAGCGGATCGAATCAAGCAGCGTGAGTCTGAACTGGGACTTGCGTTGTGCCCTGTCGGGGAGTGGATGGGCGAGTACATACTGCTCGTCGCTGAAGACGGCAGTGTGTGGGCCGAGACCACATTCCAGGTCCTCCGTATCGGTGAGAACCTCGCAACAGCACTGAGAGTGATGATCGTGGCTGATACAGCGCCCGAGCAGGTCGACTAGGCCATGCGGCATCGAACGGCCGCTGCATTCAAGTTCCTCGACGGCCGGCGACGAGTTGATGGCCCGCGACTGGCTACCGGAGATCATCCGGATGAGCGAAATCAAGCCGGCGAGTGTCGAAGCCGTCACGGACGGCGTCGGGAAGTTGCACCAGCCCAAGGTGGCAGCGACACCTGATGAGCTCGCTGGGCTGAGCTCGCCTTGGGCTTACATCTCGATGCCGGGTATCGGGAGTTCCTCGGCTACACGGATGGTTGGCCAGCGTTCGTTCAGATCATCGATCTTTTCGGCATTGATGACCTTGCTGGTGGGCCGCTGAAGGGCATCGCCTGGGTTGACTCGGGGATGGCGTCTTCATTGCCCCGACCCTGTTGGTCCAGTTCATCGAAGATCACGGCGACGTGCCTCCGTGGTGTTCGTTGATGCAGACGGGACGGCGGTAGTGGCATGGCGGGTTGATTATCCACCGAGCCGGAATGGGGAGTAGCTCGAAGTGCAGC
The DNA here is from genome assembly GCA_049672765.1 of Microthrixaceae bacterium. Taxonomy (GTDB): domain Bacteria; phylum Actinomycetota; class Acidimicrobiia; order Acidimicrobiales; family Microtrichaceae; genus JAGQSZ01. Next base: position 655 of record JBATWQ010000424.1, on the reverse strand, counting down.
GGGCACTCATCACCCGCTCCGTACCTCGGCCGACCCACAGCAGCGACCAGACCCGGTACCGGGTCCCACTGGCGTGTTCGCCACGGTGGTCGCGGTCATCGGCTGGTCGCTCCGGTCGCGTCCAGGTCCACGACGGTCAAAGTCCAGAACCCGAGGCGCGGTGATCAACCCGGATCGGATTCGACCGTCAGCTCGGACCCCTGTCTCCAGGTCACGTCGAGGTTCCGGAACGCTGTTTGACGGTAGCGTGAAGGTGTCACTTGTTACCCCAAGAGGAGCTGGAGGGGATCGTTCAACCTGGCGGATGAACTTGGTGATGCAGTGTTGGGCCCCATCGAGAAATCGGGGAGCATCGATCCGACGATTCCTTGATCCGTCAACGGTCCAGCAAACATTGCGACACAAGACAGTTCATTCGGCCCTTACCCGCGATCCACCGATCGGGTTCTTGTGGCGGTCGGCCGGTGAATTGAGGCTTAATGTCTGTGAGCGTGGGCTCCGTGGTGGAACAGTTCTAGGGAGAGGCAGGGAGCGGTGCGTCGCATGGGGAGCCTCAGCGCTGGTGGACCCGCTTGAGGTACTTGAGGACGGTTCTGGTGCTAGCCGTTCTGTCGGTGGGTCTTCCGACCGCGATCGGTGCAGAGCGGTCTGGATC
>JBATWQ010000423.1:0-11289 GCA_049672765.1 Microthrixaceae bacterium | reverse complement strand
CCACTACCACCTCCACCAGTCCGATTATTGGTACGTGCCGTTCGGCCACGCCCGGGTCGTGCTGCATGATCTTCGTGAGGGAAGCGCTACCGACGGCGCAACCCAGACCTTTGACCTCGGCGAGGTTGACGGCGGCGAGAACAACCACCTCGGTATCTACATCCCGCCGGGAGTCGCACACGGTTTCGCCAGTCTGAGCGACATGGCCATCACCTACCTGGTCGACGGCTACTACAACCCTGCCGACGAGCTTGGCGTCGCCTGGGACGACCCTGCGGTCGACGCCGACTGGGGTCTGGCAGATCCCATCCTCTCCGAGCGTGACCGAAACAACCCGACCCGGGACGAAATCGAACCGCAGTGGCGCGCCCACGTCGCGCTGCGCAGCTGAGCCGGGCAGACCAGGGCAGATCAGGCCGAGTAGGCCAGGACAACTAGGAGAGAAATGCGACTGTTCATCACCGGTGGAGCTGGGTTCATCGGATCCAACTACGTCCACCATGTCCTGGAGACGACCGACGACGAGGTCACCGTCTTCGACGCGCTGACCTATGCCGGCAACCGGGCGAACCTGGCCGATCTGGAGTCGAACCCACGCTTCAAGTTCGTCCACGGAGACATCTGTGACCGCGAGGCGGTCGGAGCCGCCCTACCCGGACACGACGCGGTGGTGCACTTCGCGGCCGAGAGCCACGTCGACCGGTCCCTGCTCGATCCCGACGTGTTCGTGCGTACCAACTGCTCGGGTACCAATGTGATGTGTGACATCGCGACCCAGGTCGGCGTCGAACGGTTTCTGCACATCTCGACCGATGAGGTCTACGGGTCGATCGACGAGGGTTCGTTCACAGAGGACGACGTGCTCGCTCCTCGCTCGCCCTACTCGGCGGCCAAGGCCGGCTCGGACCTGATTGCTCTGGCCTACCACGAGACCCACGGGCTTCCCGTGGTGGTCACGCGGTCCTCGAACCAGTACGGCCCGTACCAGTTCCCCGAAAAGCTGATTCCGTACTTCGTCACGAGCATGCTCGACGACAAGATCGTCCCGCTGTATGGCGACGGGCTAAACGTGCGTGACTGGCTTTTCGTCCGTGACAACTGCACGGGTGTCGACCTGGTACTTCGCAAGGGCGAGGTCGGACAGATCTACAACATAGGTGCCGGCAACGAGCAGACGAACCGCTACATAACCGACCGTCTGCTGGCGATACTCGGCAAGGACGAGTCGTCGGTGTCCTACGTCGAGGATCGAAAGGGACACGACCGTCGCTACTCGATTGCGAGCCAGAAGGTCGCCGCCCTGGGCTGGTCGCCCGCCACCGATTTCGATGACGGCCTGGATCAGACCGTCGGGTTCTACAGGGACAACCGTGCCTGGTGGGAACCGTTGATCGACCGAGTAAAGAACCGCTGAGGGAATCACGTGCGCATACTCGTAACCGGCTCAAGGGGTCAGCTGGGCACCGAAATCATGGAGTTGCTCGGGGGTGCTTCCCAACATGAGGTGCTGGGTCTCGATCTTCCCGAGCACGACCTGACCAATCGTGACCACGTCCTGGGTGTCATTACCGAATGGGTGCCGGACGCCATCATCCACGGCGCTGCGTTCACGGCCGTCGACGTCTGCGAAGCCGAGCCCGAGACCGCATATCGCGTCAACTGTGCCGCGACGCGTTTCGTCGCGGACGGCGCACGTCGCACGGGTGCCCACGTGGTCTACGTCTCGACCGACTATGTCTTCGACGGGTCGAAGGACTCGCCCTACGTCGAGTGGGACACTCCCAATCCCGAGTCCGTTTACGGGCGTACCAAGCGTGGTGGCGAACTCGAAATCGACCCCGGATGGAGCATCGCCAGGACCTCGTGGGTTTGCGGGTTCCACGGCAACAACATGGTCAAAACGCTCCTGAAGCTCGCTGACGAGCGGGACACGCTTTCCTTCGTCGATGACCAGATCGGACACCCGACATTCGCCGGGGACCTGGCAAAAATGGTCACAAAACTCGCGGTCGAGCGGGTGCCGGGTGTGTTCCACACGACCAATCAGGGAGCGGTCAGCTGGTACGAGTTCGCCCAGGCTGTATTCGAAGCCGGTGGACACGATCCGGCCCGGGTTTCGCCTATCAGCACGGCCGAACTGCAGCCGCCGCGTCCCGCGAAGCGGCCAGCCAACTCAGTTCTCGACAACATGGCCTGGCGCATGCACGGATTCGCCCAAAGCCGAGATTTTCGTGAACCGCTGGCCGAGGTCGTCGCCCGACTACAGGCAGGCTGAACTTTTATCTGACCGTGACCGAGGAACTCGGTTGCGAGCGGCATAGGCTTCGTCCCATGTTTGCACTCCGCCGCGTGCCTCAATTTGCCGCGCGATCGGTTTTCGCCGTCGTGCTCGCGATGGGACTTTCCTTCATCCCAACTCCGGGCTTCGATCTCGTGCCGGTGGCTTCAGCCTCGACGTTGGAGCTCCCAGGTCTGACACCCAACGGAAACGGGCGCGTAGTCGGTGGTGAGGACAAGGTCGACGCTTTCACCGTCATCGGCCTCACGCTGAGTCACGAGCCCAGCGGGACCGTCAGGCTCCGGGTGAAGGACGCTGTTGACGGTTGGGGTGACTGGGATGAGGTGTCTATCGAAGGCGCCGATGCTCCCGACCAGAGTTCCGCCGAGGGTGAGTCGGCCGAGTCCTCTCCCGGGATCGTCAGCGCCCCGTACATCCACGTCGGTGCAGTCGGATACCAGTTCGAACTCGACGAACGCGATGCCAAGGACGCGTCGGTCACCGTCGTCAGGGACGAATTGACCAGGGCGATTTCCGAGGCAACTCCGCTAGCCGATGCTGCAGTGAGCACATCGCGGCCGCCGTTCCCGGTCCACACGCGCTCGGAGTGGAGCGCCAGACCATCCAAGGATGACGTCCCCACAGCCGCTCCCGCGACCAAGCTGGCGGTTGTCCATCACACCGATGGCCAGAACAACTACGCCCAGTCCAGCGTTCCCTCCATCCTCCGCGGGATCCAGGCATACCATCAGGACCACAACGGGTGGGACGACATCGGATACAACTTCCTCATTGACCGTTTCGGCGGGATCTGGGAAGGCCGTGCGGGAAGCTTGAAGGAAGCGGTCGTGGGAGCCCACGCCCAGGGGTTCAACACCGGGTCCGTCGGTATCTCGGTTATGGGTGACTTCACCTCCACGAGCGCCAACGGCGCCACGGTTGAGGCCATATCCAGGGTTGCGGCATGGCGGCTGACCGCCAGCGGGGCTGACCCGGCCAGCAACGTGAGCTACAAGTCGGGTGGCTCACCCAAGTATCCGGTTGACCAGGTGGTGACCCTTCCACGCATCGTCGGTCACCGCGACGTGGGGCTGACCGCGTGTCCAGGTTCCATACACGCCCTGCTTCCGACGATCCGGGCCCGTGCCAATGCGCACTATGTCGAATGGACCAAGGGACTGCGTCCGGTGGGGACTCTCGACCCCTTGGCGGCCAAGGACGGCCGGCTCACCATTCACGGCTGGGCCCAGGTCCCGACCACCGACGTACCGGTGACGGTCCACATTCAGATCAACGACAAGTGGCGCATCACCACTGCCAACCTGCCTCGCCCGGATGTTGCGGCAGCTCACCCCGAGTTGCGGACCAACGTCGGCTACCAGGTGGTTGTCGATGGAATTCCCAAGAACACGTTGGTCAAGGTCTGCGCCTACGGGCTCAGCCAGGGCGTTTCGGGCAACCCGCTGCTGGGCTGTCGCAACATCGTCGTCAAGTAGCGCATCGCAGCACCTCGGGTGCTGCTCCCGGGCAGGTTCAGGCAAAAAGTCCGGCGGTGCTGGTCAGCATCACTATGAAACCGATTGCGAGGAACCCGACGGCTGACCGCCCGAGGCGCTTGCGTTCGGCCAATATCGCCAGGCTGGCCACCGCGAGCGGGATGAGTGTCATTCCGTAGCGGGGCGTGACTATCGGAAAATAGGAATAGTTGCTCTTCAGCACCTCGAGCTGCACGATCATCGGAAACGAGAACATTCCCAGCAGCGTCGTTCCACCCACCAACCAGCGAGGGGTTCCTCGCCGGTACAGGACCAGGGCGGTGAACGGGGCGACGGCAAGGAGCAGGTTGAGCACCGCTCCCCAGGCCCCGATGTAGCGGCTTGACACGGCAGGATCCAGATAGAAGTCGTTGACCAGCGATGTGCCCGACATGGCGGCCTGGGACCACTCGTCGAACGGGAGCCCCGCGATGTCACGAGAGCTGATGCCTTCGATGGGACTCGAATAGCCGGGGGGTGTCCGGGAACTCTGCACGGCCCCCCATCCGCCGTAGACGACCACGATCGCCAACACCATGGCGCCTGCCACACGGATGACCGGGAGGGATGACTTCCAGCCACTCCGTTTCCAGAGCACTAGGGCCACAAGTCCGAACACGGCCGCCACAATCAGGGGCGCCAGCGAGTTCATGATCTTTGTCGAGGCGGCTGCGCCGGCGAGCACCGCCGGAAGGATGTACCCGGTGTTTCTGTGCAGAACCACTCGACCCAGAATGAACAGCGCAGCAACTCCACAGAGCGCTGCGGGGGCGTCGTTGGTGACCGTCGAGGACGCGTGGAGGACCCCCGGGATCAGGGGGAGGATGAACGCGGCGGCAAGCGAGTATCTGACCCTCAGACGCCAGAACCTCAGGGTCAGATACAGCCCGAACATCGCGGCCCAGAGCCATACCGCCCCGATGGAGCGGGCGGCGGTGGTGAAGTCCACCCCGGTGACTGTTGCAAGCGCACGTGCGGGTACACCGGTGACGAAGTAGTAGACGGGTGGGTGGAAAGCGTTGTACTGCGTTCCCTGGGCCGGATACTCGGCCGCCGGTGTCTCTGCCCCGCAGGGTGGCAATTGGGCGTCCGCCCGACCTCTACACGACCACTGGTCGAGGGTGTACCGCGAAAGCTCCTGCCCGGTGCGGGGCAATTCGAACTGGCTGGCGCGATACGCGTAGTCGATGTGGGTGGATTCGTCGTAGAGAGACAGCCTGGGACCGTTCGCGACGGACATGAGCACGAACGTCGCCGCCATTGCTGCCAGCAACAGCCCGATGACCACGTCGAGACGCCTACCGTTGCCCCATTTGTCGAGCGGCCTGTCCTTCTGGGGCCCGGGAGCGAGAGTCGTGCCGTTGGTCATGGGCCTGCACACTAACTTCGCACGCTGTGGTCGAGGACACACCGACAGGGCGCGGGATCCTGGTCCGCACGTACCGTCGGAGAACACGTCGACCTAACCAGCCCCACGGTCGCCACTACGATTGCGCTGTCCTTGGGGTCCGCACGAGTGTCCAACCGTGCGCAAAGACTCGTTGATGTCCGTTGTCGTCCAGCCTTGTCGAATGGAAGCCGCACGTGAAGTCTTGTGAAGTGAGTGGTCGATGACCGAGCACGAAGGACAGGACGTCCCCCTGACAGTTCGAAATCGGATCCGGATAAGGGCAACGGAGACGCTTCCGCCCGGCAGCCGTCAGTACCAGATAGCCAGGTTCGGTCTGGAGGCCTACCGGCAGCTTCGCACGGCCGGTTCGGAACTGGTTGATTTCGGACGTAGGCAGTCCGTTTCCCACCTGCGGCCCTTCACCTACGAACGGTGGTTGGCGGCGGTCTCGACCTCCGATGAGCAACTGGCCGAAATGGCCGATGAGCTACCGGGTGTCTCGTCGACCCTGGCGACCGTCGTCATTCTTCCCGGCCCCGGTTCGGTTGAAGCGACGGTCAACTCCCTCGATGGCCAGGTGCTCCCTCCGACTGCGATCATCGATCACCACCTTGCTGCCGGCGATGGACTGGCCGCACTGGCAGAGGCGATGGACCGTGCACCGTCGGGCGCCTACGTGTTGTCGCTCGTCGCAGGCGACGAACTCGAACCTGACGCCATCGCGCGGATCGTCGACGCGGTCGACGCAGACCCGCGCGCCCGGGTCGTGACATGGGACGACGACGTCCGTGCCGCCACGTCGCCCGGAAGCCCACTGTTTCACCCGACGACCTATTCCCCCGATGTGTTGCTGTCCGCCAACCCGTTCGGCCGCTCCTTCGCTGTCGTCGCCGACGCTGCGCGCAAGGCGGGTGGGCTTAGACCCGAACTCGGGACGGACAGCTACTGGGACCTGCTCCTACGCCTGGATCTTGGCGAGGCACAGGTACTCCACGTCCCCAGGGTTCTCGGCCATCTCGTGCGCCGCCCGCCCTTCGTCGGCCCGCATGGTCCGGCGGTGGTTGCCGAGCACCTCGGTCGGTTGGGTGTTGACGCGACCACTTCACGCCGATTCGGTGCAGTTCACCTGCAGTGGCCAAAAGCGGTCGGGCCGAGCGTATCGATCGTGGTTCCTTCACGACACAATGAAGCGTTGCTCGGGCAGTTGTTCGACAGCCTACGGACCACTGATTACGACGACTGGGAATTGATCGTCGTCGACAATGGCGCCCGCAATGACGACAGCGAGCGGTTCTACCGGGAGCGCGCCGCGGGGATCAAGCACCAGGTTCTGTGGTGGGATGAACCGTTCAACTACAGCGCCGTCAACAATTCGGCGGCCAGGCTTTCCACGGGAGAAGTCCTGGTCCTGCTCAACGACGACACCGTGATCCGCTCACCGGAGTGGTTGCGCGAACTAACCGGCTGGCTCGGCGTCCCCGGAGTGGGCACCGTCGGGGTGCAACTCATAGACCCCGATGGACTGATTCAGCACGGCGGGGCGATCGTCGGTGCTGCCGGTATGGCCGACCATCGCTTCCAGGGAATGTCGCCGCATTCCGAAACGATCCTCGGCTCCACCGACTGGTACCACGACTCGACGGCCAACACGGGCGCCTGCGTGGCGATCCGCCGTGATCTCTGGAACGAAATCGGAGGCTTCGACGAGAAGTTCGTCCTCTGTGGATCCGACGTGGTTCTGGGGATGGATGTCCGGCGGCACGGCCTGCGCAACGTCTGCACACCCGCGATCCACATCGACCACCTGGAGTCGGCAACCCGCAAGACCGACGTGCCCGTCGAGGACATATTCGCCAGCTATTGGCGCTACGCCAGGTCCCTGCGTTTCGGTGATCCGTACCACAACCCGAACGTCAGCCTCATTAGCCGTGAGCCCAAACTCCGGGCTCCCGATGAACCGACCGCTCTGGAGCGTGTCGGTCCTGCGCTGGGGCGCAGCTTCGGCGGCACCTTCCACCAGACGGCCTCGGATGCCGAGGCCCGGGCGTTCGCCTCGGCATGTCGTGCAACCCGATCGGTGACTGCCGAAGTCGAGTCTTTGCACGCACAAAATGCCGGGCAGATAGCCGTCAAGACCGTCAACTGGTTCGTTCCGGACTTCGACAACCCCTTCTACGGCGGCCTGGCGACGATCTTCCGTATCGCCGATCACCTTCGCCTCAACCACGGGGTCGAGAACCGGTTCGTCCTCTGGGGAAAGCCCGACGAGCTGTGGACCAGGTCGGGCCTCGCCGCCATCTTCCCGGGACTTGAGACGTCCGAACTGGTGATGTGCCCGGGGCTTGAAGCTGCGGACGTGTCGGATGTTCCGTATGCGGATGTCAGCATCGCGACGCAGTGGCAGACTGCATACCAGGTCGCCCATTTCCAGAACACGCTGCGGAAGTTCTATCTGATCCAGGACTTCGAGCCGATGTTCAATCCCGCCGGGACGCTCTACGCGCTGGCGGAGGAGACCTACAAGCTGGGCCTTCTGGGCCTGTGCAACACAGAGCGCCTGTTCGAGCTCTACGAGGATCGATACGACGGCGCCGGGTCGGCCTTCACACCGGCGGTCGACCAGAAGGTCTTCCACGCCGAAGGGCGATCCGTCCGGTCCGACGACGACCCGATCAACCTGTTCGTCTACGCCAGACCTGGGCACTGGCGGAACTGTTGGGAGCTGGCAGAGCCCGCACTGCGGAAGGTCAAGGAGAAATTCGGCAGTCGGTTGCGAATCGTCACCGCCGGCGCGTGGACGTCCTCCGAGGACCTGAAGCACGGCATGGATCACCTCGGCCTGTTGGACTACGTCGAGACGGGCGATCTCTACCGGACCTGCGACCTCGGACTTTCACTGACCGTGTCCGAACATCCGTCGTACCTTCCACTGGAACTGATGGCGTGCGGGGTGCCGGTCGTGGCCTTCGATCTACCGGCCGGGTACTGGATTCTCCACGACGAGAAGAACTCGTTGCTGGCAAAACGGACCGTCGATGGTCTTGTCGAGCAGCTCACCAGGTTGGTCGAAGATGCCGAGCTGAGAACCCGGTTGCGTGCCGGCGCCCTGACCTCGATCGCCGCCGCCCATTCGAGTTGGGAGAAGAACCTCTCGGGGGTCTACGGCGCACTGTCCGGTCCTCTGGACGCCTGAGGTCGACTCCCGCGGACTTGTCGCTGCAACTGCACCGGCCCACCTCGACGCAATCACTCGACGCCGTCACTAGAAGCGGCCAGGGAGTTCCGCGACCTGCGTCGACCACGCCGGTTTCCCGGCCGTCGGGCACCTCTTGGCGGATGTTTTCGCCACGCGGGCAGTGACCGAAGACGTCGACGGCTGACATGGGTGCTGGCGCGGCCAGGCACTATTGTTGCCCGCTATGACCGCTGAACCGGCTGCTCCGACCGTCATTCCCGAGTATGGCCGGTACTACTACGAGCACTACGACGGAAACCCCTACGGTCGAAGCCCAGCATGGATGGCACGCATGGGTCAGATCGCCGACGCGGTCCAGGCGACCCTGAAGCCGGAATCTGTTCTCGATGCCGGATGCGCAATGGGGGTTCTCGTAGAGTCCCTGCGCAACCGCGGAATCGAGGCAGAGGGCGTCGACATCTCGGAGTTCGCAATAGCCCAGGTTCCCGAGCAGTTCGCGCCCTACTGCCGCCAGGCCAGCCTTGCCGAGCCGTTGGACAAGAAGTACGACCTGGTCATTTCGATCGAGGTGCTCGAGCACATCCCCGAGGTCGAACTGCAGAAGGCGATCGACAACCTGTGTGGCTCGACCGATCGCATCCTCTTCTCCAGCACCCCTTTCCACTACGAGGACCCGACCCACATCAACATCAAACAGCCCGAGCAGTGGTCGGTTGAGTTCGCCAAGCGGGGGTTCTTCCGAGACGTCGGCTATGACGCATCCTTCATCGAGATGTGGTCGGCTCTCTACGTGCGTCGCCCGATGGAACTCGAGCAGGTCGTCGAGCAGTACGACCGCGACCACTGGTACCAGAAGCGCGAGATCTTCCAGACCCGCCAGGGCATCGTCGAGCTGCAGGCAGCCCTGGCGAAACTGGAGGACGCTGTGGGGTCAGGTTCTGACGGATCTGTGGCAACCGCCGAGGACCGCGTTCTCGCAGCAATCGCCCGGGCCGCAGATGCCGAGGCCGAGGCCAAGCGGCAGCAGTTGATGCTCACCGACGAGATCATCGGGTCGAAGGCAGCGACGGGTGAGGCGCTCGGCCGGGTGGCCGAACTCGAGGCCGAGCTGATTGCCGCCCACGCTCTCCATGCGGCCTACAAGGATCGGACCAATGAGGTCGAGGACCTGCGTCAGCACATCAAGGACATCCATGCGTCGACCACGTGGAGGATCATCCAGAAACTGATGACCCCGTATCGTCGTATCCGCGGACTCGAAAGCTAACGCCCGTCACCGTGCCACTGATCTCGATTGTCACACCCGTCTACAACACCCCCGAGGGTGTTCTGCGGGCAATGGTCAAGTCTGTCCAGATGCAGGAGTTCACCGATTGGGAACTCTGCATGGTTGATGACGGGTCACCCGATCCAGCGGTCAGGGATATCCTCCGCAAACTCGCTGCCGAGGATTCCCGGATCAGGGTCGAGTTCCGTGAGCAGAACGGCGGAATCGTCGCCGCTTCCAACGATGCCCTGGCCATGTGCCGCGGCGAGTTCGTCTCGTTCCTCGATCATGACGACGAGCTCTATCCCGGCGCACTGCCCTACACAGTCGAGGCGATCCGGGCCGACCCCGAGGTCGACTACGTCTACACCGATGAGGACAAGATCAACGAGCTGGGGGACCGGCACAGTCCGCACCTGAAACCGGACTGGTCCCCGGAGCGCATGCGCTGCCAGATGTACACGTGTCACTTCGGCACGATTCGTCGATCGCTGATCGAGCAGGTCGGCGGCTTCCGACAGGACTTCGAAGGGTCACAGGACTTCGACCTGGTCCTGCGCATCAGCGAGTTGGCCCGCAAGATCGTCCACATCCCGATCGTTCTCTACGGATGGCGAATCATCGAAGGTTCAGCTGCGGGGGACATGAACGCCAAGCCATACGCATGGACCGCCGGGCAGCGGGCTGTCCAGAGCCACTGCGACCGGACCGGCGTCGAAGCGAAGGTGATCCACGACCTGGCTGACCCGGGTCACTACCGGCTCAAACCCCAGCTGACCAAACATCCCAAGGTCAGCATCGTAATTCCGACCAATGGTGATTCAGCCCAGATCTTCGGACAGGTGGAGCCGCTGGTCGAACGATGCGTGAGGTCGGTCGTCGAGAAGTCCACCTACGACAACTACGAGCTGATCGTCGTCGCCGACGCCGTGGTGGGACCCGGGACCAAGTCACGACTCGTCGAACTCGCGGAGGAGCGGCTGACGATCGTCGACTTCAACAAGCCGTTCAACTTCTCGCAGAAAATCAACGTGGGCGTCGCCCACAGCACGGGTGAATACATCCTGATGCTGAACGACGATACGGCCGTGATCACGCCGGAATGGATCGAATCGCTCCTGATGTACGCCACTCTCGACGGAGTAGGCGCAGTCGGACCCAAGTTGCTTTTCGAGGATGGCCGCGTGCAACACGCAGGCCTTTCCACCTGCATTCCGGGTTCTGGACCGGTTCACCTGTATCGCGGCTTCTCCCGTTCGAACATCGGGTACTTCAGCACCTTGAGAATCCCGTCCAACGTTCTGGCTGTCACCGGTGCCTGCCTCATGACACCGCTCGAGGCCTTCGATCGTGCGGGTGGTCTGAGCGAACTGTTCGCCAGCTCCTACAACGACGTGGACTATTGCCTCAAGCTCAGGGAACTCGGGCTTCGTTCCGTATACGCCCCCGAGTCCGAGCTGTACCATTTCGAATCCATGTCCAGGGACCCGAGCGTTAGCCCGAGTGAGTTCGACCTGTTCACCAGAAGATGGGGGAGTCTCATCGGAGCCGACCCCTACTACAACAGAAATCTGATGCCCGAGAGGGGTGCGATGCGCGTGTCGGGGGACTATGGATTCAGCC
>JBATWQ010000422.1:0-16605 GCA_049672765.1 Microthrixaceae bacterium | reverse complement strand
GGCCACAGCGGTGCTTCGGCGTCGTAGCGCATGATCCGCGTCCAGAGGACGTGGGCCAACGGCGCAAGAGCCATCGCCGTTCCCTGGTGGCCCGAGCGAGCTTTGTTGGGAGCATCCATGGCAAGGCCGCGGATGACGTTGATCGCCAACTGCTCTAGCTCTGATCCAGATCCTGATCCTGATCCGCTGGTGGAGTTGTCCGCTGCCATTGTTCCGTCTTCCTGTAGCTCGGGCTCCAGCGATCGTAGCTACCGGAACCCACAGGCCGAAATACTGGGAATCTCAGTCGACCAGGCCGAGGATGGTGACGGCGCTGCTAGCCGCTACGACACCCCTGCGATCCGCCAGAACCACTTCGCCACAGCGGATTCCGAGAAGGTCGGAACGAGAGATTTCCTCCCCCAGAATCGCCGCGTCCCCGGCGATCGGATCGCCGGCCGATACCCCCATTACGGGTCCGGTCGCTGAACGTTCCTGCACCAGGGGTCCCGGGCCTGACCTTTCCGGACGCTGGGCCACCAGGAACAGCCCGCCCGACAGGTCGGAGTTGGCCACCGCCATCCGGCGAAGCCCGGCGTCGACCGACTCGGCGTCCCTGAGGTGGAACTGGACCGCTGTTGCGTCGACAGGTCGCTCACCGGCGACCACGATTGAATCGCCGTCGGTTCCGAGCAGGGCACAGAACCGGGGGACATCGGGTCCGAGATTCAGCGGGACGCTCCAACGCAGATACAGCCCTTTGGATGCGGCAGAACGTTCGGCCGGCGCGAGCCCTTCGATAGCCCGTCCGAGAACGTCCTTGGCCGGGTCACCGCCGAGTTCATGGATGCGTGACCCGTCGCTGGCGCCTATTTCCAGCTTCGCTCCGATCGGCGTGAAGCCGAACGAACACAACACCCGGTGTGGAAGCTCCCCGGGAAGATGGACGCCGATCGCACCGTCGGAATGGATGGAGTCGTCCAACAGCAGCCGAGACGTCGACGGTCGCCGTGCGCTGTCGGGGGATGCGGCGACGACGAACATCTCGGGGGCAACCTCGTGAATGCGGTCGATGAGTTTGGCCGGGGGAGTGCTGAACGGATCGGCGAACAGCAACAGCGTGCCGGTTCGCCCTGCCAGTCGAGCGACGTCCGAGTCGACCGCCAGGCGCACGCCGGTGATGCGTTCCGAGCGAACCTGCCAGTCTGGCTCGATAGCCACCTGGCCCGACGAGCTGCTGGGACGCGCGTGCCAGACCGCCAACATCGCCAGCGCCGGGTTGTCGTGTGACGACATGGGACCGACCGACATGGTGCTGCTCGTAACACCCAGCAGCACCTCGGGCGCCAGAAGCGCCCGGGAGGCCGCGGCAATATCGTCTGTCGCGCCCTGAAATCTCTCCGAGATGCACAGCACCAGCAGGTCCGGCGAATCACCCCGCCGCTCGAGGATCTCCCCGACACATTCACCGACGGCATGGGCCACCACCGAGTGTTCCGAGATGGTTGCCGCCAAATGCATCATCACAGACTAGGAGCGGGACCACCTATCGTTTCTCCCATGTCACGCACACTCTCAGAGGCCGACTCCAAGGAGTTCCTGTCTCATTTCGGAGTGCCCTTCGCTCCCGAAATCCTTGCTCCGGACGTCGCCGGGGCGGTCGAAGCTGCCGAGAACGTCGGCCTTCCGGTCGCCGTCAAGCTGTGCGGGAGCAATGTCTCCCACAAGACCGAGCGACGCCTGGTCCGCCTGAACGTTGCGTCGGCGGAGGACGTACGGATCGCCGCCGGCGAGCTCCTCGACGCAGCGACCGAGGACGACGGTGCGACCGGTGTTCTGGTCGCCCCCATGATCAGCGGGTCACGCGAGTTCATTGCGGGACTCCACCACGACGAGCAGTTCGGAATGACGATCCTGTTCGGACTCGGAGGCGTGCTGGCCGAAGCCATCGCCGATGTCGCCCTGCGGCTCGTCCCGATTACGCGCCTCGACGCAATGGACATGCTCGAACAACTGGCCACCGTGTCGGTTCTCGATGAGTTCAGGGGTGAGCCCGCCGTCGACCGGGAGAGCCTCGTCGATGTGCTGATGTCACTGTCCGAGGCTGCCCAGAGCCACGGCGACCTGGTCTCGGTCGACCTCAATCCGCTGATCATCTCCAACGGCAGACCGGTGGCCGTCGACGCGCTGGTCGAGGTCGCCGAGAGCCCTGGAGCCGTCGACACGGCAGGGGACGCAGGGGTGGAAGTCGCATCGTGATTCCAACTCCCGAACAGTTCGACGCACTTTTCAACCCCCGGGGAGTTGTCATCGCCGGCGCATCCAGCCACCCCGGAAAATTCGGCTTTGTGAGCCTGCACAACGTCATCTCTTCCGGGTACCGGGGGAAGGTCTTTGCCACCAACCTCGAGGGCATCGAGGTCCTGGGGACCCAGACGCTTAGGTCGCTCGATGAACTCCCCGACGACGAAGTGGACCTGATCTTCGTCTGCACCCCCAGGTCCACCAACCTCGACCTGCTTCGCACTGCCGCGTCCAAAGGCATCCGCGCCGCGTTCCTGACCTCGGCGGGCTACGGCGAGGCCGGCCCCGAGGGAATCGAAGCCGAACGCGAACTCGTCCAGGTCTGTCGCGAACTGGGAATCCTCCTGGTCGGACCGAACGGCCAGGGCCTGGTTTCGACCCCGGCTCAACTATGCGCCCAGATCGTCGCTCCCTACCCACCCGCTGGGTCGATCGGTGTGGCCAGCCAGTCCGGCAACTTCGTGTCGAGTTTCATGAACTGGTCCTGCGCGACAGGCGTCGGAATCTCGCGGGCGGTTTCCGCCGGAAATGCCGCGGCCACGAGCGTTGCGGACCTGCTGGTCGGTTTCGCCAACGACCCGGAGACCTCGGTCGGACTCGCCTATGTCGAGGGGATCCCAGATGGCCGCTCGTTCTTCGACGCCATCAGCGACGTCTCAGAACAGATGCCCCTGGTTTTGTTGAAGGGCGGATCGACCGCTGGCGGCGCCAAGGCCGCTGCCAGTCACACCGGGTCACTCGCTAGCGACGACAGGACCTTCGACGGGGCCTGTCGCCAGGCCGGAGTGACCCGCGCCGCCACCGTCGAGGAAGCCTTCGAAGCCGCAGCAACCTTCGCGACCCAGCCACCCGCCAAGGGCAACCGGGTGGTCGTCATGACCACCGCCGGAGGATGGGGCGTCGTCACGGCCGATGCCATCACCAGGGATCGGGATCTGGAACTGATCGACCTTCCCGATGACCTTCGCGACGCGATCGACGAGCACCTGCCACCGCGCTGGAGTCGCAGCAACCCTGTCGACCTCGCCGGCGGCGAAACACGCGACACCATTCCAACCGTGTTGGAGTTGATCGCGTCCCACCCAGACGTCGACGCAGTCATCTATCTGGGGCTCGGCATCCAGTCGAACCAGGCCCGGATGCTTCGGGAGGGGGCATTCGCCACCGATCCCGATGTCGAGCGGATCGTCGCCTATCACGAGCGCCAGGATTCGAGATTCGCCCAGGCTGCCCACGACATTTCCGTGGCCACCGGCAAGCCGATACTCACCGCTACGGAATTGGCAGTCGCCTTCCCCGACAACCCCGGTCCGGCGACCGTCAGGGCCACAGGTCGCGTCTGTTACTCCTCGGCCGACAGGGCCGTTGCCGCGTTGGGCCATCTGGTGCGACGCAGCACCTATCGGGCGCGTCGAGGACTACCGGCCGACAAGAACCCGGCAGACAAGAACCGCGCGGGTCAGGACTAGTGCCGACTCCACCGAACCAAGATGACAGGAGTCCCGCGGAACGCGCAGGTGCGACGCCCTTGGACCCGACAAAATTCCAGACTCAGCAGCCCAACTACCGTTCCGGTGTTGCCCCGGCCGATATCGATGACAGCGCCCTGGCCCAGCAGATCGTGCGCAGGCGGTCCCGCCGCAAACCCACCCGCGGATTGTGGTTCGGTTCCGGGGTAGCGCTCCTAGCCGGTGTCGCACTGATCGGCGCGGGTTTCGCCACCCGCAGCACCGTCGAGGTTCTGGATTCCTCGGGCCCCGAACTGGTCCTATCGACTCCGATCGCATCGGCACGCCGGGTTCCAGAATTCCTGGTCATGCCGGTCGCCGCCAGAAACCTGCAGGGTGCCGTGGGTCCGGCGCTCGAAGGAGCGCCCCCTGGAACGTGTGTCGAGTACCGGGACTCAAGCTCGGCTGTCGCGTCCCACAACCCGGCCGCCCCACTGGTTCCCGCGTCGAACATGAAGATTCTCACCGCAGCGATAGCGGTCGACGTGCTCGGCGGGTCAACTCGGCTGAAGACGACCTTTGCTACCGACGGTGCTCCTACTGACGGGGCGACGGTCAAGGGCAACCTCTACATGATCGGGGGCGGTGACCCGCTGCTGACCACCGACTCGTATGCAGCCTCGAACAACCACGGGACGCCACCGGCAACCGACCTTGAGTCGGTCGCGGATCAGATTGTCGACACGGGCATTCGCCACATCACCGGCTCGGTCGTGGGTGACGAGTCGCGATACGACGCCGTTCGCGGAGCGGATTCGTGGCCGGAGCGCTTTTTCGGTCAGGGCCAGGTCGGTCGCCTGGGGGCGCTGATGGTGGATGATTCGTGGACTCCCGGACGTGGGCCGGCAGACAATCCGGCGCTTCACGCCGCAACCGTGATGAACGATCTCCTGACGGAGCGAGGCGTCACCATCGGTGGGGCGCCCAAGACCGGGACCGCTCCACCCAAGGCGACGACGCTGGTAGAAATCCCGTCGTTGACGATCGCTGAACTGGCCCGCGAGGCCCTGGCGTTCTCCGACAACACGACCACCGAGTTGCTGGTCAAGGAACTCGGCTTCTCCAAGGGGGACGGCGGGTCCACCGCCGCCGGCCTGAAGGTCATGCAGGACTGGGTCACGTCATCGGGGCTTCCGGCAGAAGGCGTCACTTTCAACGACGGGTCTGGCCTTTCCGACGCCGACCGCCTGAGCTGTCAGTTCCTCTCGGCGCTGATCGTCGCACAAGGTCCGACCGGTGTGATCGCAGAAGGTCTCGCCGTACCGGGTCAGCCCGGAACCCTGCAGGACAGATTTCTGGCCGAGCCGCTGCGTAGTCGGATCAGGGCAAAAACCGGCTCCCTCCGTGGAGTCACGTCACTGTCTGGATGGCTGAAGACCGATGCGGGCAAGAACTTGAGCTTCTCGATTCTCATCAACACAGGCGACCAGCCGACCTCGAACGCCAACCTCGAAACACAGAGGAAGGTTCTGACGGCGGCGCTCAGTTATCCGCAGTCTCCGTCCATCGAGTCCCTCTCACCGACCCCACCGGTACAACACCCAAATTGAATTAGATCGCCAAATTGGGTGCAACGGTCGAATCGAACGCACCTCGTGGTACAGAATGTCTCCGACGACCGAGGAGGTCACCTTGCCTGAAGAGGCTTCGGGACGCAGATTCCCCAAGAGCAAACAGTCGAGCGGAACCGGGACACAGGTGGCCGAGCTGAAGGACCTCGTCATCGGCTACGCCAAACAGGAAACGGTCGACCCGCTACGGACCCTCGGCAGGTACCTCGGCTTCGGTGTCGCCGGCTCCCTGGCGATCGGCACCGGACTGTCGCTACTTCTGCTCGCGCTCCTGCGGGGCCTGCAAAAGATCGACATCTTCAACGACCCCACCGAGTTCGAAGGCGGTACCTTCTCGTGGGCGCCGTACCTAATCACCGGGGCAGTGGGAATCATGGTCGTGGTCGTTTTCCTCTGGAGGCTGATTTCAATGAGCAGGCAAGGATCGAAATGAACAGCAAGAATTCAGGGGGGAAAATCAGCCCCGAGGACATCAAGTCGAAGCTTTCCGACATCCAGGGTGGCGCTCTGGAGCAGGTCGAGGGCGCCAAGAACCAGCTCGTCACGATCGGGGCCGCGATAGCTCTGGTCGTCGTCATCGGTGCGTTCGTTCTCGGTAGGCGTGGCGGCCGGAAGTCCTCGGCCATCATCGAGGTTCGACGCGCCTGATGCTGACCTGGATCGTTGGGATAGTCCTGTCGAAACTGTTCGGCGATGGTTTCGCGGCCGACCTGGCGGGCCGAGGCACTGCCTTTCTTGCAGCAGGGGCCGGCAAGGCAATCCGACGGGACGACGAGAGAGTCACCCGGGTTCGCCTGAGCCAGGGCGAGACCTACACGGTGATCGCCAGACCCGCGCCGTCGCGCCGCGAGCGAAAGCTGGCATCTGAGCAGAGTTCTCTGCTTCGCAGCTACAGGTCGCTCACCCGACCGAGTCGGTCACAGGTGCGCGTCGCCAAAAAATTGGCCCGGACCCAACGGCGCCTCGCCAGGACCAATGAAGGCTCGAAGAGGTTCCTCCGACGCACTGCGGCCGAGGAACGCCTCGGCCTGGAGTTCGATCGCAAGATGCGACCCAGCAAGAAGGAACTGAAGGTCGCGGAGCGACTCGACAAGGTCAGCAACGAACTCGATTCGCTCCGTGCCACCCAGATGGCAAAGACCACGTCGAAGCGCAAGCGCAGACGCCGTCGGGTGACCATCTACAGCTGACATCCCTCCGTATTGTTCGGCGGGTGTTGCCGACTCCGGCCGTGCGGGTGTCGGCTGTATGTATCGGCCGGCGTCGTCCATCATGTTGTTGTGATCGTGCGACTCAGAAACCCAGCCAAGGAGATCAACGTGCCCGGACCTGCCCTGGTCTCAGTGGTCCTGGAGCGCCTGGAGATCAATCGGGAGTCGGTACTCGTCATCCGCAATGGGACGATCGTTCCTGCTGACGAACGCCTGGAGGACGACGACGTGATCGAGATCAGACCCGTCATCTCCGGGGGAGCCTTCGACGACCGGGTCGGACAGAGCCCAGCGGGAGTCCTCGTCTACCGGGCCGGGCGCGACGGCGGGGTGGCTGAGCCATGAAGTGCGTCGTCTGCAAGGGGTCCGCGGTAATAGATGTCCGACGGGCCAACGCGAACTTCTGCAGCGAGCATTTCTCGAAGTTCTGTCGGGACCAGACAATCAGGGCAATCGACGAGTTCAAGATGATCGAGCCGGGAGACCGGCTGCTCGTCGCAGTGTCCGGCGGCAAGGACTCACTGGCGATCTGGGACATCCTCGTGGGTCTGGGCTACCAGGTCGACGGGCTCTACGTGGGTCTGGGAATCGGTGACTACAGCGACAACTCGGGGGGCTACGCCCGACGCTTCGCCAACGAGCGTGGGCTGAAGCTCATCGAGGTCGACCTTCGAGAGGAATATGGCTACGACATTCCCACCGGCTCCAAGGCCGCTCGACGAACACCCTGCTCGGCTTGTGGGACCAGCAAGAGGCACCTCTTTGACAAGGCTGCGTTGGACGGCGGCTACGACGTCTTGGTGACCGGCCACAATCTGGATGACGAGGCAGCCGTCCTTTTCGGAAACGTGCTTCGTTGGCAGACCGCATATCTGGCCCGGCAGATGCCGGTGCTGCCCGCACGAAACGGATTCCCCAAGAAGGTAAAACCGCTGGTCCGCCTTTCCGAACGCGAGACCGCTGCTTATTGCATCATCAACGGCATTGACTACGTGGTGGACGAATGTCCCATGTCTGCCGGCAACCGTCACCTGGGCTACAAGGACGCACTCAACGACATCGAAGTGCAGTCACCCGGCAGCAAAAACGAGTTTTACAACGGGTTCTTGAAACGCGCCTCCCAACTCTTCCGCGACTCGGTCGGCGACGCTTCGGAAGGCCGTGGGGATTTTCTGGGCAGCTGCGAACGCTGCGGATCTCCGAGCGAGACCGAGCTGTGCGCGTTCTGCCGACTGGTTGACCGGGCGACCGGCTCCCCGAATGAATCCGGCGGTCTCACTCAACCTGTGACTCTGCTTCCCCGATCCGATGACCGCCCGCCGGGTGGCAGAACAGAGGTGCATTGATGAGCGGAATCCTGGCCGAGGGCGATTTGGTCCAGTTCCTCGACAACAAGGGCCGCCGCTACCAGGCGATCCTGACCCTGGGCAAGGAGTTCCATTCCCACTCGGGATATATCGCGCACGACGAGGTCATCGGTCGGGCTGAGGGCACCACGTTCCAGACCACCCGCGGACAGTCACTCGTGGTTCTGCGACCGACGCTGTCCGACTTCATCCTGAAGATGCCTCGTGGCGCCCAGGTCATCTACCCGAAGGACATCGGGCCGATCCTGATGCTCGCCGACATTGCACCGGGAGTTCGGGTCCTGGAATCCGGGGTCGGGTCGGGCGCCCTTTCGATGGGCATGCTCCGCGCGGGTGCCGAGATAGTCGGCTACGAAATTCGTGAGGACTTCCTCGCCCGGGCACGCAACAACGTTGAACAGTTCCTCGGCACCAAGATGCTCGACCATTACCAGGTCGAGTTGCGTGACTGTTACGAAGGTATCGACGAGACAGACCTGGATCGGGTTGTTCTCGACCTGCCCGAACCCTGGCAGGTGGTCAAACACGCAGAGCGGGCGCTGCGCACAGGGGGCATTCTTCTGGCCTACACGCCTAGCGTCACCCAGATGAGTCTGCTGCGAGAAACGCTTGCCAAGTCGAAGTTCTTCGCCGCCGAAACGGTCGAGGTACTCCAGCGGGGCTGGTATGTCGAAGGCCAGGCGGTGCGCCCGGACCACCGAATGGTGGCGCACACGGGATTCTTGACACACGCCAGGCTCGGCGGGTCCTGAGAGACCGTGAACGGTCTGGACCTGCTGTTCGCGCTGGCTGCGGCGGCAGCTGTGATCGGCGGCTGGAGCCTGGGATTCCTGCGCAGGCTCTCCGGGTGGATCGGAGCGGCGATCGGTATCGCCCTGGCGATCGTCCTCACGCCGATTCTGATTCGCAAACTCGGACTTCCGTCGGACCTGGCGGTGCTCGGAGTCAGCGGGGCCGTTTTCGTTCTGCTGACTTCCGCCGGCCAGGCGCTCGGTGGACTGGCCGGGTCCAGGGCCAGGCGAGGTGTGCGCTCCCAGGTGGGACACCGGGCCGACTCCTTCGGCGGATCGTTGCTGGGAGCGGTGGGGGTGGCGGTAATCGCCTGGCTGGTGGTGCCGGTAATGGCACAGGCGTCGGGATGGCCGGCAGCGACCGTGAGAGGGTCCGCCGTAGCTCGGGTCGTCACCGACTATTTCCCGGCTGCGCCGGACCAGGTTTCCCAGATCGAGCGGGAGCTCGCCGGCGGCGAGTTCCCCAAGATATTCACCGGTCTCCGCCAGGCGCCCAAGATCGAGGCCCCACCGGCGAACAGCCCGATGGCCACCGCCGAGGTCACGACAGCGTCGCGGAGTGTCGTGCGGGTCCAGGCACCAGCCTGTGGTCGCATCCAGTCAGGTTCCGGGTTCTTCGTAGGTGACGGTGTCGTGGTCACCAACGCCCACGTGGTCGCCGGGTCGGATCAGATTTCATTGATCGACCCGTCGGGGTTCGACCACCCTGCCAAGGTCATCCACTTCGATCCGAAGGTCGACCTGGCCATTATCTCGACCTCGTTCGATCGTCCGGCATTCCGGCTTTCCTCCTCAGAGGTCGGCGACAAGGGTCTGGTGATGGGCTTTCCCGGCGGGGGAGACCTGGATCCGTCGCCGTTCTCTGTCGGACGGGAGATCAAGGCCAAGGGCTACGACATCTACCAGCGCACCTTGGTCACCAGGGATCTGTTGGTCCTGGCCAGCCACCTTCAGCCGGGGGATTCGGGTAGCGCAGTGGTCCGCAGCGACGGTTCGGTCATCGGTGTCGCCGTCGCGATTGCCCCTGACGACGGCTCTGTTGCATACGCAATCACCAGCGGGACGCTCCAGAGTGTGATGGCCAAGGCAGACCCATCGGTGGCAGACACCGGGCCCTGCACCTAGTCGGCTGCAACCGCCGTGCCTCCTACCGATCGCAGCCGCCTGCCTGCCGCCCCCGACGCCCGCCTGAAAAGTCCCCGGAAAGATGATTGGAGTGGTCGAAATACGACCACTCCAATCACACTTCAAGTCCTACCGATTCGAATTGGCGCTTCCAGCCAAAGTCCCTATCGGGCTACGCCGCTACCGTGAGCCGCGCCGACAGCAAGTACCAGCACCAGCACTAGCGCCAGTCAGCACGGCTGAAGCGAACTACAGCAGGCAGAATCAGCCGGCCTCGATGAAGATGCACTCACCGGGGCACTCCTCGGCCGACTCGATAACGCCGTCGAGTTCCTTGTCAGGAATGTCGGCCAGGCCCTCGGGACCGCCCGGGTCGCTGTAGACCTTGTCGCCGTCCTTGACGTACGCCAATCCGTCGTCAAGAAGGGTGAACACCGCGGGTGAGATCTCTTCACAGAGTCCGTCACCTGTACACAGATCCTGATCAATCCAGACCTTCAAACCCATGATATGACCTGCCTTGCCGGCTCGAGGGGAGCGTCACCCCGAGGTAGAGGGACCTGCACATTGTAGCGCCTGAAATTAATTAGCACGGAATTCACAGTGGAAAGGCGTCACAGCGGACTGCCGCCGCAACGTATCGCCGCGGTCCAGCCACCGTTCTCGGGTGCATCAATCGGCCCAGCGGGACACCCGGAGAGGCCCGGAGAGGCCCGGCGGGGCACTCGCGCGGGCTCGTCAGCGGGAACGCTCAGCTTGCTGGCACCACATTCTGGTCATCTGGGGGTATACAGACGGACAGATGTCTACACATCGGAGGGGCATGGGTCACTCTGCGGAGGTGTCGTAATGGTCGACCAGCTAGGCGATTCCCAGGAATTCAGCAGTCCCGAAGAGGAGAACGCTGCGCTCCGTGCGCAACTCGACGAACTCTCGGAGGAGACTTCGGCGCTGATGCGCCGGCTTCAGGACGCACCCAAAAGGGTCAGGACCCTCGAGGAACGTCTACTCGAAACAAAGGGACAGCTTTCCCAGGCGGTCAGCCAGAACGAAAAGCTCTCGTACACCCTGCGTGAGGCACGGGACCATATTTCCGCCCTGCGCGACGAGGTCGACAAACTGACCCAACCGCCGGCCGCGTACGCGACCCTTCTCGGATCGAACGAGGACGGAACGGTTGACGTCCAGGCAGCAGGACGCAAGATGCGCGTCGAAGTCTCGCCAGCGGTCGAAGTCGACGAACTTCGGCGTGGCGCCGAGGTCGTCCTGAACGAGGCCTACAACGTCGTCATGGTCCGGGACCCCGAGACCGCCGGCGAGATCGTCACCCTGAAGGAACTCTTCGAGGACGGCCGTCGTGCCCTGGTGGTCGGTCGCGCCGACGAAGAGAGGGTGGCAGAGCTTTCCGACGGACTGCTCGACACCAAGATGCGCGCTGGCGACATCATCTTGATGGACTCCCGTTCGGGCCTGCTTCTAGAACGCCTGCGGCGACCCGAGGTCGACGAACTGGTCCTCGAAGAGGTGCCGGACATTTCCTATGACGACATCGGCGGCCTGGACGAGCAGATCGAGATGATCACCGATGCGGTCGAACTGCCGTTCATGCACCAGGACCTGTTCTCCGAATACCGCCTGCCTGCCCCGAAGGGGATCCTGCTCTACGGGCCTCCCGGATGTGGCAAGACGCTCATCGCCAAGGCCGTCGCCAACAGCCTCGCCAAGAAGGTCACGAGCGCGACCGGTCGTGAAGCACGGAGCTATTTCCTGAACATCAAGGGTCCGGAGCTGCTCAACAAGTACGTCGGTGAGACTGAGCGTCACATCCGTCTGGTGTTCCAACGGGCGCGCGAGAAGGCTGCAGATGGCACCCCGGTGATCGTGTTCTTCGACGAGATGGAGTCTCTGTTCCGCACCCGTGGCACGGGAATTTCCTCGGACATGGAATCCACGATCGTTCCGCAGCTCCTCGCCGAGATCGACGGTGTCGAAGCCCTGAACAACGTGATTGTCATCGGCGCTTCCAACCGTGAGGACCTGATCGATCCGGCCATCCTGCGCCCGGGCAGACTCGATGTGAAGATCAAGATCCACCGTCCCGATGAGCGCTCTGCTGGACAAATCTTCTCCCGCTATCTCACCTCGGACCTGCCTCTGGACCCGACCGAGGTTGAAGAGCTCGGCGGTGGCGACCCGGACAAGGCGGTCCAGGCGATCATCGAACAGAGCGTCACCGAGATGTATCTGACCGACGAGCAGAACCAGTTCCTGGAGGTGACCTACCAGAACGGCGACAAGGAGGTCATGTACTTCAAGGACTTCTCCTCGGGCGCAATGATCGAGAACATCGTTCGACGCGCGAAGAAGCTGGCCATCAAGCGCCAGATCGCCGGTGGCACGGTCGGGATCCGGGTCCAGGACGTGATCGAATCGATCCGTCAGGAGTATCGCGAACACGAAGACCTTCCCAACACAACCAATCCTGACGACTGGGCCAAGATCTCGGGCAAGAAGGGGGAGCGGATCGTCTATGTCCGCACCTTGATCCATTCGAGCGACACCGATCCGACCGGTGGTCGGTCCATTGAGCAGGTGGCGACCGGCCAGTACCTGTAGAGGCTCCATCGGACAGGTGGCGATCGCGACATCTAGACGCCGCGTCGGACGGATGGGGCGCGGCGCCTGTAGACGCTGCGTCGCCGATGGTCGTACGCTCTTCGGATGTCCAGAGACAGAGGAAGTCTCCAGAGACCCATGGCGATCGTTGCGTTGCTGTTCGGGTCTCTCGCCCTCATGGGTTGCGGACCCGAGCTCGGCCCGGTCGCAAAGCTGCTGAAGCTTCCAGCACCACAACTGCCCGAAACGTCTGACCCTTCGGTCGTCGCGCACAAAGGGACCTATTACGTCTACGGCTCGGACAACCACCTGAGGGCTCCGGTCACCCGCATCACCGACCTGAAGCGGTCCTACACGCTGCCCCAGAAGAACGCTGTCACCTCCGAAGCCATGGCTACAAAGCCGGCCTGGACAGCTAAGGACCGACAGCTGTGGGCACCAACGGTCGGCGTGCTCGGATCGCGCTGGGTCATGTATTTCTCGGCCGACCGCAAAAATCCGCCACAGCCGAACAACGCCCAGTGCATCGGCAGGGCCTGGGGGACCGGGCCGCTCGGTCCTTTCACTCCCGAGGCGAACCCCGTGGCGTGTGGAATCAACGGTCAGGGTGGAGCCCTCGACCCGCAACTCTTCAGGGACCCCGTCACCCGCAAACTGTGGCTGTTCGCCGCGTACGGCAACACCGAGAGCCCGATTGTCGCCATACCGCTTAACGAGAACGGCGACCTGGGCGCGGCGGTGACCATTCTGGGCCGACACTTCCCGTGGGAGTACCACTTCATCGAGAACCCTTCGATGGCCTACGACCCCGTTCGGCGCAACTACATCCTCAGCTACTCCGCAGGTAAGTGGTGGGAAGGCCGCTATTCGACCGGAATCGCGCGCTGCTCCACCCCAGCCGGTCCGTGCACCTCGGATCCTTCCGGCCCGTGGATAGCGAGTTCCAACGGGCGAACCGGCCCCGGTGGTTTGAGTTTCTTCAACGATTCCGCGGGCAGGACCATGGCGATCTTCTCGACCTTCCCTGCCGGTCGCGAGTCGACCAACGGTGGTCGATCGGCTTCGATCATGCCCCTGACCACGTCACCGGCGGTCGGTCTGGGCAAGGTCGTCAAGTAGACCGTTCCGACAGAGCGCCGATCCCGACCCCGTGTCGGTTACGGATCGCACCCGGGACCCCGGCTCAGCCGCATTGGGCGCCGCGACAGCTAGCGTCGGTTACGTGGCCATACCAAAGATCTGCGGAATCGAGACCGAGTACGGGATCGCGCTTCGCGGCGTCGAGGAGTCGAATCCGATAACCACCTCGTCGTTGCTGATCAACGCATATCTGGGCACGCTCGATGACCGCAATACGGGTTGGGACTTCGAGGACGAGACGCCCGCCCGCGACGCTCGGGGTGACGCAATCCGGTTGACAGCGGCACCCGAGATCGAGACGAATCTGGTCAACGCCGTGCTGACCAACGGGGCCCGGTACTACGTAGATCACGCCCATCCCGAGTACTCGGCGCCTGAGTGCAAGGACGCGCTTCAGGCCCTCGTGTATGACCGTGCGGGGGAGGAGACGCTGCTCCGCTCCATGCAGGCAGCCGCCCGACTCCTGCCACCTGGGCAGGAAGTCGTCGTCTACAAGAACAACTCCGACGGCAAGGGCAACAGCTACGGCTGTCACGAGAACTACCTGATGGACCGGGCAATGCCGTTCCCGACAATCGTCGTCCACGCGACCACCCATTTCGTGACCCGTCAGATCTTCATCGGCGCCGGCAAAGTCGGAAGTGAAATGCCCGGGTCCCGCAGAAGTGACGTCGGGTTCCAGCTGACGCAGAGGGCGGACTTCTTCGAAGAGGAAGTCGGACTTGAGACAACGCTCAAGCGGCCCATCGTCAACACCCGCGACGAGCCCCACGCCGATGCCAAGAAGTACCGGCGACTCCACGTGATCGCCGGCGACGCGAACATGAGCGAAGTCGCAACGTTCCTGAAGCTTGGGACGACGGCGATAGTGCTCGCCATGGCCGAGGACGGCGAGATGCCCGGCGAGATCCGCTTCGCCCGTCCGGTGCAGGCGATGCACCAGGTTTCCCGCGACCTGACCCTTTCCCAGCCACTGCAGTTGAGCGATGGCCGGTCGATGACCGCTCTCGAGATCCAGTGGGAGCTGCTGCACGCCGCCAGCGAGTGGGCCGGGCGCCACGGGCTGGAGGCCGTCGGGGTCGAATCCGGCACCGCAACACTTGCCCGCTGGGAAGAGGTTCTCACCGGGCTTGAGAGCGACCCGATGTCCCTGAGCAACCAGCTCGACTGGGTTGCCAAGTTCCGCCTGTTCAACGGCTACAGGGAGCGCCACGACCTGGACTGGGCCGACCCTCGGATGGCCGCGATGGACCTTCAGTACCACGACCTGCGACCTGCCAACTCACTGGCACGACGCGTCGGTCTTGAACGCCTGACAACGGACGAGGAGGTCACCTTCGCCATCACCGAGCCACCCCCGGATACCCGTGCTTATTTCCGTGGCCGCTGCCTCGCGAAGTTCGGTGAGCAGGTCGTGGCAGCCAACTGGGACTCGATGGTGTTCGACACCGGTGATGCGTCACTCCAGCGAGTTCCCATGATGGAACCGGGCCGTGGCACCCGCGACTCGCTCGGCCAACTTATAGATCAGGCCGACACCGCCAAAGACCTGCTTGCGAGCCTCAAAGGCTGAACCGGCGACGGTTGTCATTAGCCACGACGGACATCAGCGTCGCTGGTCATCCGCTCCCGACCGGCGTCACCCCCGGATGGCCGCTTGAAGGTCACGGAACGAAATGCCGGTGAACGTGTCATCCAGGCTCTCGGACAGCGCAACGACCGGAGCATCGTCTCGCGTCGCCACAGCATCCATCATCGGCACCCCGTCGTAGACCCGTTCCAACGCAAGAGCTGCATCGGTGACACACAAGGCCAGACGCAGCCCGTCGAATTTCAGCTCGGCAAAGCTCTGCCACGCCCGGTCGAGTTCACCTCCGGCGTGCTCAGTGGAATCCTCGAGACTCCTTTTGTCATCAACGAACACACCTGCATGAGCAAATGGGAGAAGGACTGTATCGATCCGTGGCGGCTCTCCTTCGCTAGCGGTGACGTCCAGACGAAGTTCAATCCAGCCAGTGATCTGTTCACCGGCTTCGGGATCACGGACCTCCTGTGCAAGGGCGGTCAGATCCGAGATCGTGTCTTCACCCCGTTTGGCGGAGACAACCGTGGCGGTCACCGCGTTGGGACAGACGCTGAGCCAGTCCTCGACTGAGCCTGGAATGGCGGAGTCGACGTTGTATCCTGCCTGACCGAACGTCAACTTCAGGTGATTGACGGTCTCAGCCAAGGCGATGTCGGAGGACTCGACTGAACCATCTGAATCGTGAACAATCGCTTCTGCACCTTCTGAGGACTCGACAATCTCTGATGCGTTCCCACAGGAAACGGCAAGGATCAATCCTAATCCACCTGCCATTGCTAAAGACCATATCCTCTTCATCGCGATCATCTCCATGTCATGAAGTTAGAGTACGACACCCTATTGTCGTATTTGCAGGTGAATTGAGGCCAGATCCCACATTAATTGCATAGACGCACACCTTGTGAGTTCCATGACCAGATGACACAACTGTGTCAAAGCCGTGATTGTTTCCCACTGCGTGCACGTTATTAACGTCAGGTCGATAGCTGTTGGCCGTCCGAGCGTAGCCAGTCACATCTACATAAATGTGAACATCAGACGAGGCCACCGCTCCATAGCCGATATGAGCGGCATTTGGATCTACTGCCCAACCCTTGACTCGAAAGCTCCCATCGGATTGAGCAATAACCGAGTCCAGAACTCCATACGGCGACTGTGACCGGTTTACATCGGCAAGGTTACTTAAACTCATTACAACCCACTGCAGCTGGGTTGGGACCGGGCCACTAGTCATAACATCATTATTGCCATGTGGAATCCCAAAAGTATGTCCGATTTCGTGTCGAACGGTCTTGTGGATATTGGCAGTCACATTGTCTGTGAAATCGGTACCGGATCCTGTCCCCTGAAAGAAGATAGTCGTAATGTCGACCGTAATGCGGAAAGAGTCACATTCGGTGCTACTGTT
>JBATWQ010000421.1:0-2912 GCA_049672765.1 Microthrixaceae bacterium | reverse complement strand
GGTCGAACCTGTCATGTTCGACGACGAGTATTTCGAACTCCCGTTGACGGTCGGTATCGCGGTCGCCGACGGGAGCGCATCGGTCGACCGGGTCATGGATGCGTCCGTCGACGCACTCGCCAGCGCCATGGGGCGCGGCTCGGGTGGATTCAGCATCGTCGACATCCGCCCCGGACTCGCCGCCTGATTGGTGGGTGGTTGATCGTCCCAGGGCTCGCCGCTGGGTACGCTTGGCACCATGACCATGCCGGCCACAGACGAGCAGAGCCATCTGGCCGCCCCAGGTCCTGGCGACGCCAATCACATCCTGGGCCCTCCCGGCCTGAAGGCATCGCTCCCTAGCGGGAGTCGTTCGGGCGGTGAGCGGCTTTGGGTAGCTCCGGCGAAGGTGGGGCTGTTGACTGCGGCAGGTACCGCGGCAATTGCCCTGGTAAATCCGAGCGACTCGGGATTCGCCGTTTGTTGGAGTCAACAGCTGGGATTCGACTGCCCCTTCTGTGGCGGGCTCCGAACCGTCACCTCGCTTGCCCACGGTAACTTTCTTGCCGCACTGGACCACAACATCATTCTGGCTATCGCACTGCCGGTTACCACGGTGCTCTGGGCGGTTTGGATGGTTCTCGCCCTCCGGAATCGGCAATTCCGCCTACCCAGGATTCCGAACTGGGTGGTCGCCACCGCAGGGATCGCGATTCTTGCGTTTACCGTTGCGCGAAATCTCGACGGGCCCGCATGGGTCCAGTACCTGGCGTCGTCCAGCTACCACTGAGCCGCCACCACCGAGCCGACCACCGCCGGATCGGCAACCGCAAGATCGATAACTGCCTGATCGGCAATCGCTGAACCGAAAGAGGTCAGCCTCTCTAAAGAGGTCAGCCTCTCTGGGGCTGAGCGCCCAGAATTTCAGGCCGGCGGATCGGTGACGACCGTTGTGGTCGTCGAGGGACCCGGCATATCGCTACCACCGCCGTCAGCAGGAATCTCCGGCGGAGTCGTTGTCGTCGTGGTGGTTGTGGTCGACGTTTCACCCGGTGCCGGCAACGGATCACCAGGTTCGGGGCTGGTGGGAGTCTCGGGTGGCGCCGCAGGCACGGTGGTCGAGCTCGACGGGTCCTCAGGTGTGAGCAACGTGCTCACATCGGTGCCTGTCCCGGAGATCGACAGGCTCACCGTCGCGGGGTCGGTGGGGAACAAGGACACTCCGTCACCGGTGACACTGACGGTGTCGCCTTCAGCGGTGTAGTCGCCGAGTACCGCAGACCACTTGACCAGGCCGGTTGAGGCGTCTTCCACTCCCACGATGCTCAATCCGACATTGCCTCCCAGAGTGAGAACTCCGGCCGCAACGCGGCCTGTGTGGCCATCGTCGTAGGTCACGGTCGAGACGGC
This sequence comes from Microthrixaceae bacterium, assembly GCA_049672765.1. Taxonomy (GTDB): domain Bacteria; phylum Actinomycetota; class Acidimicrobiia; order Acidimicrobiales; family Microtrichaceae; genus JAGQSZ01. The sequence continues at coordinate 1,523 of JBATWQ010000421.1, read as the reverse complement.
GGCCTTGGCATGGATGGCCCCGTCGGAATATTCGTAGAAACTGTCCGACGGAAGGCAGCCGTTGCTCACGGACCACTCCCCGCCCGGGAGGCCGCTTGTCGCAACCGAGGTCGAGATGGTTCCGGCGCATTCCTGGGCTGAGACACTCGGCGCCAGAACAGCCCCACTGAAGGCGACGATTCCTGCAGTCACCGCCGCCGTTGCAGTTCGCCCCACTCCGCGTCTAAATCCCATCCACACAGCCTCTCAGATAAAGGGATGCCCTGTCAGTCGGAAAGTCCCCGAACACTGTTACGCATCTCGGAACTCATTGAAAGAGCAGAACAACCCAGAGCCCAGATCAACCCGAGGATCGAATCGACGGGAACGGGCCCACCAGACGCAACCGCAGGCTTTTGACGTAACCGTGGTTCAGATGCGACCGCAGGCCGCACGCGCGGCGGCAAGGTTCAGTCCAGGCGACGTAGATGCTTCCGGTAGCGCGATGCGCGCTTCACGTAGGACTCGACCCCCAGGTCGAAGTGACCTGGAAGAACTGCGTTCTCCCTGATCTCGGCGGGAACGCCGAGAGCCATTCCCAGTGGCGGCACAACCTGGTTGTTCCGCACGAACGCCCCACCGCCTACGACGGCTTCGACGCCGACCCGGGCGTTGTGGAGGACGATCGAACCCGAACCGATCAGCGCCTTGTCCTCGACGATGCAACCCTCGAGATGGGCAAGGTGGCCGATGGTGACGTCGTTGCCAACGGTCGTCGGAAACACCGCGGTTGTGTGCAGCACCGCTCCGTCCTGAACCGAACAGCGCTCTCCCACAAAGATGAATCCGTCATCCCCGCGCAGCACCGCTGCGGGCCAGACCGAGGTGAAGGCCCCGATCACGACACTGCCGATCACAACCGCGTCCGGGTGGATGTAGGCATCGGGATGGATTTCGGGAACCTGGTCACCCAACGCATAGATCGGCACTTCGAATCCTCTTTCAGATTTCCTGGTTCAGAGATCGACGTGACGGCCGTATCCGCCACGGAAGAACAACAGAGGTCCGATATCGGACCGGTGCACGTCCATGAACTTGACCCGCCCGAGAACGATGACGTGGTCGCCAGCGTCGAGGACCGAGTGGGTCTCGCAGTCAATGTGCTCAAGACCACCGACGATCAGTGGCGATCCTGTGACCGGAGCCGGGACCCAATTCTCCCCTTCGAACTTGTCCTCGACCTTGGACGAGAATTTGCCCGAGGTCTCCTGCTGGTCCTCTGCCAGAACTGTGATGCCGAATTTGCCGGTCTCTTCGATCTTGGGCCACGAGGTCGAGGACCGTGCGACACAGAATCCAACCAGCGGCGGATCGAGAGACACCGAGAAGAACGAACCGATTGCCAGACCAACCGGTCGGTCGTCCTTGATCGACGCGACGATCGTGACGCCGGTCGGGTAGTGGCCCATGACCCGACGGAACAGCATCGGATCTATTTCGATATCGCTCGCACCGACCTCGGCCGCCCCGGATGTGGGGTGTTC
>JBATWQ010000420.1:0-14901 GCA_049672765.1 Microthrixaceae bacterium | reverse complement strand
CCACTGTGTTGCTGTCAACCATTGACGAGGAGGTGGACCGCCTCGATCGAGTGGTCGGCAACCTGCTCGACATGAGCCGTCTCCAGAGCGGCGTGCTCAGGGTCCATAGAGAGCAGGCTCTGGTCGAAGAGGTTTTCGCCTCCGCCGTCGCATCACTTGGATTGGGCCCAGACCAGGTTGACATCGCGACCCTCCGAAACCTACCTCCGGTTCTGGTCGACGACGCGCTGCTCGAACGCGCAATTGCGAACGTCCTGGCAAACGCAGCGGCGGTTCAGCCACGAGGTATCCCGATACTGATCACAGGCAGAGTGCCCGTGCCCGACACCGGACCCGTCGGCCTGCCCCGCAAAGGGTCCACCGATGGACCTGGAGCCGGAGAACCCCAATCGGTCGTGGAACTTTGCATCAGCGACCTGGGGCCCGGAATGTCCGTCGGGGACCGTGAACTCGCGATCCAGCCGTTCCAGCGACTCGGAGATTCCGATGGACATGCCGGAGTGGGGCTGGGTCTGGCCATCGCGAGCGGACTGACTGCGGCGATCGGGGGCGAACTGGAGTTGGGCGAGACGCCCGGCGGCGGACTCACGGTTACCTTCCGGCTGCCCACGACAGGATCTGATGGCGAGTCCGACCCGAGTCCGACGTGAACGCTGCGGAAATTCCAGGCGGACGCCCCAACGAGGCGGCGGACAACCAGGAGGTCGACACCACGGTTCTGGTCGTCGACGACGAAGCATCGATTCGCAAGACACTCGCCGTCGATCTGCGCGCACGTGGCTACAACGTCGTCCTTGCTGACGATGCGACAGAGGGAATTCGCCAATTCAGAGTGGCTTCGCCAGACGTCGTGCTTCTCGACCTCGGTCTGCCTGACATGGACGGGATCGAGGTGATCAAGGAACTCCGCCTGTTCAGCCAGTCTCCGATCATCGTCCTGTCGGTACGCGGCGAAGAGAGCGACAAGGTCGCTGCGCTCGACGCCGGGGCCGACGACTATGTCTCGAAGCCGTTCGGTATCCATGAACTGCTGGCCCGAATGCGAGCCGCGCTGCGACGCACCGGAGATCGCACAGACCCGATCGTCCACACCGCGCATTTCGAGCTCGACCTTTCTGCACAGACAGCCGTGGTCGATGGCGCCGAGACCCGACTGACGCCGATCGAATGGGGTTTGGTGAGGCACTTGGTCACTCGTCCCGGCCGCCTCGTCCCCAGGCGACAATTGCTCCAGGCGGTCTGGGGCCATGAATACCAGAGCGAGACCAACTATCTGAGGGTCCACCTGGCAAACCTGCGTCACAAGCTCGAGCCGAATCCTGCGAGCCCGGTCTACTTCATTACCGAACCCGGAATCGGCTACCGGTTCCAGCCCGACCGCTAGGAGCTCACGGACACGGACCGAGCCCGGCGGGCGACCTCTGTCACTTCGCCGTCAAGATCCCGTTAAGACTCGATTCGGCGGATTCAACGGGACCAATCATTGCGTCATGGAAGATTTCTCCACGATCGACCTGGAGCCCGGCAGGGGTGAGATCGAGCACTACTCGCCGTGGGTGATCCTCGCCGCAACGCTGGTTCCGTTCGCAGTCGCCGCCGTTCTCATTCCTTTGCGCGGTGAACTGTCCCACAGCGCCGGAATCGTCCTGGTTCTGCCGGTGGTCATCTTCGGTCTGACGAGTGGAGCGGTGGTCGGGACAATCTCGGCAGTTAGCGCTGCAATTGGGTTCGATCTATTCCTGGTGACCCCGTATCTACACCCCGGCATCGCCCACTCCGAAGATGTGATCGCGACGATCTCACTCTTGTTGGTCGGGTTTCTGGTCGGTCTGGTCGGGTCGCGGTTGAGCCGAATCAACCACCGGTCGAACGAGCGACTCCGGGAGCTGACGGTTCTCGCGATCCATTCCGAGGCGGTCTTTAGCTGGTTGCCGCCGGACGAGCTGCTAGTGGCCACCTCGGAGAATCTCGTCGCCCTGCTAGGCCTGCGAACCTGCCGCTGGGAGCCGAAGGACCAGTGGGATCCGACACTCACGGTCGGCCAGCCAACGCTGCTTGACAACGGGCAGATCATCGGCCGCCTCGGCGACCTACCGGCGGATCGCAGCCAGTTGCCGAGCACGGTGGAGCTTGTGGTGGCTGATCGGGAGCGCACCTATGGGCGCTTCGTCGTTGAGCCGGGCGAAGGTCGGACCAGCATCGAGGAACGTCGAATCGCCATGACCTTCTGCCAACTAACCGCATCGTGCCTGGGCTCGCAGGAGGAGCTCCACCGAAGTCCGGCAATTCAGGAGAATGAATGATAGGGAATGTAAAGCGGGTTCTGATTGGTCGGCCCATCTCTTCTGAGGATGCCGATCACCAGAGACTTTCCAAGCGGACCGGACTTGCGGTGTTCTCGTCGGATGCAATCTCGTCAACCGCATACGCGACCGGCGAGGTCATGTTGGTCCTGGTTGGGGTCGGAGGGATGGGAGCGGCGACCAGTCATCTCATTCCGGTTGCCATTCTGGTGGTGGTGCTGTTGGCGCTGGTCGCCAACTCATACCGTGAGACGATCCACGCATACCCGACCGGCGGCGGCTCGTACATCGTCAGCCGCGAGAACCTGGGAGAGATGCCTTCGCTCGTCGCCGGTGCATCGCTGTTGATCGACTACGTCTTGACCGTCGCTGTGTCGATCGCCGCGGGAACTCTGGCGATCACATCGGCCTTCCCGAGCCTTCGCACCGAGCGACTTTGGATATGTCTGGGTTTCCTCGCGCTACTGACCCTCGGAAACCTGCGGGGCATAAAGGAATCTGGGCGGCTGTTCGCAATCCCGACCTACGTGTACATCGTGATGTTGGGTGTCTTCATCGGCTACGCGACGTTCCGTCTGGCCGGGGGGACACTCCCGGTACTTTCAGGAGCCGACGCCCGTCCAAGCGGTGCGGTCCTCGAGCACTTTGGCCCCTACGCCGGCGGCGTCTCGCTGTTCATTTTTGCCCGGGCATTCGCGTCGGGCGCAGTCGCCCTGTCGGGCGTCGAGGCCATCTCGAACGGTGTACCCGCCTTCCACCGACCCGAGCCCCGGAATGCAGCCCTCACCCTTGGGGCAATGGCAGCGATCCTGGGTACGGGATTCTTCGGAATCAGCTTTGTGGCAGTCAAGATGCGCCCAATGCCGACCGAGCAGGAGTCGATCATCTCAGTGATGGGACGGGCGCTCTTCGGCAACGACAACCCCGTCTACTTCATACTTCAGATCGCAACCTTCGCGATTCTGGTGCTGGCCGCCAACACCGCCTTCGCGGATTTCCCCCGACTCGCGGCGATCATCGGCAAGGACGGGTATCTGCCCCGTCAGTTCGCCAACCGGGGAGACCGCCTGGTCTTCTCGAACGGAATCATCATCCTGGCGGGACTGGCTGCAGGTCTCCTGATTCTCTTCCGGGCGGATGTCACCCTGCTGATACCGCTCTACGCGGTCGGGGTGTTCACCAGCTTCACGCTGTCGCAGATCGGGATGGTTCGCCACCACCTGAAGCTGCGCGAGGCAAACTGGCCGCTGAGCCTGGCCGGGTCGGCTCTGGGCGGTGCCGCGACCTTGGTCGTAGCGATCGTCGTAATCGTGTCCAAGTTCCTCATCGGCGCCTGGATAATTGTGTTGGCGATCCCGCTCGTCGTGATGGCTTTCAAAGGGGTCAAGCGGCACTACACCTCGGTGGCGCAGCAACTCCGTGCGGAGCCCCAGCCAGAGCCTCCGCTGCTGAGCCAGCAGGTTGTGGTTCTCGTGGGGTCCGTCAATCGAAGCGCGCTGTTCGCGTTGCAGTATGCACGCTCACTCGGCACTCCACATGTGACCGCGATCAGCGCGGCGATCGATGAGAACCACAGCGAACTGCTGCAGCAGCAGTGGAGCGATTTCCAGATGTCGGTGCCGCTCGACATTCTCGAATCCCCCTATCGGGATCTGACCAACACGGTGATCGGATTCCTGGACCAGTTCGAGCGGGAACATCCGAGCGACATCGTCACCGTGATCATCCCCGAGGCGGTCCTGCCGCGCTGGTGGCAGGGGATTCTGCACAACCAGTCTGCCTTGGCTCTCAAAGTACGGCTCCTACGCCGAAGGAACACCGCTGTGGTCTCGATCCCGTTCCATCTCGGAGATCCTGCACCGTCGATCGGGCATTCAACTGCTGCGCCTGGTTCGAAGCAGCCCCTGGGCGTTTCGAACGGACACCGTCGAGAACCGGCAGCGGCCGAAGACGATCAAGCCAATTCAAATGACTCTGGTGAACCGACCATGGCGAACCGATCGCTCCACGCGTCAGATCGCGACGACCCAGGCCCGGTTACGTCCCCGACCGCCCGATAGATTCGAGGGGGCACATCGGCATCTGCTGACTGCTTGCGGGACCAGCAAAGCACCTGCCTCACAGTTCTGGGAGAAATCAATGGACGAACAGACCGACGGGCCGGAGGGCTCGGCAACGCCCGGATGGCATGTCGACTCGCAGGGCACAACCCGGTGGTGGGACGGAAACCAGTGGGGTCAATCCGCTGAGGAATGGACGCCCCAAGGTGGACCACCGCCGTTCCAGCAGCCACTTCCGGGCCCGCCGGGCGGATACCCGATTCCACCCGGCGTTCAGGCTCCACCGACCTTCCAGCAACCCCAGGCTGGACCGACCCCGCCCTATCAACAGCCCCAAGCTCAACACGCGCAGTACATGCCTGCGCTGTCGCCACCCCCACCTCCGTGGGGTTCGTGGACCTGGCCCGACGGTAGTCCCATCGACATGGCCAGCCTTCCGCCCTACGACCCGGGTAAGAAGGTGGCCGCCGGGGTGCTGGCGATCCTCTTGGGCGGATTCGGCGTCCACAAGTTCATACTGGGCTACACGGGCGAGGGTGTGATCATGCTGGTATTGGTCCTCTGCGCCATTAGCCCCATTATCGGGCTCATCGAGGGAATCATCTATCTGACGAAGTCCGACCCGGAGTTCTATTGGACCTACGTCGCTGGTCGGAAGCCCTGGTTCTAGGCGGGCCCCAGGTCGGCCAAGTCGAGCTAGTCCAGGGCCAATAGGGCGACCGCAGGTGCATCGGAACGCATGCGGCGCTCACCGCTGTAGGGATTGACCTCGGCCCAGCGTCTGCGGACCTCGGCATCGCCCTCGGCGCAGATCTCTACGAACGGGCACCACCCGCAGAGGGCGCTCGGACGCGACTCTGCCTGTCCCTTCTCGAGCGCCTCGGCGATCTGGTCCCACCTGCGTCGCAGTTCTAGACGTGCACCGACCAGAGACTGTTCGTCCACCTCTACCGCCATCTCACGCGTCCTCGCGTTGAGACTGCTGCGGTCCCGCGACTCCTGAACCGTGAAATAGAGGAGACGGGCGGAGGCCGGAACGTGCTCGCCGAGTTCGGTCAACGCCGCCGCGTACCACATCGGTTGCAGCAGCTTCTCTTGGGCGGTCTCCTCGGACCACGGCTTTCCCTCGACAGGAGGGGCGCCCGTCTTGTAGTCGGTAACGACGACGTCGCCGGTGAGCGAATCCCGCTCGACAAGGTCTATGAAGCCGCGGAATGGGACTCCCTCCACCTCAACCCGGACCTCCAGCTCTTGGGCGATCGGCTCAACATCGGTCGGCTCGATCATCGAGAAGTAGGCCTCTACCGTCGCCCATGCTCGCTTGCGGAACCGAAGGGAGGCTCCAGCGTCCAACTCGAGCGACTTCCATTCCTCAGACTCAGAGATGGACGACCAGACATCGGCCGCGAACTTTCGGGCCGTTTCGACCGTTCTCAGCTCGGCCGGCTGGTCGATCAGCAGTTCAAGGATCTGATGGACGAAGGTGCCGAGTATTGCCGGTTCACCCGGAGGAGGCTCGGGGAGTCGGTCGACGTAACGATGCCACCAACGTCTGGGGCATTGCGCCCACACCGCTGCGGCGGAAGGACTGAAGCTGAAGCCAAGATCTGCCACGGGACCATTCTTGTCGCCCGGTGTGACAGTGACATGAATCGAGGCCGAAACCTGCTCAGTGTCACACCCTTTGTGTCTACTACTCGCGAGAATGCAGTAGAGCAGAGGAACCCACCTGATGAAGTTCATCCACGCAGCCGATCTACATATCGACAGTCCGATGCGGGGCCTCTCACGCTACGAGGGTGCGCCCGAAGAGGCGTTGCGCGGCGCCAGCCGCAGGGCTTTCGACAATCTTGTACGCGCCGCCATCGAAGAAGAAGTGGACCTGGTCGTACTTGCCGGAGACATCTTCGACGGGGATTGGGTGGACTTCAACACGGGCCTGTACTTCACGGGCCGGCTCGGCGAACTCACCGCCGAGGGAATCAAGGTCGTCGCCCTTTCGGGCAACCATGACGCGGCCAGCAAGCTGACCAGGGAACTTCGTCTCCCGGACGGAGCCTTCAAGTTCGGCCACGATTCAGCCCAGACGATTCAGCCGGACGTGCTTGGTCTTGAGGTGGCAGTGCACGGTCAGAGCTACGCGAAGCGCGACGTGACCACCAATCTGGCGGCCGGTTATCCAGAGCCGGTGACGGGGGTGTTCAACATCGGTGTCCTACACACCGCTCTGAACGGACGCGAAGGCCATGGCAATTACGCCCCGTGCAGTGAGGACGATCTGAGGACGCTCGGCTACGACTACTGGGCGCTGGGCCACGTCCATACGCGTGAGATCGTCAGCAGGGATCCGTGGATCGTGTTCCCCGGCAATATCCAGGGGCGCAACATCCGTGAAACCGGTGCCAAGGGGTTCACCGTCGTGACCGTCACCGACGGCCAGGTGACCGATGTCGTCCATCGCGAAGCCGATACCGCCAGGTGGTTCCACCGCCCGGTCGACGCCACCGACGCAGAATCGATCGACGATGTAGCCGACCTTGTCCGGTGCCACCTGGAGGCGATCGCGGACGAAGCCGACGGCCGACTCGCCGCCGTTCGAGTCTCTATCTCGGGTCAGTGTGGTATTCACGACTCCCTTGCCATTCAACACGAGTCCCTTGAGGCAGCGATCCGCTCGTTCGCCAACGAACTACCCGACGTGTGGGTAGAGAAGATCCTGCTGGATACCAGGCGGATGGTCGACAGGGCCAGCCTGGTCGAGCGCCACGACGGAATGGGTGAACTGTTCGCGACAATCGACTCGCTTCGCGGTAGCCCCGAACAGCTGGTTGCCCGCTTCTCGGATCCGTTCACCAAGCTCCGTAGCAAGCTGCCCCGCGAGACCCGCACCGGCGATGGCGTAGATCCGTTGGATCCCGACGTCCTGGCCCGTGCGCTCGACGCTGCCGAGTCACACATCTTGGCGGTCCTCGCAGACGGACGGCCATCGTGAGGATCGACCGTCTCGACCTGACGGCGTACGGTCCGTTCACCGGCCGGTCGCTCGACCTGAGCCATCCGGGGATACATCTGGTTATCGGCCCGAACGAGGCCGGCAAATCGACCACCCTTGCTGCCATAGGCGACGCGCTGTTCGGATTCCCCCACAGCAGTTCCGCCGGTTTTATCCATAGGCAGAGCGACCTGAGACTCGGAATGCTGATTCGAGGCTCCGATGGAAGGACCCTCGAGTTCGAACGGCTCAAGAAGCAATCAAAGAACCTGCTGCGCAAGGACGGTTCGGTGATCGAGGACGACGAGTTCCGTCAGTTCCTCGGTGCGATCGACCGGACGGTCTTCGAGACCATGTACGGCATCGACCACCTCCGCCTCCGCAAGGGCGGGGAAAGCCTTCTGGCGGGTGGCGGCGACCTCGGTCAGGCAATTCTCGGAGCGGGCAGCGGAACGGTCAACCTTCCCGCTGCCCTCAAGGCACTGACCGAAAGAGCGGAGCAGCTCTTCGCCCCCAATGCCCGGACGCGAAAGCTCAACTCCGCCATCAACAGCTACGGAGACCTGCTCAAAGAGGCGGCATCACGTGCGCTGCCTCCGCTCCAGTACACCGAGACCTCCTCAGAGCGTGAACGAATCACGAAGGAGGTCGCCAAGGTTCGTGCAAGGAAGGCGACGATCGCATCCGAGCGTGACGAGTTCCAGATGTTGGTCAACCTTTTCGACCGAATCGGTCAGCGGCGCATTGCGGTGGACCGTTATTCCGAGCTTGAGCCCGGTGGCCGCAAGCTCCGCGACAGCCTGGCCGAACAGTTCAAGGAAGTCACTGCAGAGCTCGCAGAACTCGACGCCGTCGAGAGAAGCTCAACCGGTCAGATCGAGGCGATCACGCAGAGAATGTCGGACCTGTCGCCCGACGCCGAGGTACTCACCCATAGGTCTGCGTTGCAACGGCTGAGCGAGGAGCGGGCCAAGTACAAGAGCGACGTCGAATCTCTACCCGGTCTTCGCCACAACCTCACGTCGGTCGAACGTTCTGCCAGGGACGGGCTGGCCCGTCTGGGGCTGGAAATCGACCTCGCCAACGCCCGCCAAACGCTGACGATTCCGGTTGCCACCTCAGCACGGGTGATGGACTTCGTCGAGGCCGAACCTCAGCTGAGGGCCGATGAGCAGTCCGCCCGGAATCTTCTGACCGAGGCTCAGGACCAGCTCGACGCTGCCCGACGACGTCTTGATGCCCTCGCTGATACGCCCGAACATTCTCAGCTCACCGCCGGCGTCAGGGCGATCGACGGTGGTGCCGACCTGGTCGCCAGTCACGGTTCGATCGCTGCGTCACTTCGTTCCTCAGAGGCCGAGCTGGCAGCCGCTACCTCCGACCTCGGATTGGGGTCGGTTTCTCCAGCGGAGTTTCTCGCCCTCCCTACCCCGCCCCGAGCTGCGGTCAACGAATTCCGCAAGTCGCACGACCTGCTGCTTGGGACCGAACAGAGACTCAAGGAGCAGCTGGAGAGCACCGTCGCCGCCGCGGCCAGCCTGAAGTTGCAGCTCGAGGAGCTCCTGAGCGGTGAGGACATACCGACGGTCGACGAGTTGCTCGCGTCCCGCTCGGAGCGCGACGGACGTTGGGCCGATGTCCTGGCTGCATGGCTCGGCAACCACGATCGGGTCACGGGTCCCGATGTGTCCGACCTCGACCCCGCGGGCGCCGACATCCCCGCGGGTCGCTCAACGCCTGCCGACGGACGGGAGCCAGATCCGGGCGCTCTGGCCGACGACTACCAGAGCGCTGTCAGTCATTCAGACACCATCGCTGATCGTCTCCGACAGCACGCCGAGGCGGTGGCCAAGCGGGCAAACCTCGAGAGTCAGATTGCCACCTGCACCTCGAAGGAAGGAACCATCCGGGAGCAACTGGAGTCTCTTGCGCCGACGATCATCGAATCCCAGGAGAGCTGGTCCGAGATGTGGTCGCCGTTGGGGATACACCCCGGCGGACCCGAAGAGATGTCCGTGTGGCTCGATGATCACACGAAAGCGGCAACGATGGCCGGTAGAGCCCTCGAGAAGAGTCGCGAGCTCGACGCTGTACGGGACCTGTCAGACAGCCACCGGGCTGAGCTCTCGGCGTGCCTCAGATGCCTCGGGGTGGACGTTCCGGACGAGGTGACGCTGGCGACGGTCCTCCAGCTGGCCAGGTCGAACCTCGCAGCGTTCGCCGAGCAGGACAAGGTCCGCCGCGAGCTAGTCAGTTCGGTGTCTCAACTCGAAGAAGAGCTGACCAGCCGAACATCCAAGCACGGCAAGGCGATCGCAACGCTCGCGAATTGGGAGGCCGAATGGCTGGAGGTGAGTGCCAGCACGGGGTTCGAGGGCCTACGACCGAACGAGGCCAAAAGCCATCTCGTCGCAGCATCTGAGGTGCTCGCCGCTCTGGACAAAATTGCCGAGACCAACTCGAGGATCAGTCTCCTCGAATCATCTGTCGGCGACTACGAGAAGGCCATCCGCGCTATAGCGACCGAACTGGGCGACGAAGCCGATGGTCGCGATCCGCTGTCCATCCTTGACCGCCTTGGCGACCGGCTTGCCGCGGCGGAGGAAGTCAGGATCAAGCACGAGGAGCTTGGCAGAACACGCTGCGGGACTGAAGACGTCCTTCTGGCCGCAAGGACAGCCAGGCAAGGAGCGGAAGCGATGCTCACCAGCCTGTTTTCCGAGGCGTCTGTAACCGGTGAAGCAGAATTGCTCGAGGCGATCGAACGGTCTGAGCAGCTTCGCGAGGCACAGAAGGTAATCGACAGGCTCACCGCAGAGTTGTCGGACGAGGGGGGCGGACGCACCGCTGATGAGCTCGAACAGATGCTCGCTGATCGGGACCGGTCGAAGCTGAGTCTGGCGTTCGATGAACGCTGCGCCGAGCTCGAAGAGATCGACGGCGAACTGGAAGGTCTGAACAAGAGGCTCGGTGAGCTGAACTCGGAACTCGGCCGCTGGGATGGCTCCTCCGAGGCGGCGGAGACGACGGCCCAGTCGCAGATGGTGTTCAGCGACATCGGTGCCCTGACCGAGGAATACCTCGCATATCAAGTTGCGGTCGAACTGCTCAGGGACCACATCGCTTCCTACCGGGAACGGAACCAGGGTCCGATCCTCGAGAGGGCGACCCCCTGGTTCAAGACCATGACTGGCGGGAGCTTTGAGCGGTTGGAAGCGAATTACGAGCTGGAGGACAAGCCCGTCCTCGAGGCAATCCGTCCCGACGGAACTGCTCTGGTCGCCGACAGGTTGAGCGAGGGCACCCGCGACCAGCTCTACCTGGCTCTGCGTCTAGCTGCGATCGCCGAGAGCAGCGCTGCTGGTGAGGCGTACCCGATAGTTCTCGATGATCTGCTCATGACCTTCGATGACACGCGTTCGGCGGCAGCCCTGCAAGTCCTCGGGGAACTCTGCATCGATAGTCAGGTCCTGCTGTTAACCCATCACCAGCATCTCCGTGAGATCGCCGAGTCCACGATCGGCTCGAACCTGACCTGCCACGCACTCTGAACTCACAGCCCGGCGAGCAGGGTCCGAAAGTCATCCGCCTGCTTTGCACTCTCGGCCACAGCATCGATCTGTCCGGAATGACTCGAAGTGACCGGCCTCAGGCCAGCTGAACTGAAACCCCGGTCGCTCGCCTGCGCATACCCCGGAAGCGGTCATACATGACCGTGATCAGGGTGAGGAGCGTCCCGAAAAACAATGCCAGCGAACGATTTACACGGCCTTCACCCGCCCAACTCGCGTAGAGCATCAACAACCCGGCGTTGATGATGGCGAGCGAAACGAACGAGGGGAACAAGGCTCCCCATTCAGCTCCGTTTCGTACGAATAGTTGGCTGATCCCCGCGTTCACCGCGACGACCAGCGCCGCCGCCGGGATGACCTGCCAGTTTGATATCGAGATGCCGAGCATCTGGCCGAACACCATGCCGACCAGCGAAATGAGCGTGATTTTCTCGCAGATCGGCCAGCGGAGGTCCGGCCCATCATGGGCCATGCCATCGACTCGGGTCCCGCCAGTCGGAACCTCGCCAGACCCGGTTTGGATCGGCTTGTCGACGTTGAACCGGATCGACCAATCCCGCTCCGGCAACCGAGACCACAGAATCCTTCCCCCGACGACAGCAGCGATCGCAGCACCGCTCAGAACTGCCGTGACCACGGGACGGTTGCCAAACGCTGTCGACCATGCCGCATCAGCGTCGACGCCGAGGACGGTCTCCTTCATGAAGTCGGTGAAGTCGTTCTGTGCGATGTGGATCCACCACTCCTGGGGCAACTTGATCAGGACCCAGATCAGTCCGGCGATCCACAGGACGGTCGACCTGGACAGTCGGAGTGGGTTCCAGCCGGTGCGGATCACCTCGTAGGCAATGAAGAAGTATTCGAAGGTGTTGGGAAGGATGAACAAGATCGCGCGGCTGTCGAGCAACTCGAACAACACGACCCCTATAAGCCGGTAGTACCAGAGGAAGCGTGCGACCTCGACGGCGAAGCCGTTCGTCCAGTTTCTGATCACAGAGAGGTACGCGATCGTCAGGTAGTAGATGTCGAGCGCCTTGTCGTAGCTCTGATAGCCGTTCAGATCCAGACTCGTGTACTTCTGGAAGATCGACTGGTCCGCTGCGTCGATGACTAGGGCCGCGATGATGGCCGGCAGGGGAAACCTAGGTATCAGGAGCGGAATCAGAAAGCGGGCGCCTACCACCAGCAGAAAGATCAGGATGTCCACTAGTTGTCCGTGCATGGACCTCGAAACCTACTGCCTCGTCCCTAGCCCCGTACCGGCCTTCGGTGACTTTGACCCGGCCTGGTCGACGACGGGTTGACGACGGGTGAAGACCGAATGACGACTGGTCGACGACTAGTGGGCGATCGTCTTGGTCAAGCCCACGAAGCGCAGGTCATCCCTCAGGGGAACACCGAATCGCTCATCCCCGTAGGGGAACTCACTGGTTCTTCCAGTCGCGACGTAGCCCCGCCTTTCGTACCACGCGATCAACTCGTGCCGTGACTCGATGACTGTTATCGCCATCTTGGTGACGGACCAGCATCGAGCGGCAATCCGTTCGGCCTCCTCAAGGATCATACGGCCAAGGCCGGAGGCCTGAAGGCCGGGTCGCACCGCCAACATCCCAAGGTAGGTCACGGTGTCATCCGGTTGGCGGCGAAGCTCGCAACAGCCGACAAGTTGCCCATGCAAACGGAGCGTCAAGATGGCTGCGTCGTCGTTGGCGAGAATCTCCTCCACCATGCCGGCGTCGACTCGCTGACCGTCAAGAATATCGGCCTCGGTCGTCCAACCCTGACGGCTCGCCTCGCCCCGATAAGCAGACTGAACCAGGTCGACTATCTCCCCGACGACGATCTCCCCACCTTGCATGCTCGTGGTTGAACCGCCTGCGAGCACAACGAAGTCCATCTGACTCTCATCGGTTTCGTGTCCTCTCATTCCCTGGATCGTACCGTGATCGCGATTTGAGCCGACAGGCGATTACCTGCGGGACGCCTCACCGCTGCCTGTGCTTGTCATCGCAACGGCCGGCCTACCGGCTTCGCAGCCACCGACGATCGCCAGGATTGTCATGACTCCCGCCGATGCCCTCTGTTGTATTTGGCTACAGACGCCAAGTACGGTGCTGGGAGTCGGCTTGCCGACTAAGTGAACACGTCCCCGCGCGGGGGAAGCCGGTCAAATGCCGGCACTGTCCCGCAGCCGTAGGCGATGCACTTTCGGGCGCATCGTGAGTCGGAGTACCCGCTGGGGGGCGAACAGCTCAACTACATCCGTCGAGGACTGCGGACCGTGAGCTCGGATCGTGAGACCGCGCGTCGGATTTTCCGGTGTCGTCAACTCGGTGCGAGATCCCAGTCGGGTTCTCGCTTACGAAAGGCGATGCGATGTCTCCCACGAGACGACACATGTCCAGAGGACTCCGGTCGAGAGCCCTACTGGCAATCCCACTACTGGCTGTCAGCTTGGGGGTTGCTGCATGCACCCCACCGACCACGACACCCCCGACGACAACGATACCGACGGATCCCGAGCCGACCGGTCCCACCATTTCCGGTGAGGCCTGCCAGCCGAATTCGGGAGTCACGGTCGTGGTCGACTTCACGACACTGGACGACAGCATCAAGATCGGATGCGCGCCCGGCGAACAGGCCGATGGATTCTCTGCTCTCGCTGCGACGGGCTTCACCACAGGCAGCGAGTCGGGAGCGGGAACGCTGTGCACCATCGATGGTCTGCCCACCGAGGGTTACCCGTTCTGCTGGCTGACAGGCGGCTACTGGAGCTACTGGATGTCGGCAAACCGCACGACGCCCTGGGCCTTCAGCCCCGTAGGAATCAGCCAAGGTCCGATTTCGCAAGGCACGGTCCTGGGGTTCTCATGGGCTCCGGCCTTCGACGGAGCTGCTCCTGGCGTGAGCGTTGCCGAT
This sequence comes from Microthrixaceae bacterium, assembly GCA_049672765.1. GTDB lineage: Bacteria > Actinomycetota > Acidimicrobiia > Acidimicrobiales > Microtrichaceae > JAGQSZ01. Next base: position 1,055 of record JBATWQ010000420.1, on the reverse strand, counting down.
CTGGCCGACTACACACCCGAGCTTCCGGAATGCGAGGTGCCAGATGCACCAGTGCTGTCGATCATCGACGACCAGGAAGTGCTTCCCTTCGCGATCCCGGGGGGCGGGCCGATCCAGGTCGCCGTTCAAGCTGCATCCGATGACCCTGCTGACGCCGTCTTCACCGACTCGGATTCGCTATCACTCACCGGCCACCAGGGGTTGACGCGGGTCCTAGCCCGTTCCGGCTCAGATGAGTGCCAGGTGGCCGAAGTCTTTGACGCGGTCTACGACGTCCGCGATGGATACACCGGCAGACCTGATTTGCCGGGCTCGACCTCGACAGCGGTAGCTGCGACGAGCAGTTCCTTGATCGGCTGGGCGAGCGGCTTCACGAACTACATCCCCGGATCAGACGTCACCGCTACGTTCCAGACTCCGGAGAAGGCTGTCGGTCCATACGGCACCGATCTTGTCGTTCTTGGGAACGGCGGTCAGATCACGATGACCTTCGATACTCCCATCACCAACGGATCGGGTGACGATTTCGCCATATTCGAGAATGGCTTCACGAGTGGCACCGGTGAACTTCTGTTCACCGAACTCGGCTACGTCGAGGTATCGAGCAACGGAGTCGATTTCGTTCAGTTCGACTCCGCGAGCCAGCAACCGACCGCCGTTGGAGCCTTCGCATTCCAAGATCCGCGGCTTTTGGGTGGCCTTGCCGGAAAGGACCCCGGCGGCTGGGGAACAGTGTTCGATCTTTCGGCGCTGTCGAACAAGCCCGAAGTTCGCAACGGAACCCTCGACCTGTCGGCGATCACCCACGTGCGCATCCTCGACGTAGTCGGGGCCTCGGACTATCCGAACCCGGGAGACACCTACAACGACTCGTTCGGTCGTCAGCTCTTCGACACCCACAAGACCACCGGGAGCGGCGGTTTCGATCTGCGCGCTGTTGGTGTGCTGAATCAGTCGAACTGAACCAGCAGTCCCGGTCGTAACCGCCGACCATTAAGTGTCGGCGATCCTCGATCGAGCCTTACAAGGGTTGGGGGCGCGCCGCCGAGCCTTAC
>JBATWQ010000419.1:0-9183 GCA_049672765.1 Microthrixaceae bacterium | reverse complement strand
CCGTAGCGGGCTTCGGGACTCCACCGATCCCCGGTCAGGCAAGCGGACCCAACAACAGGTCCAAGGGTCGGGTTGGGCTGATCGTCGGAATCATCATCGTCCTCTGCCTGATCGTGGGCGGCGTCGTCGCCGCACTGGCAGTCTCCAGCAGCAACTCGAGCGCTTTCACAGTGGCCGTCGACAGCTGCAGCATCGCGGCCGACGGGACAGTCGTTGCGAAGGGAACCGTCACGTCGGAGAAGTCGGCAACGGCCGACATCACCATCTCGTTCACGGATGCCGACAGCTCGGCAGGTCTGGGAACCCGCGCACAGTCCGTCGAGTCATCGCCGCAAGGCACAGCCTGGACCGAGACGATCGAGGTGGGCGACACGGTCCAGAAGGTCACCTGCACAGCGAGTGCTTGATCAACCGACCAGGTCCAGTCACTTCAATGTGGCCACCCCCCCACTTCCCGACCACGAGGGTCCCTGCTTGACCGTCACTCCCGGGCTTCTGGCTCCGTCGACCCTGAAACCCGGGCCGATTCGGGCGACGTCGCTCCGTATCTGACTGGCCGTCAGACCCACGGCTAGCGTCACGCGCATGAACCTCGACCTGACCGCCGAGGAGCTGGCATTCCGCGAGGAGGCCAGCACCTGGTTGCGTGACAACCTGCCCACAGATCCCCGACCCCCCGAGGGTCAGGAGATGCGCGAGTTCGATCTCGCCTGGCAGCGAACCCTCTACGACGGCGGCTGGGCCGGCATCAATTGGCCGACTGAATACGGCGGACGTGGACTGACCGACATCCAGCAGATGATCTGGTACGAGGAGTTCGCCAAGGCGAACCCACCATTCACGCTCAACAACTCGTGCACCTTCGTCGGCAACCTGCACGGCGGCCCGACGATCATCGTCAACGGCGATGAGGAGCAGAAGTCGACCTATCTGCCCAAGATCCTCAAGGGCGAACACGTCTGGTGTCAGGGTTTCTCAGAACCCGGCGCGGGGTCCGACCTGGGCAGCCTCAACACCAAGGCCGTCATCGACGGCGACGAACTCGTCGTCACCGGCCAGAAGACCTGGACCAGCTACGCGCACGTCGCGGATGTCCAGGAGCTACTGGTTCGCACCGACCCGGACGCCCCCAAACACAAGGGCATCACGTGGGTCATCTGCGACATGTCCTCACCCGGGATAGAGATCCGTGAGATCCGCACGATGAGCCATGTGACCGACTTCTGTGAGGTGTTCTACGACGAGGTCCGCATCCCGCTGAAGAACGTCGTCGGCGGCATAAACAACGGCTGGCGCACCGCCATGTCGACACTCAGCTTCGAGCGCGGCACCGCGTTCATGGCCGATCAGGTCGAACTCGCAGCCACGGTCGAGGACCTGATCGAGGAGGCCAAGGTCCGCACCGGACCCGACGGCATGCGTCCCGCCATCGCGGATGAGGAACTCGCCCGGCGGCTCGCCGTCGCCCGTTCCGAGGTCGCCGCTCTAAAGGCGATGACGATCACCGGAATCTCGCGAAACGCCCGTACCGGAGTACCCGGGCCCGAAGGTTCGATCGTGAGACTCTTCCACGGAGAACTACACCAGCGGGTCTACCAACTGGCGCTCGACATCATCGGAGCGGACGCGCTGCGTCTGACGCCGGTGGACGGCGAAGGGGTCTGGACCGGCCCCTATCTGCAGTCTTTCGCCTACACGATCGGCGGCGGCACGACCGACATCCAACGCAACATCGTGGGCGAGCGTGTGCTCGGCCTGCCACGAGCCTGAGACGAGACATGGACCTTCTTCCCACCGAAGAACAACAAGAGATCATCGCGACCGTCAAAGCCCAGCTGGAGCGGAGTTTCGATCTGCACGCCCTGGCAGCCCTGGACGGCTCGTCATCGATGGTCGACCGCAAGCTGTGGTCACAGTGCGCAGAACTCGGCTGGTTCGGTCTGGGGCTCACCGAAGCGCTGGGTGGAGTCGGCTACACGCTCGCCGAAGAGGCACTTCTGTTCGCCGAGATCGGCGCCCACGCCACCCCGGGCCCATTCCTCGCGACAGTGCTCGGCGGAAGACTCGCGGCGCTCGCAGGGTCTGCAGACCTCGCCACCAAGATTCTTTCGGGAGATGTGCTGGTGGCACTCGCCGAACCCCACGGGGCCGGCAGTGCGCGTTCGGGTTCCGAGGTGACGGGCACGTTCCGGGTGACCGACCACGGAGCCGCTGACCTGATCCTGGTGATGGTCGGTGACTCGGCTGCATTGGTCGCCGCCGGTGACCTCATCGCCGAACCGATGGCATCGATCGACCTTCAGGTTCCTACCGCCATCGGAACCGTGGCCGGCGTCAAACCGCTGGCGTTCTTCGACAACGCCCCCGGACTGAGCCAACGGGCGACTGTCCTGGTGGCGGCGGAGTTGGCTGGGATCGCCACGGCGACCGCCGAGCAGTCCACGCAGTACGCCAAGGACCGCGAGCAGTTCAACACTCCCATCGGCGCGTTCCAGGCCGTGAAGCACCGTTGCGCGGACATGGCCGTGCGGGCCGAGGCAGCGAACTCGCTCGTCCGCTATGCGGCGTTGACCGTTCTCGACGGACTGCCCGAGGCGGCTTTCCACGCGCACGCCGCTAGGGCTCTCGCATCCAACTTCGCGGTCCAGAACGCTCAGACCAACGTCCAGAACCACGGCGGGATCGGGTTTACCTGGGAGCACACGGCTCACCGCTATGTGACGCGGGCGCTGGTCCGTTCCCAGACATTCGGAACCACCCGGTCACATTTGGGCGCCCTTCTCACCCAACCCGCTCCGAGCTGAGCCGGTTCGGGCCGGACTCATTCCCGTGTGAGCCGTACCCGGTCCACATAGAACCCGGCCCAGTGTTTTGTTCGGCCAGATGGCTGCTCTGGCAGCCGCCCGGCCGAACAAAACACGGAAGCACCGAACGACGGCGGATTGTCAGCGGCGCTGCGCTCCGGTCCCGTCGTTCCTCGGGTTGCCTCCGAAGCGGACCCAGTCGCCGATCGAGGACGCATCCGTCGGGGTACGCCAGACCATGAGAACTCCGTCGCGGCGCACAGCTGCCAGTTCGGCCTTGCCGTCACCGTCCCAGTCGCCCGACCCGGTCGTGCCGACGACCCAGCCGCCAGTCAGCTTCGGCCAACCCGCGGGCGTCCTTCCTCGTGCAGACTCGCCTTGGAGTAGCTGAACGCCGTTGCCAGCGACAGCTTCGTTGTGGCCGTCCCCATCGACGTCGACGATGGCCGGAGTGACAAAGAAGGCAAGGTCGGCCGACACCCGAGGGAAGCCGCTACGGACCGATCCGTCCATTCCGGACCACACGGTCAGCTGAGGGTCACCCTGCTGCTTGTTGGTGAACAACGTGTCGAGTGCCCGGATCAATCCGGTGGTGGACGACGCTACGTCCAGCGAGTCGGGGGACCCGATCCGTCCGACCGACTGGCCACCGAACGCGTTGACCAGCAACCCGGTGTCACGACTGTTGGACCCCGGGCCCACCGCTCCGAGCCAGTTGAGTCCGATCGGAAGGTCGAACAATCCGTAGGGTGAAGACCCGTCCGGGTTGAGCACCTTGACCTGACCACTCACCGAGGCCGCAACCACCTCGGGCAGCTTGTCGCCGTCGACGTCACCGACCGCGACCTGGGTCGACACGCCACCCCCGATCATCGGCAGCACGTCCATGAGCAGCATCGGAAGCTTGGTCGGCCAACCCGGTAGGTACGCCTGCTCATCGGGGTGTGCAGCGGAGCGGTCCGATCCCTTGGCGCCGGTCCCGTCGGGTGAAATCGCGTACAGGCGGGTGTTGCCGCTGGTGCCCGGAAGCCCGATTTCGGGGAACACCGCCAGTGGCTCGTCATACTGCTCCTGTGCCCCGATGATGATCTCGGGACGGCCGTCGCCGGTCAGGTCGGCGACCGCCGGTGTCGCAATCAGCTCGCCGCCGATACCCGTCGTGTGGGGAGACCGGAAAGTGACCCGATGACTGGTCGGATCGACGCGTCGTACCTGCGCCGGGTCGACCACCAACACGGGGAATCCCGAGACCGGAGTCGAGTCGGCGTGCCATGCATAGACGTGACGGTCCATTGCGGCAACAACGATTTCCAGGGTGCCGTCGCCGTCGAGGTCGCCGAGTGCAGCAGATCCCATGATCCCGGGCTTCTCGCGGTTCCAGCGGTCCGTGTTCTGACCAAGACTGAAGCGTGGGTCGGTGTGGGCCCTACCGACGAGGCGACCGCTCGCATCCCACCAGGTGACACCGCCGCCGGTGTCGGTCACGACGATCTCGTCGACGCCGTCGCCGTTCAGATCGGCAATCGCCGGGGCGCCAACCGGAACTGCGTCACCGGGAGCCCCGACCCCATTCGCACGCGCGCTCGGAGACTGTTCATGCCAGTAGCTCGCAACCGTCGTCCGCACCGGGAATCCCGGGAGCTCGGCTCCGGCCTGGTCCAGCACGTGGACCTGGCCGTCATCTGCACCCAGAACCAGTTCGTCCACGCCGTCGCCGGTCAGGTCGGTGAAGACAGGGCTCGACATTCCCGCACCCGGGACGCTGGCGATCGTCATGGAGTCAGGATCTGAGTGCACCATGAAGTGGCGGTGCATAGTTCCGGTCCGACCCTGGGCGTCGACCACGACCACCCGCACCCGCACCGTGAACCTGTCCGGTTCCGGCAGTCCATCGGCTCCGACGGGAGCGCCCTGCCCGCCGTTCGGAAGGGCCCTCGCGATGTCGGCTAGATCCAGCGTTGCCAGGTTGCCCTCCACCGGAGTGGTCATGCCGTTGCGTTCCACGGCCGTATGCCAGGTATCGACCGCCGGGTACGGCGCGGTCTGTAGTCCCGTTGCCCACTCGACGCGGTAGCTGTACGAGGTTGACCGCACGGCGGCGACCCGACCCTCGACCTGTAGCGACCCAGAAGTTGGTTGCATGGCGAACCACTTAGGAGACGTGATGTCGGCCTCGGGTGGGATGTCTCCCGCCGCGGCGGCGCGGGCCGCTTCATAGGCGTTGATCCGGCCGTAGCCATATGTGGCGTCCCAGCCCTTGACGCTCGGGAAGCGCTCCTGGCCGAAGTCGTCGACCATGTCGTTGGCCTTGTCGATCGCGTTGGGGGTCGCAAAGTCGACATCGTCGGCCGTCGAGCGGAGTATCTGGGCAACCTCGTTGGCTGACAGAACGTTGACTCTGGCCGACGCTCCGGCGCCGCCCGTCGTTGCGTCCACAAGATCAGGGTGCTTTGCGACGCCCGCGTTACGGGCCGCAGATTCGATCAACCCGACCATGCCGGCCGAGTTGCCGGTCGCCTCGGATGAACAGCCGTTGGACGGCACCGACACCCACGCGATCGCCCCGAAGTTGGTGCAGCCGTTCAGAGCGAGCGTGTCGCGCTTGCCGGTCGCCAGAGGACCGATGTCGCCCAGGAAGGACATGGCCTCGGTGACCGAGTTGACGGGGATCGTGTGGTTGAGCGCCACGGGCAGGTTGGCGTGCTGTGACTGCTCATCGGCCATCGATGCAACAACGGGCACACCGCTGCTGTATGCGGCGTCGATCGCCTGTTGGGCCTGGGGAGGGTTGGTTACACCGCCGAGAGCCTCTTGGACGACGCTCGCTCCGCTGTCCAGAGCGAACAAAACCCCGGCTGCGAATCTTCCACCTTCGGCCATGAACGAATCCGAGACCCTCACCGGCAGGTGCGAACACCCCGGGCACATCCCGAACGCACCCTCGCCGTTGTGCGCGGCGGTCGAGTCCCTGGCCTCGCCGGTCCCGTGTCCGTACTCGACATCATCGAGCGGATTGTTGTCGTCGTGGAGGAAGTCCCAGCCCGAGATGTCGTCCACGTAGCCGTTGCCGTCGGAGTCGATACCGTCATTGAAGGACGGTGTGAGGATCAGGTCCTCGGGGTCGAGCAACTCGTTGCCGTTGCGATCTCTGACGCGGGGGTCGTGTGCGTAGTCCTCGATCGAGAATCGTCCGTCGCCGTTCACGTCATAAGCATCGTCGGACCCGGCGACAACCCCGGACAGTCCGACATTGGCGTCGGACGTCGAGGCTCGGGCAACCGCGGATTCGGCCGTTGATGGCGCACCGGCGGGAACCGGAAGCTCTCCCCGATTTAGATACGCGGTAGGAGCCAGGTCGACCACGGTCTTCGGATCCCGCCACTCGATTCCGGAGTCCAGGACTGCGATGACTGTGTCGGGTGAGCCGGTCTCGACACCCCAGGCAAGGTCGACAGCCGCGCCGAGTTGCCCGCACAGACGATGCGGGCTGCGGGCCGATCCGGGATCTCGTTGCGAGGTGAAGCGATAGTCGTCGGACTTCCACTCCTCGGGCAGCGGTCCCTCGGCCACGCCGTCGTATCGCCACCGGGCGCAATCCAGATGCGAGGGAAGCAGCGCAGTGCCTTCCGGAGGCGGTGGGTCAGTAGGTGGAACCGAAACCGGTCCCGGTGCTGGGGTGCACGCGGCCAGACACATCCCAACCAGACATACCGTGGCTAGAACGAACGCTCGACCTTGTCGTCGCAGATGCCGTTGATTCGGCTGCCTGGCTGCATCGCTCGAATCAACCTCGGCTGTTCCCATGCCCATCGCCCGTTCCCCCTGGATCACCGCCCGCTTTGCAGATCCGGGGAAGCCGCTGGGCGGCTCCCTGAACCACCTTCGGAAACTAACAAACTCCAGCGGGACGCTGCTGAGAAAACCGGGCCCCAACACGGACGATTCCAAAGCTCTCCGGCTGAGCGGAGCCACATTCCCTCATGATCATGTGCGAGGCTTCGCACCGAACTGAAACGGATTGCGGGTGCGGAGATGATCATCGGGAGCGGCGCCTACCGGGACGGCAAGGCGCTCCAGAACGACGCCAACGGCGATGGAATACACGACTTCGAGGAGCTCGCCCAGGCGTGCAGCATCGGATCCGACTTTGTCTGGGTCGGGCTCCTCGACCCACCCCAGGACGAACTTCAGGCTGCCGGCGAAGCGTTCGGTATTCACCCCCTTGCCGTGGAGGATGCGGGCACCAACCACGAGCGGCCCAAACTGGATGTGGGCAACGAGAGCCTGACCGTGGTCATCCGTCCTGCCCGCTACGACGATGCCGAGGAGATAGTCGAGTTCGGACAGTTGGCGCTGCTCGTTGCACCGCGCTTCATCCTCGTGGTGCGTCACGGCGGCGCCGTCGAGCTGACCACGCTGCGCTCATCAATGGAGGCCGACCCCAACTGGCTCAAGCAGGGACCTGGGGCGGTGATGCACGCCATCATCGATGCCGTGGTGGACGCCTACCTGCCGGTGGTCAGCGGCATCACCGATGACATCGCCGAGGTCGAGTCGGTGGTGTTCTCCACAAGCCGGGACAGCCCGACCCAGCGAATCTATGAACTCAAACGCGAGGTCATCGAGTTCTCGAAGGCCGCCACTCCACTTTTGGAAGTGCTCCACCAGTTGTCCACGATCGAGCATCCGACGCTCAACTCAGAGTTGCGCCGCTACTTCTCGGACATCGCTGACGAACTACGAAGAATTCTCGATCAGAACACGGCCCAGCGGGAACTACTGACATCCGCTCTCGAAGCAAACCTGACACAGGTGAGCATCCGCCAGAACGAGGACATGAGGAAGATGTCGGCCTGGGCGGCGATCCTTGCGGTGCCAACCATGATCGCCGGCATCTACGGCATGAACTTCACCAACATGCCCGAGCTCGAGAGCCGCTACGGCTACTTCGTTGTCCTTGGAATCATCGCACTCATCTGCTCGCTTCTCTACAGATCATTCCGACGCTCCGGCTGGCTGTAAACCAGGAGAATCGCAAACCTGCTAGCCGCGTCCTACCAGTCCCAGTCGTCCGCCAAGTCCTGGCGTATTGATAGGGCAAGACCTTCGAGTGCGCCCAGCAATTCTTCGCTACTCATCAACTCGCCGCCGCTTCGGCCGGGCTTCATACTGGCACGCGTCGAGGACGTCACTGACGGTTGATAGCGCGCCGAAACTGGCTTGGCCTTGCGCCCCGGAGAGACAATGGGCAAGCGCGTTACGAAGAGGCTTCGGATGTGGGCGAGTGCACCAGACGGTAACTTCAGACGGTGCCCAGACTGATCCCACTGCCCTCTCCAACCGCGCTCGTACGCGACCTGAGGGTCCGGCTGGTGAATCCACTACTCCACCGAGGAGCCGGCGCCATAGTTGAACTTGCCAGGGAAACGCTTCGCTGGGCGTACATCGGGCCCGAGGATTCCGACCGTGTCGGGTTCGGGCACTTCGGGTCCGGGACCCTGATCGAACAGCCCTACAAGGTGCTGCTGGGACCGGAGCACATCTCCATCGGCAACGACACCCTGATCGCCGCAGGCGCGATGCTCGCAGCCTGGCCCGAATCTGACGTGGCCTACGCGAACGGACCGATCTTGCGCATCGGTGACAGGGTCTGGGGCGCCCGCGGCCTGTCAATCGTTGCCCACCTGGACATAGAGATCGGCGACGACGTGTGGTTCGGACCAGATGTGTACGTGACCGACGCCAGTCACGATTCCGCCGATCTGGACATTCCGATCGGCCTGCAGATGGAGCCGGCCCAACCGGTCCGAATCGGCGCCGGGTCGTGGTTGGGTACAGGCGTGGTGGTCCTGCCCGGCGTGACGATCGGCCAGCATGTGGTCGTTGGCGCCAACTCAGTCGTGTGCAACGACATACCTTCAAACTCGATCGCTGTGGGAAGCCCGGCCAGGGTGGTCCGCCGCATCGAGGACAGGCAATCCATCTTGGAGAAGGGCAACGCTGAGGCGCACGCAACGCTTGCCGCGCTGGGCCTGGCAGCATCGAGAAGCGGGGACCTTTTGTGACCAGCCCGGCGAATGGAGATCCAGAGGGTGAAGATCCAGTGGAAGACCTGGTGAGTCCCGACCCGGTTGGTGATGACGTGGCGAGTAGCGACAGACCCAGTGGCGACATGCTGAAAATGGACGCGGCGGCTCTGGCAGATTTCATGACCTCGGCGTTCGAGCGGGAGCTCAGTTGGGTGATCGACCACGTCGGCCTCGACGGCATCACGGTGCGTCAACCCGTCGGCAGCGGTGACCTTCGCCCCGGAGGGACCGTTTCGGGACCGACGCTGATGGCGCTGGCCGACGGCGTTGCATACATGGCACTGCTGTCG
>JBATWQ010000418.1:0-7633 GCA_049672765.1 Microthrixaceae bacterium | reverse complement strand
ATCGACCAGCGCAACCTCTATGGCAGAGCGGTCCGCTGGTATTGCGAACCGGGGGTTCCTTCGCAGTTCGACCGTGCCGACTGGCGCGAACTCGCCACAGAGGCGTGGAATCGGTGCGTCGGTCCTGTCGCCGGTCCGGTGCACCTGAACCTGGCCTTTCGTGAGCCTCTCGTAGGAAGCCCGGGCGAATTGCCCGCGCGGGTCGACACTGCAACTGGACACGAACTTGGTAGCGATCAGGTCAAAGCGCACGGGGACCTGGCGCACGGGGACCTGGCGGACGGGGATCTGGCGGAGGCGGATCTGGCCCGGTTGGTTGACGCCTTCTCATCGCGCACAGGGGTGATCGTCGCCGGGGTGCGGGCCGCCCGAGACGTGACCGACGCACATGCAGTCCACCTGCTCGCCGACCACCTTGGATGGCCCGTCATCGCGGACGGACCGTCAGGTTGTCGCCTCGAAGTCCTCGGATGCGTCACGGCCTTCAACGGGATCCTCAAACATGAGGGTTTCATCGAAACGAACCAGCCGGACGTGATTCTGAGGATCGGGGGACTACTCACATCCAAGGTCCTCCATCGCTGGATCGCCGAGTCCTCGGCAGAGAAATTCGGTCTCGATCCCGATGCACCACTACCGGATCCCGACCGGGTCTTCAAGACTTCGATGGTCGCCCCGGTGGCGTCCACCTGCAACCGTCTTCGGGCACGCATTTCGAATGTCTCCGACGCTTCGTGGAGGACACGCTGGGTCGAGGCGGAACGCAGCGCCGTCAACGCAATCGACGCGACACTGTCCAAGCATTCCGAAGCCACCGAGCCTGCCCTGGCGCTGGATGTGTTCACCATGCTCAGCGAGGACGGCACGATCGTCCTGTCGTCATCCATGCCGGTACGCGACGCTGAGTGTTTCGCCCCACCACGTTCAGGGGTGAGAGTGCTTTCCAACCGGGGAGCGAACGGAATCGACGGAGTGAGTTCGACCGCGGTGGGGGCGGCGTTGGGTGGATCGCCGACCGCGCTGCTCATCGGAGACGTCGCCTTCTTGCACGACACCAACGCCCTGATCGGGCTAATGAAGCGTCAGGTCAATCTGCTGGTAGTGGTGATGGACAACCGCGGCGGAGGAATTTTCTCGTTCCTCCCCGTGCGCGACTCGATCCAAGAGGAACGGTTCGAGCAAATTTTCGGTACGCCTCACGATGTCGACCTGGTTGCGCTGGCGGGAGCTCACGGAGTGCCGGCGGAGCGCGTGTCCACCAGGACCGGCGCCCAGGCTGCGATCGCCGGAGCACTGACCCGGGGCGGTCCCCGGATCGTGGTGGTCGAGACCGAACGGGACTCCAACCGACGGGTCCACGAAGAACTGGACGAGTCGATCCGATCTGCCATCGACCGTCTACCGATGTGACCAGATAGAATTTCCCTCTGTTGCGAACGGGCCGCCGGCGAGTGGTGACGAGCGAAAGTTGACATGAATGGGACAGGAACTCAGCTCGGGGATCGGCCCGCCAACAGCGCGAACCGTCGGCGAGGCCACGGTTGCGGTAGGTCGGAAGCTGGGTTGGGCCGAGTTCGGTCATCCCGACGGGGACGTCGTTCTGTGGTTCCACGGCACCCCGGGGGCCAGGTTCCAGATTCCACCGGGTATCGACGAGGTTGCTCTGCAGCGCGGATTCCGTGTCATAGGCGTCGAGCGGCCCGGGACGGGCAGGTCCACCAACCACTACTACCGCCGAATCCGGGAGTTCGGCCCCGATATCGAAGCCCTAGTCGACGCGTTGGGCATAGACCGCTTCGCTGTCGTCGGGCTGTCAGGTGGTGGCCCTTACACGCTCTCGGTGGCCCACCACATGCCGAAGAGGGTCGTTGTCGCATCGCTGTTGGGCGGATTCGGTCCTGTGCGCGGACCCGACGCGGTCTTCTCCTACACCCGCGCCCTGCGCTTCGCCGCGCCGACGCTCGAGGTCCTGCGATCACCGATCGGGAGCGTCCTCGGCAAGGTTGTGTCGCTTGCCGAACCGCTCGCGGATCCCATATTCGGTGCCTACGCCCGTTTCCTCGGTCTTGCGGATGGTCCGGTCCTGAAGGATCCGCTGTTCAAGGCCATGTTCCTGCACGACCTGATCACAGCTCGCGACCTGCGGTCTGTGGCGCACGACCTGGCGTTGTTCTCACGCCACTGGGGTTTCAGGCTCGACGAGGTTGAACCGCCGGTCGTCGTCTGGCAGGGCCTCTCCGACACCATCGTGCCGCCCAGCCACGGTCATCATCAGGCGGCCAGGCTCGCGCATGGCGAACTTCGGGTACGCGCCGGCGAAGGACACTTCGCAGGATTTGCCGAAGCGGCAGCGGTCCTCGACAGGGTTCGCGAGGTCTGGGCCGAGCAATCCCAAGAGGTCGACATCCTCGAACCTTGAGGCAACCAGGTCGGACCGACGGGAGTAGCCCCAGGTCGAACCGTGGATTAGCAACCAGCTAGGACGCTTGATCGCCAGCTCAGACCCGGATCAAAGCACCTAGGAGTGACTGCGCCTTGGCGCGTGTCTCTTCCAGTTCGGCCAGGGGATCGGAGTCCGCCACCACACCCACGCCTGCGAAAAGGGTTGCGTCGTTCCCCTGGATCTGGACAGACCTGATACCGACGGCAAATGAACCGTTGCCAGACGCATCGACCCATCCAACCGGTCCGGCGTAGGGCCCACGCTGGGCGGATTCGAGTTCGTCGATGGCATCCAAGGCTGCCTCTCGGGGCCAGCCGCCAACCGCCGGGGTCGGATGGAGCGCGGCGACCAACTCCAGCACCGACGGCGTCGGCCGGGACAGCCGGCCTTCGACCATCGTGGCCAAATGTTGGACCGGACCTGCCTGCACCACCGACGGTGTCGGTTCGGCGTCCAGGTAGGAGCTCCACCTGAGCAGAGTGTCGAGCACCATGTCGATCGTTATCTGGTGTTCAGACCGGTTCTTGTCTGACCCCAGTAGCTCGGCCGCTCGGCGTTGGTCGACCTCGGGTTCTCCACTTCGCGGGGTTGTGCCGGCCATGGGGTGAGCCCTGACGATTTCGCCGATTCTCGAAACGAGAAGCTCCGGGCTGGCGCCGAAGAAGTCATCGACGGCGAAGCACATCGAGGTGGGATACATCGCTCGGAGCCTTGAGAAGAGGGTCGCCGGATCAACTGGACGGTCCGTCTGAAGAGAGATTTCTCTTGCGAGGACAACCTTGGTGAAGTCGCCTCTCAGGATCCGCTGTCTGGCTTCCTCGACGCTTGCGCACCATTCCTCGGCAGGTCGAACGGAAGCAACCCGGATGGACGAAGAGGTCGGGGCCTCCGACTCCAAGGGACCCGTACCCGTTCTGTCGTGCGGCGGGTTGGCGGCTTCGTGGTGGCCCTTGCTTGTCAGGTGCGAGCCCTCGGTTGTGATTGTCGTCTTCCACGAAGCACCGTCGGACGTGTGGCCGAAAATCGTCTCGGGGACGATCAGAGTCGCGGCGCTGGTCCGATCAAATGGCAGCGACCCGAATGCAACGGGGCCGGTGCCGGGAGCCCGGACCTCGTCCTCGACCCGGAAGCCGGCGAGCGCCTTGGTGACGAGGTCGACGTTCTCGGTCCACGGCGCCGGGACCTCGATGCGCAGGGCCTCGCCGACGCCCCAGAGCGCACGGCGGGGCGAACAGAACGCCGAGACCTGCGACAGCGGTGGCGGATTGCCCGGGTCGCCGTCGCCAGCCACGGTGACTGCGAACGGACCGCTTTCAGTCACGTCGGGTCATCTCCGGCCGCTGACCCATTCGTCGTGCCGCTTTCCGTGGCTCCTGCGGGGCGCCCGGTCGTGCCGTCTTCCGTGGCGCCTGCGGGGCGACTATTTGTGCCGCGAGTCCCAGTCGGAGCCGATTGGGAACGGGTACCTGTGATCAGCTGTGCGATCCCCACCGATAGCAGCGTCCGTCGAACATCGGCGAAGCCGACACGTTCGAGCATGGTCAGCATCTCGTCGGGCTCAGGCAGGTACTGGACCGACCGGGGCAGATAGCGGTAGGCGTCACCGTCGGAGAGGGCGGCACCGATCCTCGGAACGACCTGACCGAAATAGATCCCATGACCGAAGCGCAGCAGCGGGTTCGGCGGAGTGGCAACTTCGAGCAGGGCGATCCGACCGCCGGGGCGGACTATCCGGGAGAGCTCGGCGAAAGTCCCCTCCAGATCGGTGAAGTTGCGTAGCGCGAAACCGCAGGTGGCGCCGTCCACCGATGCATCGGGAAATGGCATGGTCGACCCGTCGCCCTGGAGTCGGGCGAAGGGCTGCGGCGCTGCGGCAAGCATCCCGTAGCTCAGGTCGACCCCGATCGGGACCAGGCCGCGTCGGGCGAGGTCCTGGGACAGGTCCCCGGTGCCACAGGCCAGGTCGACGACCATGGAGCCCGGTGCAAGCCCCAGCGCCGAAACGCTACGCCGCCGCCAGCCGACATCCATCCGGAACGTCATCACCCGGTTCACCAAGTCATAGCGGGGGGCGATCACATCGAACATCGCCTGAACTGCCTGGGTCTTGTCGTCACCGGTGGGCAGTGGCTCGTCCGCGCGGGGGATAAGGGTGCGTGACCTGCCGACGTCAGAACTGTTGCTCGAACTCATCGCGGACAGACTACGGCTCGCCGACCCGGGCGTCCGCAGCTGCCGTTCGGGCCCAGCGGTAGTCGGCCTTACCGGACGGCGCGCGGTGGACCGTTTCGACCCGGACGATCTGCTTTGGGAGCTTGAAACGGGCGATGCGCTCCGCCGCGCAGTCGAGAATTTCATCGTCACTCACGTCGTGACCCGCGACGATTTCGGTTATCGCGATCACTTCCTCGCCCCAGCGCTGTGAGGCGCGTCCGGCGACGACGCAGTCCCTGACCGACGGGTGGGCGATGATGGCCTGTTCGACCTCTTCGGCGAAGACCTTCTCGCCGCCGGTATTGATCGTCACTGACTCGCGGCCATAGACCTCGAGTCGGCCGTCGCCGAGCAGGCGGCCACGATCGCCAGGAACCGCGTATCGTTGCCCTCCGATGGTTGGGAAGGTGGCAGCCGTTTTGGCCGGGTCGTTGAGATAGCCGAGGGGTATCCGCCCTGTCTGGCCGACCCAGCCGATCTCCTCGTGGCCGGGCTCGACCACGCTGGCAAGGTCGCCGGACAGAACGACTGCCCCGGCGGTCGGAACGAAGATCCCACTGCTGGCGACCTGGCCCATCGATGTCAGTTGACTTGCCTGGGTGCCAGTCTCCGAGGCTCCGAGGCCATCGAGAACCATCATCGTGGGGACCGCCCGGACCAGTCTCTCCTTGACCCCTGGAGACAGCGTGGCGCCACCCGAGATGACGATGAGCAGCGAGTCCAGATGGCGGTGGTTCTGCTCCAACTCTTCGACGATCGGGCGTCCGAAGGCGTCACCCACGATCAGTATGACCTCGACGTGTTCCCTGTCGATCAGCTCGACCACCTCGGATGCGTCGAAGTGGTCCGATATCGGCGGTATCACCAGGGTGTTTGCGTTGGTGAATGAGTTGAACGCCAGCCAGTGCGCGGCGCCGTGCATGAACGGGGGGATTGGAGCGACCCTCGCCCCGCTGTTCTGGGCATAGGCCGTCAGCTCCTCGAGCGACGTCCACTCTTCACGGGTCTCGAGGTTCCGTCCACCGAGCGAGGCCACGAAGATATCGGCCTGTCGCCACAGCACCCCCTTTGGCATGCCGGTCGTTCCGCCGGTGTAGAGCATGTAGAGATCGTCGGGTGACCAGGATTCGATGACCTCGCGCGGTAGTACATCGGATTCACTGGCCAGAACGTCCTCGTACCACTCGGCCCCCTCCAGTAGATCGACTCCAGAATCATCTGGAACCTGAATGAATGTCGTCAGTTTCGGCAGACGTCGGCGGACCGCTGCAAGTGTCGGAGCGAAGCACGAGTGAAAGACGATGGCCCGGGTATCGGCATCGTCGAGCAGGTACTCGAGTTCCTCGGCCACATATCGATAGTTGACGTTGAAAGGAACGGCCCGGGCCTTGTAGGCGGCGAGCATCGACTCAAGGTATTCGTTGCCATTGTGCAGATAGATCGCAACGTGATCCTGGCCGCTCTGGTGTCCGTCCAACTCGGCGCGGGGGGTGACCGATCCCATACCCCGGGCGATCAGACCGTTTGCCAACCGTCGGGTGCGGTCCCCAACTTCGCGATAGCTCAGACGTCGGTCGCGAAAGACGATGCATTCCCGGTCGGGAACGGCCCGCTCCACGGTTTCGTGGACCTGGGCGAGATTGAACTCCATCGCGAATCCTTCCAATCGACTTGCTTCAGCTCTGCAGGGACCTGGTTCGGGTGGCTCCTCGGCGAACTGCGCCACTCTTGCCGTTGCGGCGTGTACCGATTGCGCCTACCGATGTGGCCCGGCCTGCTCGCCGTGATCCCCTGGTGGCAGTGCCGATGCAGGTTAGTGCCGCAATTGCGGACCTCGGACCGATCGGTGTTGGGCGACGGATCGTGAAGTGTCATTGGAATGGTCGCTGTTCGACCACTCCAATGACACTTCTCCGGTCTCAGTCAGGCGATTTCGGATCAGGGGCAGTGTGGATCGCCGGTCGGCACGACAAGATCGACGATGTAGTCGTCGACGACCTTGGTTACGCACTTGTCGGATGCGTACGCGGTGTGACCGGCTATGTCCGCGGTAACGAGGACACCCGACGTCAAGGTCTCCGAGACGTCAACCGCGTTGGAATAGGGGGTCGCTGGATCTCCGGTATTTCCCACAACGAGTATCGGTGGGGCCCCCTCGGCGGTGATTGCCTTGGCGGCCTGCTTCGCCTTCACCGGCCAGGTGGCGCAAGGGAGCAATTCGTTGGCAATCACACCTCCGAGCCTTGGTGAGACTCTCCGAAGTTCGTCCGAGAACCGCTGGTACGCGACCTGGCCCTCTGGCGGGGGAGAGTCAGTGCATACCACGGCTGCATACGCGGCATAGCCGGCGAGGTCGGTGTAGGTATCGGCGAGTCGTCGCAACTCGGCGGGCCTACCGTCGAGGGCCTTTGCCAGAGCCGGTCCGAGGCGGACCCAGCCGTTGGACCAATAGGCGGACATGACTGCGGCGGTTCCAAGCTCCGCCGGCCCGACCAGGGTGCTTCCGGAACCGATTGGCGCCCGTTCGACCTGGCTCCGGACCTCGTCGTAGGCCTTGCCAAGGTCCGTGACCCCGCAACGCTTGGTTCCGGCCTCGGCGCACGCGGTCACGTTCTTGTCGAAGGATGCGTCGAATGCCCTTGCCTGGCCAGAGAGAAACTCGTTGAATCCCTCGGACGGATCGACGACCCCGTCGAGCACCATCGTGCGGATCCGCTCGGGGTGCAGGTCGGCGTAGATCTGACCTATGTGGGTTCCGTAGGAGAACCCGATGTAGTTGAGCGGTTCGTCTCCGAGTGCAACCCGGATCGCTTCAAGGTCACGGGCAACCTCGGCTGTAGAGACGTGTGCCAGCAACTTGGGGTCGCTACGGGCGCACTCTTCGGAGACCTTGCTTGCTGCTGCATCCAGCGCCTGTTGTTCTGCGGGAGTATCCGGGTCCGGGTCGAGACCCAGCATCGCAGGCACGGCTTCGCC
>JBATWQ010000417.1:0-6773 GCA_049672765.1 Microthrixaceae bacterium | reverse complement strand
AATAGGACCTGGTGAGCTGCATCCCCGGCTCACGGTTCTGCGCGGATCGACTCCGGAAGCCCGCCGCCGCATACTCGGTCTGCTCGATGCAATCGCCTCGCGTGAGAAGTTCCCGGCCGCGGGACTGATCGAGGTCAACGGGGTTCAGCTCTCCCTCGACAGCGACACGATTGACCAACTTCAGCTCGACCAAAATCTGGGCTGGGTGATCGACTGGTCCGACCAGAATCCGCGTGTGGACAACCATCAGGCAGAAGTACCCGCTCACCGTGGGACCTCTGGCCCGGCAACCGACCAGAGATCCGATCTGGGCGGCGGCCGGTCAACGGGACCGAGTTCCGGCGGGGGGCCACCCCCGTACCGAATGGATCTGGAGAACCTCCGGACGGCCCTGCGCTCGACAGCAGGGGAGCGCTCTTCGCTGGCGGCGGAGATGGAGCAGGTGAGGACCCGACTCGATTCCTTCGCCAACGCGGCCCTTGAGGTCTGCGTCGGCCAGATCGATGCGCTCGAAGCCCGGCGGTCTTCGTTGAGGCGACGTTTCGAAAACGCCAAGTCGGTTGGCGATGAGCAGCTGGTCGAACTCGAAGCGACCTATCGGGAACATCTGATCGAGATCGAAGCGGTCGAGTCACTGAACCTGGATGCGGTCAGGGCAGCTCGCGATCGGCTTTCCCATGAGCTCGAATCCCACCGCGGTCCTGACCCCAGATCCACCGAACTCGCTCTACGGATCGACGCGACCATGCGGCGCGTTCGTGATTTGAGCGGCCGCGCTGCAGCGATCTCATTGCGACGCAGAGAGGCTGAACAGAGACTCGCCGAATGTGTCGCCGAGGTGAGCGCTGCGGAGCGGGCGATGCGTCACAGGCGTGTTGACCCGGCCGTCGTGGCCAGACTGGAACAGGTTCGCGACGAGATGTTCGCCGCCGATGAGCGCCAGAGCCGCTTGTCCGTCAACCGGAACCGTCGTCGGATGCTCAGCCTGCGTGACGAGGAAGCGAGGCTGCTTGCCCAGATCGGCTTCGACACCTACAGCTCCTATGTCATGGGTATTCCTTCGATGCGCTCGGAGGTCGAGCGTGGCGCCCGGGTGGACCAGGCCCAGTCACGGGTGGACGAGATCCAGCGTGAGCTGGACTCGATGGACGAGCCGGCCGAGTCGTTGTTGTTGGCCAGCGAAGCCGAACTGCGCGATCTGCTCAGCGATGCCGCAGCGCTTCTGGGTCAGAGCGCGGTGGGTGCTGCCGGTGGGGCAGTGATCCAGTCGGGAACGGCCGGTGCAAGCTCGTTCGAGCCGATGAATGCTCCGGGCGCGGACGACGTGGCGCTGGTCATCGAGAAGCTGCGCAGTAGCCAGCTTGGAGTCATGCCCGACGACAATCCTGCGGTACAGCAGGCCGCTACGGAGCTCCGGCAGGCGATCATGGCCATAGCCGGTGGTCGCTTCGCCGGTACTGACCCGACCAAACCTCCCCGGATCGCTGGTTCAGCCATTGCGCCGTTTTCATGGACCGGAACTCCCTCGGCGTTGCTGGGTGCAGTCGATGCCTGGCTGGTTCGGCTATCGGATCCAACAGCGTGGCTCAAGGCCGCCCGTGAGTCGGTGGAGGGGCTGAGGCAACAGATCGAGGACCGACGGGAATCGGAGGCGGCACCTACGGACGTCTCCGAATGGGCCCAGGTCGAGTCCGAACTGGACACGCTTCTCGACAAATTGGTGGGGGCGCAAGAACGCGTCAGGCGACACGAGGATGCCCTGGCGGAACTGGCCGCCATGCGTGAGCGGGAGTTGGCGATACGGGCACGTGAGCGAGACCTGCTCGCGCAACTATCCGAGGCCGAAGCAGGGATCGAAGATCCGACCGAGGCACTTCCGGTATCACAGCCGGTCGGCCGGACCGATTCAACCGCCGGGGGAGCGGAGTGGAGGTTGATCGAGTTCGCGGCGCGTCGCATGTCTGTGTCCTTTGCCGGTTCGCTCCCGATCTTCATGGTCGGAGTGGGTGACATCGGGGTCGATCGATCCGATGCGGGGGACGTCACCGACCGCACCGCCCGGGACGCTCGGGACGCCCGCGACGCGGTCTTCGAACGCATCCGTCGACTCAGCGAACTCGTCCAGATGGTTCTCATCGATGACGCAGAGTGGCTTTCGCAACGAGTCGCCGCGCTGGGACTCGACGCTCGCATCATCGATCTGTAAGGAGACGCGGTCACGAACCCACCAGGCGCACGACTGCGTGCGACGGTCGGCCTGCCACCAGGTTGGGCCGAACTCCGATATGGATGGCGTGGTCGGCGAACTGTGGTCGACTTGTCCATGTGAGCACGAACTCGTCCAACGTAATCGGCGTCGATGTCGGTGGGACCAAGATCCTGTCGATACTTGCGTCGGCAACCGAGATTCTCGACCGCGAGCAGGTTGCTTCTGATGCCGACGGCCCGGAGATCCTCAACCAGATCGAGGCCTCGATAGCGGCACTGCTAGAGCGGAGCTCCGAAACTCCGGCCGCCATCGGCGTCGGCATGGCGGGCTTCATCGGGCTTGACGGAGTAGCCCGGTCCGCGCCCAACACCAAGGGATTGGTCGGCGTGGATGTTCCGGGCACGCTGCACGCGAAGTTCGGCATTCCGGTGCGGGTGGAGAACGATGCCAACTGTGTGGCGATCGCCACCCGCGACCGCGTCGCGCACGACACCGACGTCCTCGTGGCTGTAACCCTTGGCACCGGGATCGGCGGCGGTGTAATCATCGACGGCGGACTCTTCCGGGGAACCAACGGCTTTGCCGGTGAACCGGGACACATGGTCATCGATCCGTCCGGGCCGCTCTGCCCGTGCGGTCAACGGGGCTGCTGGGAGCGATTCGCGTCGGGTACCGGACTCGCGTGGCTCGCCAGGCGGGCGGCGAACGCGGGATCCGCCGATTCCCTGGTGGCCCATGCAGGCTCGATCGAAGACATCAAGGGGGAAGACGTTTCGGACCTGGCTGCTGCCGGAGACACTGAGTCGCAGACGGTCTTCGAGGAGTTCGCCTTCTACGTGGCCACCGGAGTCGCCAACCTGATTGTGCTGCTCGACCCCCAGATGGTGGTTATTGGCGGGGGACTTGCCTCGCTCGGTGATCAGCTACTCGGGCCCGTCCAGACAGCGCTCTCGGATCATTTTCCCAGCGCCACCCGGGACAGGGACACCCAGATCGTCATGGCACCCGGCGGGCCGGATGCGGGTGCGTGGGGGGCCGCGCTGCTTGCCCGGCAGTAGTTTTCTTCCATGGAGTTCCGCCGAATTACGTCACTGCCTCCGTATGTGTTCACGATCATCGATTCGTTGAAGGTGGCCGCTCGCCGTGAGGGGGCCGACATCATCGATCTGGGGTTCGGCAACCCCGACCTGGCATCGCCGCAGATCGCTGTCGACAAGCTCTGCGAGGCAGCCCAGAACGAGCGGAATCACCGATATTCGGCGTCCCGCGGCATCCTGAAGCTCCGCCAGGCCGCCGCCAACTACTACCAGCACCGTTTCGGCGTGAGCCTTGATCCCGACACCGAGGTCATTTCGACCATCGGAGCCAAGGAGGGCTTCAGCCACCTCATGTGGGTGCTTCTGGAGCCGGGAGACGCAGCGCTCGTCCCGTCGCCGAGCTATCCGATCCACATCTTCGGACCGCTGTTTGCGGGGGCGAACGTCCGCGAGATCCCACTGGGCACCGGCGAGCAGTTCTTCGACAACATGGTCAACGCGTGGGAGTACTCACACCCCAAGCCCCGGGTGATCGTCCTGTCGTTCCCCCACAACCCGACTACCACCTGTGTCGATCTTGATTTCATGCAGCGCGTGGTCGACTTCGCACGCGAGAAGGACGTCATTCTGGTCCACGACAACGCGTACGCCGATCTGGGATTCGATGGATACAGGCCACCGTCGATACTCCAGGCCGATGGCGCAAAAGAGGTCGCGGTCGAGCTCTACTCGATGACCAAGTCATTCTCGATGGCTGGCTGGCGGGTCGCATTTGCACTGGGCAATCCCGAGGTGATTGCGGCCCTTGCAAAGCTGAAGTCATATCTGGACTACGGAACCTTCCAACCGATCCAGATAGCAGCGACCGTTGCCATGAACGAAGCGATCGACTTCCCGGTCGAGATCAATGCCAAGTATCAGGATCGCCGTGACGCGCTCTGCAGCGGGCTGTCGAGGATCGGCTGGGACCTTGAGCCGCCCAGGGGGACGATGTTCGCCTGGTCGAAAATTCCGGATCCCTACCTGGACATGGGTTCGGTCGAGTTCTGTTCGCACCTGGTGAAGGAAGCCCACGTCGCACTGTCACCCGGAGTCGGATTCGGACCCGGGGGAGAGGGCCACGTCCGTTTCGCCCTGATCGAGAACGAGCAGCGAATCGGGCAGGCGGTGCGGAACCTACGTCGGGCACTACCCAAGCTCGCCTAGTCCGGTTGTGCACGTGGTGCCCGGCCGACCGTGACACCCCTCCGCCAGGCCTGGCTTCTCAGTCGGCGACGCCCAGACCACCCCGGCAGAAGGATGCGACCATGTCCGAGACCAGGCCAGGGTCCTCGCCCCGTTCGGCTATGTACACCTGGGTCAGCAGGTTGGCCACCCCGAGCATCGCGATGGCGAGCGCCTCGGAGTCCCTGTCGGGAATCAGGCCCTCCTTGATCGCGGACTCGATGTGGGTCCGCGCATCGCCTACCAGGACCTTCTGACCCGCGCGCATGGCGCCCTGGAACGTCGACTCGGTCCGGGCGAACTCGAACAACTGACGTAGGTCGTTGTGCTCGGCGAGCCAGATGACGGCTGCTCGAATTCCCAGGTCGATTTTCTCCAGTGGATCCTGCGTCGAACTGATCGCCCGTTGCTGGCGACGTCGCATGTCCAACTGCGACGAACGGAGGATCTCGATGAAGAGTTCCTCCTTCGAATCGAAGTACCAGTAGAAGACGCCCTTGCCCACCCCGATGCCATCGACGATGTCTGCCACGGACGTCGGGTGGTACCCGTTCTCGGCGAACCGTTTCGTCGCGTACTCGATGATTTGAGCTCTGCGCTCTTTCCCACGCGGGGTTAGCTGGCGCGCCATTCCAGTCACGCTAGCAACGTTCTTGACCGATCGGTCTAGTCGGAGCTTCTCGGGTCGGCCCAACCCGTCGATCGGCTGACCCCCCGTCGCCAGAGTCCGTATGAGGCCTCGGCAGGTCCACGATCAGGGTTGGGGGTGAAATTCGCATCAGCGGACCAGCTAGTTGCGATTTCGTCGACACTCGACCACATGCCCACCCCCAGCCCTGCCAGGTATGCGGCACCCAGCGCGGTCGTTTCGGCAACAGAGGATCGAAGCACCGAACAGTCAAGCTGATCGGCCTGCATCTGCAGCATCGAATCCATGGCTGCTGCTCCGCCGTCGACACGGAGCTCACGCAGCTCGGATCCTGAAGCCGCGCTCATGGCCTCGATGACGTCGCGGGTCTGGAAGGTCATCGAGTCGATTACGGCCCGTGCAATGTGGGCGCGGCCGGTACCACGGGTGATTCCCAGGATCGTGCCCCGGGCGTGCGGGTCCCAGTAGGGCGAGCCGAGACCGGTGAATGCGGGCACCACGACAACCCCGCCCGAATCGTCGACGCTCGCCGCCAGAGCTTCGGTGTCGGAAGCCGACTCGATGATCTTGAGGCCGTCGCGCAACCACTGCACGGCGGCTCCGGTGACGAAGATTGCCCCTTCGAGCGCGTAGTGGGTGACGTCCTGGGTGGTGGCCGCCCCGAGCATCGTTCCAGGAACCGTCCAGGCGACGGTGGTCAGTAGCCCGTCCTTCGGGCCGGGAGAGTTCTCGCCGGTGTTCATCAATACGAAGGAGCCGGTTCCGTAGGTGTTCTTCGCCATGCCCGGACTCGTGCAGGCCTGCCCGAACAACGCAGCCTGTTGGTCCCCTGCGATACCAGTGACGGGCGTGCCTGCAGGTACCCCACAGTCGCCTTCGGTGACACCGAAGGATCCCGCCGAGGGGCGAACGTCGGGAAGTGCGTCCATGGGGACACCGAAGAGATCGCAGAGTTCCTCGGACCAATCCAGGTGGTTGATGTCGAAGAGCATCGTCCGGCTGGCGTTCGACGGCTCGGTCGCGTGGACTGCGCCGCCGGTCAGTTTCCACGTGAGCCAGGTGTCGACCGTTCCGAGCAAGAGGTCGTCGTCGCCCTCGACGCCGCCGTGTCGAATCATCCATTCGAACTTCGAGCCGGAGAAATACGGATCGAGCACCAGCCCGGTGCGCTCCCGGATCATCGGCAGGTGGCCTTCGCCACTCAACTGCTCACACCGATCCGAGGTGCGGCGGTCCTGCCAGACGATCGCTCTAGTGCGGGGTCTACCGGTCTGCCTGTCCCAGGCAACGGCGGTCTCACGCTGGTTTGTTATCCCGATGGCAGCCACGGTGCGTCCGAGTGAACCGGTGAGATCCCTGAGCACCTCGACCGTGGTCGACCAGATCTCCTCGGCGTCGTGCTCAACGAGGCCCGGCTCGGGGAAGAACTGCGTGAACTCCTTGTAGCTTCGGCCGACCGGGGTCCCGGAGGAGTCAACGGCGAAGGCTCTGATCCCGGTCGTTCCGGCATCGATAGCCACGATCACGGCGTCGTCAGGTGATCTGGGATTCATCGGCGACAACCTACTCGCCCACAAATCTCGGATCGGCCACCCGCTGACCACCACCCGCTGACCACCACCGCCGTACACCGCCGTGGGCCACCGCCGTACAC
>JBATWQ010000416.1:0-18166 GCA_049672765.1 Microthrixaceae bacterium | reverse complement strand
GGTGAGGCCCCACCCCTCCCCCTTGTAGTGAAATTCGCCGGATGGCTTTCCGCCCTCGTGGACCAGGTCGGTCGGCCAGCGGTATGCGACGCCTTCCTTCCAAGTCAGTTGCACCAGGTCGCCGTCCTCTCCGACCGCCAATCCTTCGCCGAAGACGTCCGGCGGAAGATCCACCCGAGAATCCACCCTGCCAGTATTGGAGTCGATGACCCTCAGCTGCGATTCGCCGTAGCGGCCAGTGCTTTCGTAGAGGACTCCGTCGTGGATGAGTAGGCCCTGCACATACGAGGTCGGATCGTGCGGGATCCGTCGTTCGACCACAGGCACCAGGTCCGTGGGTGTTGAGGCCTGACACCCGGCAGCGCCGGAATTGGAGTTTGCGCCGTCAGAGTTGTTCCCGCAGCCCACCAGCAGGCTCATTGCGATCACAAGCACTGCTACCACGCCCGCCCGAGAGCCCAAGAGTTCTCGACGACTTCCCTCGCTATCCGTCGAAGAACGAGGACCGAGTAGCACCGAGCGCAACTTCACTTGGACCGGCTCAATACCGTCACCGCTTCGATGTGATGGGTCTGGGGGAACATGTCGATGATCTCGACACCCATGACCTGGTAGCCACCGGCCACCAGCAGTCCGACATCGCGGGCAAGCGACGCCGGATCACAACTAACCAGCGCCACTCGCTCGGCGCCGGTCGCGACAACTGCGGCAGCCGCCTCTTTGCCGAGCCCAGAGCGGGCCGGGTCGACAACGACGGCGTCGAAGTGGGACGGCCGCCAACGCTCCACCGCCAGACCGATCACTTCGGTTCCGAACTCCTCTAGGTTCACCCGAGCATCCGCCGCCGAGGACCGCGACCGCTCGACAAGCACTCCGTCGCGGGCGGCGAGCGCTCCGGTGAAGAGCCCGACCCCTCCGTAGAGATCGACGAGTCTGCCTCCGGCGTCGAGAATCGGTGCGAGTGCCCTCCCGACGGCGTCGACCAGCGCCTCGGCTCCATCCACACGGGTCTGGAAGAAGGAGTTGGCAGAGATTCTGAAGCGACGACCGGCGACAATCTCGTGGTAGCTCGCCTCTCCTCCGTCGGCCAGGACATCGGTGCCAATAACCGTGACGCCTTCGGGAACAACCGCGTCTTTGGCGTTCGGCGACACGACAACGAGTCGTTCCCCGGTGTTGGCACCCACCCGGATCGTGACCTCGTCAGCAGCGGGAAACCGTCCGTTCTCGACGATCTCGGCGACCAGGGGATGGGCTACCAGACAGGTGTCCACGACGTGGATCTGGTTGCTGTGGTGCCGCCTGAAGCCAAGTCGACCGTCGGAACCATCACCTACGCCGCAGCGCAGGGTCGTCCGGAAGTCCCATCCGGGAAGCTGCCTACCGACCCGGATCGGGATTCCCTCGACACGGCCGATTCGCCGCAGAGCGTCGGAGACCATCGCCACTTTCAGCGACTGCTGGGTGGAAAGCGAAGCGTGCTGAAGGTCGCAGCCACCGCACCCCAGGGCCACCTCGGGGCACCTCTCGATGATTCTCTCGGGCGACGCCAACAGGACCTCGGTGACCCGTGCACGCAACAGACGCGCCTTGGACTCGGTCACTTCAACCTTCACCGTGTCGCCTGGAAGCGCGCCATCGATCAGCACCACCCGGCCGTCGGACTCGTGGGCAAGGCCAAGACCTCCGGGGACCATGCGGTCGACGTGGAACTCCAGGCTCGTCGGCTGTCCGTGCGGCTTCGACTTCATGGCTGCCAAGGTACGCGTGGAATGGACTCAACGTCCGGGCAATCGGGCGGATAGGGTCGCATCATTCACGGTGCCCATTTGGTCGTGACGCCATTGTCAGCGACCGTCGTACGCTCCAATTCCTGCCCATCGAATCAGAAGGTGACCCGATGAGTTCCCGGCCTGTCCAGATTGCTCCGTCGGTACTACCGGCAGATTTCTCCCGACTCGGAGAAGAGTGCGTCAACCTCGAAAAGGCGGGGGTGGACCGGATCCAGTGGGATGTCATGGACGGTGTCTTCGTCCCGAATCTGACGTTCGGGCCCGACGTGATCAAGGCATGCAGGCCTCTGGTCGACGTTCCGTTCGAAGCGCACCTCATGGTCGTCAACCCCGATGAACTGGTCCACAAGTACGTCGAAGCGGGCTGCGAGATCATCATCGTGCACGCCGAGGCCTGCGTTCACCTGCACCGGACGCTGGGGAACATCCGCGACCTGGGCGCCAGTCCCGCAGTGGCGCTCAACCCCGCCACGCCGGCGTCGGCGATTCGCCACGTCATGGACCTGGTCGACCTGGTGCTGGTCATGACCGTCAACCCCGGCTTCGGTGGCCAGGCCTACATCGACACGATGGAGGGCAAGATCGCCGAAGTCGCGGCAATGATCGACCTGACCGCCCGGGACATCGACCTTGAGGTCGACGGCGGCATCGGCCCCGCAACTGTCGCTGGCGCGGCCGCTGCGGGGGCTGACGTCCTGGTGGCCGGAAGCGCCCTGTTCAGAGATCCCCTGGGGCTGGAACACGCCGTAACCGAAATTCGCACTCTCGCCGAGGCCGCCAGGGCATGAGGGCGGGGCCTTCCACGATCACCCGCATCGTGGCGCCACTCGTCATAGTTGCCGCATCGATCACATCGTGTGGCGACGGAACACCGGCCTTTTGTGGCGATCTCGGCGGTTCCCGGAACCTGGACGGGGTTGTCACGGCGCTCAAGGCCGACAACCTTGCCAAGGCAACGAGCGAGGCCAACCGACTGAAGGACCTTGCCTCGAAGGCCCCGACCGAGATCCGTGCCGACCTGAGCGCATTGGCCGACGGTGTCATCGACATCATCGATCTGGTCAAGCGCGACCAGGAAGCTAACTCGGTTTCCGAGGATGACACCGCCGGCTCAGGATCAGGACCCGACCAGGCAGCCAACGGATCCGACGCCCAGGGCAGCGCCAAGGACCCGGGCAAAGGCTCGAAAACCGAGGGGACAGCCAAGGCCAACGGTCAGGCAGCCGATGACGACACCCAGACCGATATCGGCGTCACAAACCCGGTCACCACCGAGCCGACGGACGTCGAACAGCGCCGCAACGAACTCAACGCGCGGCTGGGAAAACTCGACGAACGCAGCGAAAACGTGAGCAACTGGGCGCTTCAGGAGTGCGGGATAAAACTCTGATCCAGAAATTTGCTCACTAAGTACCACCTCCGGCCGATATGTGTGATAGTCATATATCCGTCACGCAACCGTAATATTCGAATTGCGTGACATTGCAAGGAAGTCATAGGAGTATGTGTTCCACCTCCCGCCGGGGTGCGTGCACCGAAGCAGCCAGCCAAACAGTCCAAGAGACTTGAGACGATTCGCAGGGGATCTACATGTCAACACGCACACGTCGGTGGTCCGTTCTGGCCGCTCTAGTTCTTTCGCTCGCACTAATCGGTACTGCGTGTACCAAGAACGGTGAAGCATGGAACGCTGCAGTGTTGATCAACACGGAACGGTCGAACCGCAATATCCCTCCGCTGACTCTCGATGACCGCCTGGTCAACAAGGCGCAGGCCTGGGCCGAGACTCTGGCCAGCCGCGGATCGGTATCGCACTCCAATCTCCGCGACGGCGTCGGCACCGGATGGTCCCGCCTGGGCGAGAACGTCGGCTGGTCCTATTCGGTTGCCCAGTCGCACAAGCTGTTCATGGCCTCCCCCTCCCACCGGGCAGCGATATTGAACCGTGCGTACACCAGGTACGGCACCGGCGTCGCCATCGCCGGAAACAAGTACTACGTGGTCCACGTCTTCGGCGGCTGATCGAGACCCGCCAACTCACAGTTTGCGAAGGGCTCTCCGGCACCCAGGTGCCGGAGAGCCCTTAATTTTTTGCGCCAGTTACAACTTCCCTCATCGACTTAAATGTTGCGCAACCGTAATAGAGACTCGTAACCGTCATAATTGAGGACGATCCGGGGAAGGTGGGTAGGTGGGCAACAGTGCCCGACTCGAATCACCCAGGGGGCATGACAATGGATATCGATGACCGGAACGTCGGGGCACCGAGAGACCGGGTCGACCGAAGTAGGGGCGTCCCAGAACCGGGTAGGAAGGCCACTAGACCACGTCGGCGCCACGCCGCCATGGTCGTCCTGGTATCGGCACTGGCGCTCGTCGGGGCGGCGTGTGCTCCGCCCTCCCCACCGGCCGACGGAGGAATCGGGGCCGACTTCGGACCGCTGACCATTCCGCTACCGCCGATTGAAGTACGTGCTCCCGCGACAAACATCCCACTGGGGATCTGCAACATCGCCTACCAGCCACCCGGGGTGAACATCAACAACGCCACGGTCACCATCCCCGGCATCCGTATCGATCCGGACCGGTCCGTCATCACGGTCCCGAACGTCGTGGTGAACATCCCGCAGTTGAGGATTCCCCTCTCCACAGTGACGCTGAGTTGCGGATTCCTCGTGATACCGACCCAGGTCGACCTGATCATTCCGTCCACGGTCCTGGTGAAGGCGGCGACACTCGACCTGAACGCCAGAACCATCACGTTGACGGATCCGTCATTCACTATCAACGGTGCAGGTCTCGGAATCCTGGGGCTTGGAGACCTGATAATTCCCCTGCCACCGATTGTGAACATCCCGTTGCCCACCTCTGCGATCGCCTTCTAGGGCGACAGCAGATGGCTGGTCGGTCGGCCTGAGACTCCCGGTCGACGCACCTCCGGCGGTTCGACACCCATTTGGGATGTCGAACCCGGAGTTGCGTCGGCCAAGTCCGGAAGACCGGCGGTTCGGAAGGCCGCCGGCTCAGAACTACGTCGGGTCAGTCGGACTCGACAGAGTTGTTGATCTGTCGACGGCTCTGGATCACATCGTCGATGATGCCGTATTCCTTCGCCTGTTCTGCGGTGAACCAGCGGTCGCGGTCGGAGTCGATGTTGATCTGCTCGGCAGTCTGACCCGTGTGCTCCGCAATGCGTTCTGCAAGCAGGTTCTTGATGTACTTGAGCTGCTCGGCCTGGATTGCGATGTCGGTCGCCTGACCCTGCATGCCAGCCAGCGGCTGGTGCATCATGATCCTTGCGTGGGGAAGGGCGAAGCGCTTCCCGGGGGCTCCGGCGCACAACAGGAACTGGCCCATCGACGCTCCGAGACCCATGCAGATGGTGCCCACGTCAGGCGCAACGAACTGCATCGTGTCGTAGAGGGCCATTCCGGCGGTGACCGAACCGCCGGGTGAGTTGATGTAGAGCCAGATGTCCTTCTCGTTGTCCTCGGCCTCAAGGTAGAGGAGCTGGGCGGTGAGGAAGTTGGCAACCTGGTCGTTGACTTCGGAACCGAGGAAGATGATCCGGTTCTTCAGAAGACGGGCGTAGATATCGGAGTTCGGCTCCATCCCAGCCCCGGTCTGCTGCGCCATGGGTGCGCTCAGGGGCTGATCGGCGAGGAACGGGGGCATCGCTGGAATTACGGGCTCTTGCATAACTGAGAAGGCTAACGCGGACCACGGGCTTCGCCGCGCCGCCCGGAGATCCGATCTGACCGGTCAGCTGAACTGACCGGCCAGTTGATCTGACGGGAGCAGCGCTGACCGTCACAATCGGGTGACTCCCGTTACGCACTACGATGTCCGGACCGTGCGGACGTGGCGGAATTGGCAGACGCGCTGGGTTTAGGTCCCAGTGTCCGAAAGGACGTGGGGGTTCAAGTCCCCCCGTCCGCACCAAATTTTTGAGTGACGTATTCGGCATTGACTCGCCCAGGGCACCGGAAGAGAGTGAATCAGAGGGGCAAGAATTCCCCCGATCGCCCCTCTGAAAGGGGATGGCGATGTACCTCTTCACGCGTACAGCCCACCTCAAAGTAGGCAACCCGACACCAGGCATGACCTTTGCAACCGAGGTCAGCCACAAGGTCCGGGAGCTCACCAATCATCCGATCCAGGTGTGGACATCCATGTATTCCCCGGGGCTCGGAACCATCGTCTGGGCGTCCTGGTTCGAGAGCCTCGCCGATCTCGAACGGGTGTCGGACAAGCTCGCAACCGATGGCCCCTATCTCCAGATGTTGTCGACCTCTGCGGAACTCTTCGAAGGGAGCATCGACGACGCCCTGATGGAGCCGATGGCTGGAACCCCGGACACGAGCCGATCGCTCCAATACGTCTCGGCGGTCACCGCCGTGCCCGCAGCAGGCAACCTCGTGAACGCCGTAACCCAGGGAATCGAGATTGCAGAACAGGCCGAGGCTGCGACCGGTCTTCCTACGCTGTTCATGCGCTCCATGACCGGCCCTTACGGAGGCGTTTCTTGGCTCACCGGTTTTGAGTCCATCGATGAACTCGAATCATCCGAGAAGGCGCTCATGTCCAACGACCAGTGGACCGACCTGGTGGACTCGGCGTCAGCGTGTTTCCAGGATGATCCTGCGGGCACCCGTCAGATGATCTTTCGTCGAGCTGGCTGAACTTCCGGGTCTGACTCGGAACACTGAGGAAGGGAGTTCAGGGAAACCTGCGAATGCGGCGGTAGCGTCACTGGAGTGGGTCCAACCGCAGTGCTCCTCCTCTCCTGTCCCGACCAACCCGGAA
Source organism: Microthrixaceae bacterium (assembly GCA_049672765.1). Lineage (GTDB taxonomy): Bacteria > Actinomycetota > Acidimicrobiia > Acidimicrobiales > Microtrichaceae > JAGQSZ01. The sequence goes on along the minus strand of JBATWQ010000416.1, from coordinate 11,567 downwards.
TAGTCGCCACCGTCGCTGACTTCGTCTGGCGCAACGGTGGGAACATCGTCCACGCCGAACAGCACACCGACACCACAGCGGGCATGTTCTTCCAGCGCGTCGAATTCGAACTCGACGGGTTCGTCTTTGCTCGCGACCGTCTGGACTTTGCATTCCAGCCGATCGCAGACCGTTTCGAGATGGACGTCCAGATCAGGTTCTCCGACGATCGTCCGCGGCTGGCGGTACTCGCTTCGAAGGCTCCCCATTGTCTGACGGATCTGCTCGCCCGCTGGAAGGCGGGAGAGTTGGCCGCCGAACTGGTTCTGGTCGCCTCGAATCACCCTGACCACCGTGACCTATGTGGCTTCTACGGGGTTCCGTTCCACGAGTTGCCCGTCGGTGAGGACCCGGCGGCCCAGGACCTGGCGATGCGGGAGTTGCTCCGGACCGAGAACATCGACCTTGTGGTGCTGGCGCGATACATGCGCGTCCTCTCCCCCGCCTTTGTCGATATGTGGCCCAACCGGATCATCAACATCCACCACTCGTTCCTGCCTGCCTTCATCGGTGCCAGCCCATACCGACAGGCGCATGAACGAGGCGTGAAAATCATCGGCGCCACCGCACACTTCGTCACCCAGGACCTCGACGAAGGGCCGATCATCAACCAGGACGTCGCCCACATCAGCCACAGGGACGGCGTCGAGGAACTGACCCGCAAGGGTGGGGACCTCGAGGTGGTCGTCCTGGCCAGGGCGCTGCGGGCATACCTGGACCACAGGGTGCTTCCCTGGGGCAACCGGACCGTCGTCTTCGAGTAGCACCCGGTTCGGACCACCAGTTCGAGTTGGCCGGGCTGAGCAGCCAGACTCGGCGGATGCCTGAAGGTCACATCATCCACCGCTTGGCCAAGGAGTTGGGAGAGACACTCGGAGGTCGCCCGGTCCAGGCATCATCCCCGCAGGGACGCTTCGCTGATGGAGCGTCACGGATCGACGGTGAGGCCCTCGTGAAGGCCGAGGCGTGGGGCAAGTACCTGTTCTGCGACTTCGGGATCGGCGAGATCCTCCACATCCATCTGGGGCTTATCGGCAAACTCCGCCGACGACACGAGCCCATCCCGGAACCTGTCGGAGTGGTCCGGCTGCGCATGGTCGGTGAGGCGGATGCCTGGGACCTGTCGGGGCCATCGCGTTGCGAGTTGCTCACCCCGGGCGAGAAGAAGCGGATCGTCTCGGGGATCGGTGCCGACCCGCTGCGACGGGGCCAGGACGTGGCGGCCGCCCGCGCCAAATTCGCAGCCTCGAGTCGCCCTGTCGGTGCCGTGATCCTTGATCAGTCGGTGATAGCCGGCATCGGGAACGTGTACCGGGCCGAGGTGCTGTTCCTATGCGGAATCAATCCAGCCCGTCCCGCCAAATCTCTGAGCGACGCCGAGTTCGACGAACTGTGGAACCGGACCGTCGAACTGATGCGGATCGGGAAGCGACTCGGCCGGATCGTGACCACCGACCCCAAGGAGGTCGGCGTCAGTAGGGCCAGGATGGGCGACGAAGACAGGCTCTACGCCTACCACCAGGAGTTCTGCCGACGTTGCGGATCACCGATCGACGTGGCCGTCATCGGTGGACGACCTATCTGGTACTGCCCGAAAGATCAGCCAATCGACGGTTGATCAGCCGGCACGCCATAAGACTCTTCAAGCGAGTTCCGACAGGCCTGCAGCGTCAGGCCCGGAGCTTCTCGATGAGGACCTTCAGCGCACGGGAGCGGTGGGAAATCTCGTTCTTCTCGGCCTCGGACATCTCGGCGAACGAGCGCCCAAAACCCTCTGTCGGAAGAAACACCGGGTCATATCCGAACCCGCGGTGACCGCGTGGCTCCATGGCGATGGTCCCCTCGACCGACCCTTCAGCCACCACCTCGGTGCCGTCCGGATGACGAAGCACCAGGACACAGATGAAGCGAGCGGTACGACGTTCGGGCTCGGTCGCGCCGTGCGCCGCCAGATCCTCGAGAAGCTTTGTGACGTTCTCGGAGTCGCTGGCCCCCTCGCCCGCATACCTGGCCGAGTGCACCCCCGGCGCTCCGCCGAGACCATCGACCACCAGGCCGGAGTCATCGGCCAGGGCCGAGTCCCCCGTGGCCTCGACCAAAGCCTCGGCCTTCAGGCGGGCGTTACCCAGGAACGTCGGGGCGTCCTCGATCACCTCGGGGACTTCCGGCGGTCGCGGTAGCGGCTCCCAGGTGGGCAGGTGCTCGGCCAACAGGGCGGCAAACTCGACGGCCTTGTGGGGATTGTTCGAGGCCAGAACGACCCGACGCTGCTGATCGGGCATGACTCAGCGCCCGATCACGCGGGGCGGTGGCGGAACGGAAACGTATTCGCGCTGGAGTTCGTGGATCTGGCGGATCCCGCCCTCGGCCAACTGCACAAGCGTGTCGAGTTCCTCACGGCTGAACGGAGCGCCTTCAGCGGTGCCCTGGACTTCCACGAACAGTCCACGACCCGTCATGACGACGTTCATGTCGGTATCTGCCTTTGAATCCTCGGAGTAAGGAAGGTCGAGGCAGGGTTCGCCGTTGACAACTCCGACCGAGATGGCCGCCAGTTCGTCGAGCAGGGGAACCGACTTGATCAGGTCCGCCTGGACCATGCGGGTCAGACAGTCGTGCAGCGCCAGATAGGCGCCCGAGATGGAAGCCGTGCGGGTACCACCGTCAGCCTGGAGGACGTCGCAGTCGATCAGGATCTGACGTTCGCCGAGCGCCTCCATGTCGGTGACCGACCTGAGCGCCCTGCCGATGAGCCGCTGGATCTCTTGGGTTCGCCCCTTGGGACCCTTGGTCTCGCGGCGAACCCTCTCGGGCGATGAGCCGGGAAGCATCGAGTACTCGGCGGTGACCCAGCCTTTGCCGCTGTTGCGCATCCAGCGGGGCACTCCTTCGTCCAGCATCGCCGTGCACAGGACCTGGGTGTTGCCGAAGGTCACCAATACCGACCCGCCGGCGAACGCCGTGAAGTCACGCTGGAAGCTGTGTGGTCGGAGTTCGTTCTGGGCGCGGCCGTCTGCTCTCAAGGGATTCCTTCACTCTGTTTTTCGCAGCCCGTTTGGGCGGCGGTGTGCTGGCCCAACACTAGGCCCCAGCAGCGGGACCTCTCAGCGAAGCGACACCACAGCGGAACGAAACTCGGCGGAGCGGTCCTTCCAACTCCCCTGCCTGGCGGGAGTGGGGGCCGCCGGTGAGAACAGGACGATCCCGTCAACCGTTCCCGCGTCCGAGTCGCTGCCGGACCCAGTTCGGGACCCGGATGTCGATTCGAGCCACGCCGAGGCGATCGAAACGGCTTCGGTTACCGAGCCTGCGCGTCCGACGATGCCGATGCCGGCCTGTTCGGCCAACTCGACCCCATTGTCGGGCAGCGTCACGGCGCCCAGCATTGCCGGGTCCCACAGGGACGCCTCGTCGCGCAATGGGGCGACACTGACCCCCCGGTCGGTGCCTCCCAGAATCACCACCGTCGGGCGACCCGTTGAACGGGCCCAACGCAGTCCCGCTCCGGCGGCCGACGGATTTGAGGCCAGAGTGTCGTCGATGAACGACGCGCTCAGCCAGCGCTCGCCACCCGTGGGGCACGGGTCAAGGCGCCCCGGCATGGTTGCTGCCGCTCCGGCGAGAATCTGCTCCTCGGTCATCGCTGCTGCACCTGCGATGACTCCGAGCTGCCGAAGAACCTCTGCTGCGAGGGCCGCGTTCTGAACCCGCTGGAACGGCAGGCCGTCCGGGTTGGGCGGACTCTTGACGATGACGGGCCGCTGCGACTCCACCGCCGCGATCGCGCCGGGTTCATCGGCCGAGACGATGACGACCCCGGCGGTCCCCGCTTCGTTGGATACAACCCGGAGCTTGTCGGCGACGTAGTGCTCCACTCCCCCGTGCCAGCTCAGGTGGTCCTCGCTCAGCGAGGTGAGCACAGCGATGTCGGGTACGTGGTGCAGATCCGATGCCTGGTAGCTCGACACTTCGATGACCACGACCGGCGCTTCGCTGTCCCAACCGTCTGCGAAGACCGGGATGCCGAGGTTTCCGGCGATACCCGCGCGAACCCCGGCGTCGGCCAGGAAATGTCCGACCAGATCGGTGGTCGTCGACTTGCCCTTGGTTCCCGTGACCGCGACCACCCGCTGGTCGGACCGCAGTGTCGCCATGAACAGGTCGACTGGCGTGGTCATCGGAACTCCACGCCCTCTGGCCGCACTGAGCGGTTCGAGGTAGCGGGGGAACCCCGGGGAACGCAGGAAGACCTCGGCGAGTTCAGCCGCTGTCTCCAGATCGGTCAGGCTCAGGTCGACCCCATCGACGGTGACAACTCCGTTTTGGGCGGCCGCCTCGACCTGACTCCCCGAGTCGACCAGGAGCCACTCTGCCGGGGAAACCTCGGCCAGCTTGGGGATGGCGGCCCGAACATCGATTCCCAGGCCGAGCACCACGATGCGACGTCCCCGCAGATCCTCTGGATGCATCAGCCGGCACCCTCGCCGAGTCCTTGGATCATCGCCCTGTATCGCACAGGCAGGTCGTCCACCGAGTCGATCTCCAGGTAGTCCTCGGGTTCGGCTCCAACCTCGGCGAGAACCTCGAAGGCCTCCGCTGCCAGCTTGGATGGGACGAGCTGCTTCTGCCACTCGGGTCGCTGCGCCAACAGTGCCACCGCAGCCGCGGTCTCGCGTCGCTCGCCGACACAGTCAAAGGGCTTTTCTGCCGACCAGAGTTCTCTGACCGGCTCAAGGTGACCCTCTTCATCCAGGAGATTCCGCCCGAAGTGTTCCTCAATCTGTTCCGGGCTCAACGACGGGGCGAGCATGAGAGCTGTGAAGAGGCACTTCGCGCAGTCGCCGCACGGTCGTTGGGTGCGACTGGAATCGTTCTCGGACCAGATGGTGAACACGCGGTTGCACGAGACAATGTCGGCGGCCAGTCCCCGTGCGCCGACCGCTGCGCCGATGGCCAACTCGGTCATCGGGCGCAGCAATGACAGGTAGCTGACGCCCGTCGCACGGAATGCCTGCCGCAGGAGCACTTCGGCGCTGGCCGACTTGGAGTACTGGTGGTTGACCTCGACTCCGTCGACGACCAGTGAGGGCTCAGAGGCCGAACGCTCCAGGCCCATGAGCACCTCGTCGAACCCTTGGGACACGGCAAGTGTCACGGCGATCGCGGAGTTGATCGCGGTGACCGGAACATGGCCGTTCAGCGCTCCGGCCGCGACCAGGTCCCGCAACTTGGCGTCGAGGGTGCGCCGGACCTTCAGGAGCGGTCGGCCCAGGTGCTTTGCGAGATGTTCCTGGGCTCCCTTGGGGCTGACCGCCATGAGTGTCCCCGAGGGCACGAGGTCCGCGACGAGCGCTGAATCCTTACCCCCACCAATCGGAATGAGCACCCGAGGTTCGCGACTGTCGACACCATCGGCCTGCGCCTCAGGGCTGGCCTGTGCGGATGGTCTGGCATGCGCCTCCAGGCTGGTCGGCGACGACGGCTCGACCTGGGCCACGTCGGCCGGACGCTCACGCAGGTCGACCGCGATGGGGACACCGAGGCCGTTCCTGTAGGCGAACTCGCGCAGACCTTCGTCATACATTGCGAGCACTAGCGCACGCTCCGCAACATTGAGCTGCGGAGTCTGGATCGTTGTAGGAGCAACGGACTTGTAGTACGACACTCCGGCGAGCAGGTGGAGGATCCGCAGCGCCGCCCGCAGCCCGGGGGTGTCCTGCAGCTCGTGGTCGAACTCGATGGTCTCAACGAAACGGAACGACGGTTCAATCGTCTCGTCAGACCCAGGCGTTGCGTCAGTCCCGGTTGTCTCATCAGCTTCTGGGTCGAGGTCGACGAAGCTGTAGTGCAGGTCGACCGTTGAACCGTTCAACTCGAAACGGTCGATCACAAAGGTCTGGCCCCATGGAAGGTTCATCTCAGCCACGGGTCCACCTCACGTTTCCATCAGCGGCTACGACCTTTGCCACATCGGCTGACTCGCCCCAGGGTTTGAGGAGCGAGATTTCTTCGGCGCCCAGCAGTCGCGCGAGGGGGATCGGCACCTCGACAACCGCCCTCGAGTCAACCAGTTGTCGACGCCAGCCCGACTCGATAGCCCCGTCCGCGAGCCGTGGCGTGAAGGGGACGCCGGCCTCGCGAATCACAACCGTCGACTGGTCGGCGCACGCCACGTTTCCGTCGCTGTTCAGCCAGAGCGTCGCATCCAAGCCGCTCCGGTCGGCGAGGTCCAACTCCAGGTCGTCGAGGAGGAGCAGGTTGGCCGAAGGACTGTGATGGTTGCGTGGCGACGGGCTGATTCCCAGGCAGAGTTCAGACGCCCGAAACTCGGATCCGGAAGGCTCAGATGCCGCGTCCGGCTCGAAGCCTTCGATGTTCAAGAACCAGTTCCCTCCGGGAGGGGCGGCCTTGTGACTGGATGGCGTTGGAAGTAGCGATGCGACCAGCACGTCCTCGTGACGGCCGTCGATCGCAGTGGTCAACTCCGCGAGCATTTGGACCCGATCGAACCCGAGATAGCCGAGCACCGCGGCCCCTCGTTCCAGCACATCTACCTGTGTTTCGAGCTGATCTTCCCCTCGGAGGTAGACAGCGGGAGACATGCCCAGCAACCTGCCCAGGTCAACCTTGACCCGGCCCGGCAGATCTCGTCCGTCAATGAGTTCACCATCGGCCCAAACCAACGAGGTTGTAGGTGACGCCATGGCAGTGATCTCATCTCAAGGAGGTCGCTCGGAGGCCCGAAAAATCAGAGCCCGGGTTGAAAGAACCTTGGAATTCTACCCGTGGGAGCCGAGCGCAATAGGCGCTCAGAAGTAGATGACCTTTTCGGCGTTTGCAGTTGCCTCGTCAAGGTCGAGGGTCCATGCGCCGGTCGACAGATACTTCCAGCCGTAGTCGCAGACGACGAATACGATGACCCCGGACTCGATCTTCTTGGCCACCTTGACCGCCCCGGCAAGTGCCGCACCGGCGGAAATTCCCGAGAAAATTCCGACGTCGGCAAGCGCCCGGGTGTATTCGAGGGACTCCCGGGGGCGGACGATCGACTTGCCGTCGAGCAGTTCGTAACCGCCCCACTTCTCGAACACTGGTGGCACGTATCCGTCGTCGAGGGAACGGAGCCCCTCGACCTGCTCACCCGATGGCGGTTCGACGGCCAGGACCTTGATGTCAGGATTCTGTTCCTTCAGATAGGTCCCGACGCCCATGAGGGTTCCCGAGGTGCCGAGCCCAGCCACGAAATGGGTGATTTCGGGAACGTCGCGGAAGATCTCGGGACCGGTCGTCTGGTAGTGCGCCCGAGGGTTGGCCTCGTTTGCGTACTGGTAGAGAAACACCCAGTCGGGGTTCGCGTCGGCCAGTTCGATCGCCATGCGAACCGCCCCGTTGGAGCCCTGCTCCCCCGGCGAGTCGATGATCTCTGCTCCGTATACCTCGAGAAGCTGTCGACGTTCGATCGACACGTTGCCCGGGAGGACGATCTTGATCTTGTAACCCTTGATACGACTGAGCATCGCCATCGCGATTCCGGTGTTGCCCGATGACGGTTCGATGATGGTCGATCCCGGCTTGAGCAGCCCGTCGTTCTCGGCCTCGGTGATCATGGCCAACGCGATGCGGTCCTTCACCGAACCGGCGGGGTTCTGACCCTCCATCTTGCCCAGTATCCGAACATGCGGATTGGGGCTGATCTGGCTGACATCCACCAACGGGGTGTTGCCGATCATTTCAAGGACTGAGGAGTAAACAGTCATACCTGACCAAGATGGTAGAGATTCCAGAGCCGCCTGACCATATCGGCCGTGTCACGGGTGTCACATTGGCCAGCCGCAGCGACTGAATCAGTCGAAAAGCACGACCTGCTCCTCGGTGATCGTTTCATCGACGATCCGATAGGACCGCAGGGACGGCAGGTCGTCACGTAGGGACACGATCACGTAGTGCCACCCGGGATCCGGCGCCTGGGCCACATCGGTGGGCGACGGGTAGGCATCGGTGTGGGTGTGGGAGTGCATGACACCCAGCAACTGCCAGCCGTTGTCCTCGGCGTCGCGGTCCGCCCGGAGAAAATCCTTGCCACCGATCGTATACAGCTTGGAGCTGGCCGCTTCGTTGACAGCGGGGTAGAACCGCCGGACCACGGCCGGCTCGTAACCCGATCCGGGGTCCCCGGCAAAGAGCCCGCAGGCCTCTAGGGGCATTCCGACGAGCGCGTGGGCTGTCATTTCGGTCCAGGTCTCGGTCGGAAGTCTGAGCACGCCCGAACGGTAGTACCCTTCAACGTTCTGTGAAGCAGACCGGAGTTCAGGTGATCGCCACCAACCGGCAGGCTAGACACCGCTACTTCCTGACCGATACCTACGAGGCAGGCATCGTGTTGACGGGCAGCGAGGTCAAGTCGCTGCGGGAGGCGAAGGCACAACTCACCGAGGCGTGGGCTTCCATCGACGCGGGCGAGGCCTGGCTCCACGGCCTACACATAGCGCCGTACTCGCACTCGCAGACCTACAGCGGTCACCGGCCGGATCGGGATCGCAAGCTGCTGCTGCACCGCAACCAGATCGATCGCATCGGAATGAAGCTCCAGCTCGAGCGATTGTCGCTGGTTCCGACCAAGCTCTACCTCTCAGACGGCAAGATCAAGGTTGAACTCGCCGTAGGCAAGGGCAAGAACGTGGTGGACAAGCGTCAGGACATAAAGCGGCGTGACTCCGAGCGTGAAGCAGCGCGAGACATCGCGAGCGCCAGACGACGCGAAGATTGACCCGCACTTCTCAAACTGCAGGAAGTTTGCACAAGCCAAGCTGCGCGACGTCGGTCGCGCGACAAGCCGGAGGTTTCTGATGTCTGTTAGTTCGCGCGTGGCCAAAGGGCTCCTGGGGCTGCCATTCATCTGGCTCGGTTACGAAGCGGCCGCAGAGCCCGGTGGGCGGGTGGCACTTGCCGAGCGGACAGGGATTCCGTATCCAGAAGTAGCGGTGCGTGCCAACGGCATCGCCATGGTTGCCGGGGGTGCTGCCCTGGCCATCGGCGTGTTTCCCCGAGCCGCAGCACTGGGACTTGCCGCCTCGCTCGCGCCGACGACCTTCACCGGACACGCCTTCTGGAAGGAAGAAGATCCGGCTGCCCGAAACGGCCACCGCATCCAGGTGCTCAAGAACATCGGGCTGATCGGTGGACTCCTGTTCGTGGCCGCCACCGATTGAGCACCGTCTGTAGGGTTGGCCCGGCAGTCGACGCTTCAGCGGCCGATATTCAGTAGACGATCCAGGGGACACGAATGGCGCAGGTAGTTCGCGGTGTAATCGCACGGTCCAAGGGTGATCCGGTCGAGTTGACCGACATCGTCATCCCCGATCCCGGTCCGGGCGAAGTCGTGGTCGACATCGAAACCTGCGGGGTGTGTCACACCGACCTGCACTACCGCGAGGGTGGAATCAACGACGAGTTCCCGTTCCTGTTGGGCCACGAGGCGGCGGGACGCATCGAATCCGTCGGCGACGGTGTAACCGAAGTGGCCATCGGCGACTTCGTAATCCTCAACTGGCGTGCTGTGTGTGGCGAGTGTCGGGCGTGTCGTCGCGGCAAACCCCAGTACTGCTTTGCGACGCACAACGCGATCCAGAAGATGACCCTCACTGACGGCACCGAACTGTCGCCGGCGCTCGGCATCGGAGCTTTTGCCGACAAGACACTGGTTGCCGCCGGCCAGGCAACGAAGGTCAACCCCTCCGCCGCACCCGAAGCGGTCGGTCTGCTGGGATGTGGCGTCATGGCTGGCATCGGCGCGTCGATGCACACCGGCGAGGTCCAGCCGGGTGACTCGGTTGCGGTTTTCGGCTGCGGTGGTGTCGGCGATGCAGCAATCGTCGGCGCACTGCTCGCTGGCGCAACGACGGTCATCGCGGTGGATCTGGACGCTCGGAAGCTCGAAGTTGCCGAGCAATTCGGCGCCACCCACCTGGTGGACGCATCCAATGTCGACCCGGTCGAAGCGGTCCGTGAGGCTACCGGCGGCTTCGGAGCCGACGTCGTGGTAGAGGCCGTGGGTAACCCCAAGGTGCTAGAGCAGGCCTTCTACGCCAGGGACCTGGCGGGAACGGTCGTACAGGTCGGAGTCCCGACACCCGACATGGCCATGCCCGACATTCCCATGATCGAGTTCTTCGGCCGGGGTGGAGCGCTCAAGCCGAGCTGGTACGGCGACTGCCTCCCGAGCCGCGACTTTCCAATGCTGGTCGAGCTGTACCTGCAGGGACGGCTCGACCTGGACAGGTTCGTCTCCGAGAAGATCCCACTCGACGGCGTCGAGGCCGCTTTCGCCAAGATGCAACAGGGCGAGGTTCTGCGAAGCGTGGTGGTCCTGTGATGAACATCGAACTGGTGCAGACCGACGGCATCTTCGCCCTAGATGGCGGCGAGTGGGAGGTGACCAACAACATCTGGATCGTGGGGAACGATCGTGACGTCATCGTCATCGACGCGGCCCATGACGCCCGGGCTATTGCCGACGCCGTCAACGGACGGACGGTCCTTGCTATCGCACTGACCCACGGGCACAACGACCACATCAACGCAGCGCTCGACCTGCAGCAACTGGTTGACGGGCCGATAATGATCCACCCCGATGACCACATGCTCTGGCATGCCGTCTACCCCAACACCGAACCTGACCGGGAGCTCGTCGACGGCGAGGTTCTCGAGGTCGCCGGCACCGACCTGGTGGTCATGCACACCCCCGGACACTCCCCCGGGTGCATCTGCTTCCACGACGAGACTGGTCACCTTTTCAGCGGCGACACGCTGTTCTGCGGAGGTCCTGGGGCCACGGGTCGCAGCTATTCGAACTTCGACACGATCATCCGCTCGATCCGCGAGCGCCTACTGGCGCTTCCACCGCACACCGTGGTCCACACCGGCCACGGCGAATCGACCACGATCGGGGCTGAGGCTCCAGACCTTGAGGAGTGGCTCCGCCGCGGCCACTGAGCGCGGCCATTCCAGTCACGACACAGCCAGAGCGATCTTCTCAGGTAGACGGCGAACCGCTCTAAGTGCACTCGCTGACCAAACGCCCTCAAATGGCACCGGGCTCACCTGGAGATCCGACCAAGAACCTCATCTCGTGAGAGGCTCGCCAGTTGCCATGGCTACAAGTATGGCCAGAGTTTCCTCTCCGCCAACGGCGAGGGTCCGAGCTAGTCGAACTTCGACATGTCGATCTTCTTCATCTTCATCATCGCTGCGAAGTTGCGCTTGATCCGTTCGGGATCGTCGCTGGCCATGATTTCCCACATGTTCTGGGGCACGATCTGCCAAGACACTCCAAAGCGATCCTTCAACCAACCGCACTGCTCGGCCTCGGGTACCGCCGAGAGCTGTGACCAGTAGCGGTCGATTTCTTCCTGGGTGTCGCAGTTGACCAGGAGCGAGACACCTTCGTTGAAGTCGAAGCCGTGCGGGACCGGTGAGTCGATCGCCGAGAACCAGACGTCTGCGAGTTGGAAGTCGGCAAAGCCCACGGC
>JBATWQ010000415.1:0-2707 GCA_049672765.1 Microthrixaceae bacterium | reverse complement strand
CAGCAACAGGAAGGCCAACACCCAGCCGATCGGGGTGCCCCACCATTCAGCAAGAACCAGAACTCCCACCGATTGCAACCAGAGACCCACGACGTGCAGGGCGTTGGCTGCGTTCGGAACCTTGTAGAGCTCGACTCGCAGATCTCCGACCGGTCGGCCGGTGGGTCCCAGGCGATCGGTCGGCAACACGTCCACCAAGAGGCTCTCGTCGGGGAGCATCGAACTCTGAGCACGAAGAACTGCGGTCACGAGCTCATATTACGCCTTCATCACACGTGTCGCAATACTGTAAGATCCAGCTATGCCACGTCTAGACTCAGGTCGATGTCGGTCTTCGAGCGCCCACTAACAGCCCGCTCAGTGCTGGCGTCGACGCTGCTGGGAACCGACCCACCCTGCCTGCCGGCCTCCTTCCTGGTCAGAACCGGTGAGCTGTTCGGCCTGAGCGAAGGTGCGGTACGGACGGCGCTGTCGCGAATGGGCGCCGCCGGCGAGGTCAAACGGGACCACCTGGGCCGCTACGTCCTGCAGGGGGATCTGGTCACCCGCCAGTCTCGCCAGCTTCAGAGTCGTCAGGCCGTGACGTCCGAATGGAACGGGAGGTGGTCGATGGCGATCGTTGCGTCGGGGACCAGAAGCGCTTCCGATCGTTCGTCGTTGCGGGCGGCCATGGACCGATTGCACATGGCGGAACTACGCGAAGGCGTGTGGCTGCGACCGGACAATCTGAGCCACGAACGCCTTCCGGACGAACAGCGTGTCATCCGTGGCCAGTGCCTGAGTTTCGATTCGGTTCCAAAGTTCGGATTCGAGAGCACCGAGGTCGAGCTTGCAGCCGAACTCTGGGACCTGGAGGCCTGGGCAGCCACTGCCACTGAGTTCCGCCGCCGCATGCACAAGGTGACCCGGCGGCTCCGGGACGGGGGTGCGGGATCGCTGCCCGACGGCTTCGTGCTTTCCGCCGCCGTGCTGCGCCACCTGGGTGTCGATCCGCTGCTCCCTCGTGAGTTGCTTCCCCGTCACTGGCCCGGCGAGCGGATCCGGGTCGAGTACGACCGCTATGACGCGCTCTATCGCGAGGTGCTTGGCTCGTGGGTTCTCGACGTAGCAGGGGCTACCTGACCTCCCTAAGGGCCACCGGCGACAGGTGGCGAGGGCTCACCAGGCGAGGGCTCACCAGGCGAGGGCTCACCACGCAAAGACCGAACGACGCTATGGCAGCCGATCGCGGTGGCAGCAGGTCGCGAAGACTCAGGTCGCGAAGACTGCGGGTCGATGGCCACAACTACGATCTTCGACGTGAGCGACCATGACGAGCAGCCCAGCCATTCATCGGGGACAACTCCGAAGGCAGTGGACCCCGACCGCTTCTATTTCCGCCAACTGCTGAGTGGTCTCGATTTTGGGGTGGGTGATCCGGTGGCCGAGGGGATGGCCAACTTCGCCTATCTGCTCGGTGACCGGTTGTCTGGTGAGTGCGTCGTGATCGACCCCGCTTACGCCGTGGCAGAACTGAAGAACATCGCCGAGGCGGACGGCATGCAGATCGCCGGCGCGCTGGTCACCCACTACCACCCCGATCACTGCGGGGGAGAGATGATGGGCGTCAGCATCCAGGGTGCGGCGCAACTGCTCGACCTGGTGCAGGTGCCGATCCACGTGCAGGCCGCCGAGGAGGAATGGATCCTCAAGTCGACTTCGCTGAGCCAGGGCGACCTGGCCCTCCACGAACCGGGCGACGTGGTGATGGTCGGCGAACTCCCGATCCAGTTGATACACACGCCGGGTCACACCCCGGGAAGCCAGTGCTTCCTCGCCAACGGTTGTCTGGTCTCTGGCGACACGCTGTTTCTGGACGGATGCGGACGTACGGACCTGCCCGGCGGTGATCCGGAGGCGCTGTACTACAGCCTCACCCAGACGCTCTCGCAGGTCCCCGACGACTCGGTCCTGTACCCGGGCCACAACTACTCGAGCCGTCCGGCCCAGCGCATGGGGGACACCCGCCGCAACAACCGTGTGTTCATGCCCGGGTCCGCCGAGCAGTGGCTGAGCATGTTCGGTTGAGTTGTCCGGCTGAGTACGGGACTCAAACTCAGATAGCCCACTCTCGATCTGTCCGGTGCGGTCCGCCGTACTTGAGCGGGACTATGCAAGCCTCGGTGCGTGAGCGATCCTTACACACCGCCGTCGAGTGGCCAGCCGGGCCAGACAAGTCACTCTGGAAGCGGGCTGGGAGCCGCCGTCGGGGAGTCTTCCGAAGACTCGCTGCAAGGGATTTCAATCGGCCGGTTCATGGGCGGCCAGCAGCTACCTCGCTGGTTCTGGCGTGCGATCGTTGCGTTGGCCTTCTCGGTGGCGACGTTCGTGCTGGTGCGCAACATGTTGGGACGCCTCGAGGGTCTCATCAGACTCATTGTCATATCGCTCTTCATGTCGTTCGCCCTGGAGCCGGCGGTCAACCGTCTGGCCAAACGGGGTTGGAAGCGGGGCCGTGCGACGCTCTTCTGCTTCGTCGTCGTATTCGGAATCGGTGGAGTGTTCGTCGGAGTGATGGTCAGCCTCGTCATCTCCCAGACGTCGGACCTGGTCGACAAGGCCCCCGGCTACGTCACCGACGCGACCGGATGGGTCAACGACACTTTCGGTACCGAGATCACCTCTGTCGAACTGAATGACACCCTGCGCAAGTACCAGGACAATCTCA
>JBATWQ010000414.1:0-15087 GCA_049672765.1 Microthrixaceae bacterium | reverse complement strand
AAATAGCGGTTGTTGCCTGACAGGATCGCCAGACGGTCACCCGGCTCCAGACCGAGGGCGATGATACCGGAGCGGAGGGAGTCGACCTGATCCCGCAACGCCCCATAGGTCGTGGGTTTGCCGCGACTGATCAGGGCACGGCTCTCTGCCGGATGAGGTTGGATGATCGAGGCCAGGTTCACCGGGATCGGACACTAGCCGACACCCGGTGACAACTGTCTCAGCAGCGCCAGCGACGAAGAGCGGTCGGCCTGCTGCGGTCGGCTTGCTGCGACAGGCGACTGGGACCTCCGGCTGGCCGGCCTCCGCCTGGTCTACCGCCGACTGACGCGCCGTCGACTACTTGGGGGCCAGGATGACGAGTTGCAGGAAGGTTGCACCGATTATGAAAAGCAACAACACGATGATTGCGATGGTCGTGTTGCGTCTCATGGAGCGATTCTTCCCGGGGCGGTCGACAGCCTTACCGGTGTCGTCACTTCCGCCTGCCCGGACCCTCCGGCGCCGGACTCCTGCTCGGAGCCGCCCAGGTCGATAAGCGTCAGTGGATCCTCGGTCTCCACCCCGAACTCCTCGGCTGCCGATGCCTGGTTGCAGACAAGGGCGAGCGCACCGTAACTGTCGGTGACCATCCCAACAGCTCCGGTGCCAATGTCACTGAAAGAACTGACACGGCGGACCGTGCGAGACGTCGAATCGGAGCGCACCGTGAACACCTCGCCCAGGGCGTCGACCTCGGCCGGGTCGGCGTTCAGTTGGACGTTGCCGTAGTGGTCGATCCAGAGAACCTCGACCACGAGTCCCTCGTCGGTCTGTTCCGGGATCGGAAGCGTCCCGGGCAGCAGGCTCGCGGTCGAGATCAACTCGCCCAGGTCTTCGAAGGGGACACCGTTGCACAGGTGCGCAGCGGCGGGAGCGAAGATGTCACGGCCGTCGAAGAGCGAACCGGCGCTGGCGAGTTGGTATTCGGGGTTGTTCAGCCACACCGCCCTGGTCGCACCACCGGCCACGGCCACCGCAGCGGCGAGCACGCCGTTGTCCGGTCCGATCAATACTGACTGACCGTCGCCGACCTCGACCGCGATCGGGCGGCGTTGGGAACCGACCCCGGGGTCCACCACTGCGAGCACCACGCCGGGAGCCAGGTACTGGGCGCAACGACCGAGGGTCAGGCCGCCTGCGCGCACGTCGTACGGAGGCACCTCGTGGGTGATGTCGATCACCAGCGCGTCCGGAGCGAGTTGACGGATCACGCTGTGGACCACCCCGACGAACTCGTCGGTGTGGCCGTAGTCGGACATGAACGAGATCGTGTCGTAACGGAGAGCCATTCGCGCCGAACGCTACTAGTGGGAGCCCAGTTCGCGGGAACGCTCGGTGGCCGCGCTGATCGCGTCGATGATCGTCGCTCGCAACGCGCCCTGCTCCATGACCCGCAACCCCGCTGCGGTGGTACCCGCAGGCGAGGTGACCGCGGCGCGCAACGCCTCGGGCCCGTCGGAGCTGTCGGCGAGCAGTTTGGCCGAACCGAGCAGGGTCTGGCGCACGAGCTGATCCGCAGTGGCTCGGGGCAGGCCCTCGAGAACCCCAGCCTCGATCATTGCCTCCGCAATCAGAAACACGTAGGCGGGACCTGAGCCCGACAGGCCGGTGACGGCGTCGAGGGCCGACTCGGGCAACCGCGAAACGGTGCCCACCGCACCGAGAATGCTCTCTGCCCAGGCCATGTCATCCTCGGACACGTACGCTCCCCCAGCAATGGCGGCGGCTCCGGCGCCTACCAGGGCAGGCGTGTTCGGCATTGCCCGTATGACAGGGACATCAGGACCCACTACCGCTTCGAGCGAGCCGATCTCGACCCCGGCGGCTATCGACAGGACCCTTTGGACACCCAGAGAACTCGCGGCGGCCAACGCGCTCATCGCATCAGCGGGTTTGGTCGCCAAAATCACGGACGTGGCCGAAACCAGATCTTCGGTCACCGTCACGCCGGGAAAGACGCTATGTAGTTCCTCGCGCCTTGCTTCGGACACCTCGGCGACCGCCACCTCGGCCGGCTTGAGGAGGCCATCGGCGAGCAACCCGGTCAGGAGCGCCTCGCCCATTCTTCCCCCACCGATCAACTCCAGTTCGTACATGAATTCAAGGCTACCTGTGGCCTGCGATTGGCACCGCGATCAGGGGTCAGACCCGTTGACTCATCCGGATACGGCCTTCCACGTCAGCCTACGATCGGGCGATGCGGATCCCGATCACGGCCCTTGCATTCCGTGCTGCTGCAGGTGCGCGGGACCTGGTTCTGAACCAGCCACCAACCCTGGGTGACAGCGACTGCGAGTCGCTCCACGACGGGCTGTTCGCCCAGCCGGTAAACACCGTGACCTCGCTGTCGTTCCTAGGAGTCGGTTTGTGGGCAGCGAGCCGTGTTCCGTCGCTGCAGCGCGGAGACAGGGCCGGGGCGACGGCCTTCGCGTCTCTGGTTGCGCTCAACGGTGTGGGAAGCGCCGCCTATCACGGCCCGCAGTTCCCCGGGTCGCAGACCCTGCACGACCTTCCCGCGTACGGGGTCGTTGTCGTCGGTGCAGCAGTACCGCTGTGGCGACGCGTCCGCGGGCGCAGGGCGTTACCCGGATGGACCAACGCGAAGGGCCTCGGCATACTCGCCTCGAACTCGGTGGCGGCGGTGAGCTACGCCGAGGGCCGCAGCGCCAGCCGGATGTGCAAGCCGGATTCCTGGGTGCAGTTCCACGGTCTGTGGCATCTTTCGACGGCGGCGATGATGGCCGTATGGGCAACCGTTCTCTGGCCAGAGACAGACGGTCATGCCTGAGATGAGCCATGCCTGAGGTCGGAGCGGGAGCGTGGAGCGAGCACCGGGTACTGCGGCGAATAGTCGATGCGCTCGCCTGGGTCACGTGGCGTGAAGTCGCGATCGATGAACTCGACGCAACCGCTCGCGGTCCGGTGCTGTTGGTGGCCAACCATTTCGGTGGGGTGTCCGACGCCGTCGTGTTGATGTCGGTGCTGCCCCGCCGGCCACGCGTTCTCGCAGATGACCAGATCTGGAAGGTCCCCGGCGTTCGCAATTTCATGGATGGCATAGGAGCGATCCCGGTACACCGGGGCAGCCGAGGCTCGACCGACAACACCGACATGTTCGCTGCAGCCCACCGGGCGCTCGAACGGCGAGAAATGGTGCTCATCTTCCCCGAGGGGATCACCCGCGAGGAGCCGAGTATCGGCAAGGTTCGCTCTGGCGCCGCCCGGATCGCGATCGGTGCGCGTGCCGTGGGGGTCGATGGAATCAGGATCGTTCCCGTTGGCATCCACTACGACGACAAGGCTGCATTTCGCAGCGCCGTGTTCGTCCGGGAAGGCATGCCGATCGATGTCGACGCCGAGTTGTCTGCGGTCGGCGTCGACCCCTCCGAGGCGGACTTCGAACGCCGGGCCGCCGACGAGTTGACCCGACTAATAGAGAAGCGCCTGCGCCAGAGCGCACCCGACTACGACGACTGGAGCGAGGCCCGCGCGCTTCAGTTGGGGTCCGAGGCCTTTCTGCGGTCGCTCGAACCCGACAAGCCGGTGCCGGTTTCGCTGCGGGACCGGCTCGCTTCCTGGTTGGCCGCACGGGACACGGTCGCTGCGACCGACGCGTCGGACGACTACCGACGGGCACTCACCCAACTCGGCGTGAGCGACGCCTGGGCGGCCGAGGGTCGACGGATCCTGGATCGCAGGCGGATCCTGCTCGGTTTGGTCTGGCTCCTGATGTTGCCGTACGCCGCAATCGGTGCGGTGGCCTGGGTGGTGCCCGCTGTCGTCGCCTGGCTCGTCTCGAAGGTCCGGATGGCGCCGGCGGTTATGGCCACGGTGATGCCGTTGGTTGTCCTGGTCCTGTTTGGCATCGCGACCGGTTTCTGGTCGTGGATCGGTTGGCGAACAGACGGGTTAGCCGGTTTAGCCGCCGCCGTTGTCGCAATGCCGATCAGCTTCGCCGCGTTCGTCGTGGTTGTGGAACGCGGACTGCTGTGGTGGCGTTGGTCCCGAAACCGGGTCGCCACATTCGGTGGCCGAGCGCGGCGACTTGCCGAACTGCGTCAACGCACGGTCGCAGCCGTCGCGGCCGAGGTCGAGACGGGGTTGCGCGACAACCTGCCGGAGGCCGCGTCGTGAGCCGGTCGACCGTACTGGCGGTCGCCTCGTTCCTATTGAGCGTCCCGGTCGTGGTCGCGTGGGTGTTCGCTCTGTTCGACATCGCCCGACGTCGAGACCTTCGGATCGAACGGAAGGTTGTCTATGGGGCGGTGTTGATCTTCGTCGTTCCCGCCACGCTCTTCTACCTACTGTCACGGCCATCGACGATGGTCGGGCACCGGTCATGGATGCACGCACCCCGGCGATCGGACGACTGGCGACGCACGCTCGTCAGACAGCTCGAACGGACCGAAGGGGCTCCACCGGTAACAAGTCCGAGCGAGGCGCTGGACCTGCTCGAACGCGTCCACAGGCTCCGCTAGAGCGATGGCTGAGCGGCGCTCAGGTAGTCCAGCCAGACTCGGGGCGGAGATGGAAATGAAAAGGACGCGGCTCCGCCACGCGGGCGACTGCACCCTATGCGGCAAAGCCAGCGAGAAGGGCGAGCGGGGCATCTACTAATTGTCAGCGATTCGACCTGGGTAGCCAGGAACGGCGATCCGCTTCGGGACCAGAGCCAATCTGAGCTGGGGCTTGGGGCCGACCGGCTCACCTGCGCTCGCAAAGGTTGCCGCGTTCGGTATCAAGTCGGATTTCCCGCTCGAATTCGAACGGACTCGTCAGGGCCAGCGGACGCGTCGGCCACGGCCCCTCGGGCAAGGTCATCGATCCGACAGACCAGCCCAACCCGTTATTGGAACCGGAGTAGACCATGAACTCCTGCATCGACGCGGGAGCCGCGGATAACTCGCCGAGGTTGAAGGTCAGCTCATCTGACTCCCAGTCGTCCTTACGAAGCTCAAATAGGATGTTCTCATCCGACGGTCCGGCAAACTTGGCATTTTCCGCCGGACCAGAGATTCCGCCTGTCGGTCCCCTTGCGATCAACAAATGTCCGGGCGGGTCTGATCCGCAAAGCGCTATGACCAGTTCTTGGACGCCGTCTCGCTCAGTCACCGCGAAGCCAAGGTCGCCGAGATCGGTCGCACAACCGACGAGAAACGGGGCGAGTGAAGCCGCTGCGACTAGGACCGCCTTCGTTCTAACCTTCAACCCGAGCCTCCGCCGTTTGCACGAGAAGTGCTGGACCACCAACCCGTGCCCCGATGGTACCGGGCGACCTGGAAAGTTGAGTCGAGCGGGGCGGACCGTCCTAACGGCTGTAGATCGCCGTTGACGTCAATCGTGATCTGTCCGTGCCGTAACTCGACACCCAGGCGATGGGACCCACTCATGGGGGCCCCTCGCTCACCGATGCATCCCTCGCAAATTCGCCTGTCAACGGGATCGTCCGCGCTCTATAGGGAGATACGCACGGAGCCGTAGTCCAGGCCAGTACTGCACTTGCCGAACCCAAGGTCACGTCTATGGGGCGTCGCCACCATCGCTCGCAGATACCGCCGCTACCGGTGCGTTGAGGCACCGGACGTGACCCCACCAGATTGGGAGTGATTCAGGGTGTTAGAGGAGGCATCTTGTTGATCCATGCAGGTCCGCGAAGTTGGCCTGCCCGGATCCGACCATCGCGTAGATAGCAGATCGCCCCTCGCGATCTGCTCGCCGTTCAAGCTGAACTTCAGTCGTCGAGTATCGCTGCTGCGATCAATTCCTCGCAGCGGCGGGTGTCGTTCCACGAGATCTGAAGCTGCTTCGCCCGACGGAAGTAGAGCTGAATCTCGTACTCGAGCGTGAAGCCGACGCCACCAAAGATCTGCTGGGCCATCGCGGTCGTGTCCCGGTACGACGCACACGCGAACGACTTGGCCATCGGCGCCAGGCGGGCCAGTGACTCGCCCTTCGAGTGGGCCCAGGCCGCCTCGTAGGAGATGATTTTCGCTCCGTCGAGGGCAGTCTTTGAGTCCGCCATGTAGTGCGACAACGCCTGGAACGCGCCCAGTGGCTTGTCGAACTGCTCGCGGTCCTTGGAGTACTGCACCGTGATGTCGAGCGCGTACTCGGCTCCACCGTTGGCGAGCGCGGAAGCCAGGATCATGGCTTCGTCCATGACGGACTCCCATGTCGCCCAGCCCGAACCGGCATCGCCGAGTCGGTCAGCAGCCGTCACGCGGACGCCGTCGAAGTCGACCCGGTACTGGGTGTCGGAGCTGATAGACATCCGCTGGCTCAGGGTCACTCCGTCAGCCTTGGAGTCGACGAGGAACAAGTCGATGTCACCTTCACCATCGCCGGTGCGGGCGAGCACGACGAGGCGCTCGGCCGATGATCCGAAGTAGACGTGCTGCTTCACCCCGTTGATGACAAACCCGTCACCGTCGGCCTGGGCCCGGACCTGCACACCGCGTGGACCGAATCCGTTGTCGGGCTCCAACCACGCCGGGGTGAAAATCGTCTCGCCCTTGGCGATGCGGGGCAGCCACTCGTTCTTCTGGCCCTCGGATCCGCCACGGACGATCGCGCCCGCGGACACGACACAGCTGACCAGGTGAGGTGTCGGCGCAAGTGCACGACCCAGTTCCTCGTAGAGGATGACGCCTTCGAGCATCGACATCTCGGAACCGCCGTACTGTGCAGGCAGCAGCAGGCCCAACAGGTCCAGCTCGCCCAGCTGGGTCCACAGCTCACTCGAGTAACCCGTCGGGTCGTCCTCGGCAGCACGCACGGCCTCGTTGGATGCGTACTGGGTCAACAGGCCGCGCACCATGTCGCGCAGCATGTCCTGTTCTTCGGTGAAATCGAGGTTCAGCATCGTCAGCTCAGTTCTTGTCTGTTTTGCAGGATTGAGATTCACAGGATTGGAGTTGGAAGATCATCAGGGAGTCCACCGGTCGCCGTTGCGCGACCACGGGTTGTCGTTGTCGTCGACCGGTAGGGCGACCCTCACGTCGCAGGTCGAGGCGACCGTTTCACCGACGTTCATTGCAACCGCAATGGTTGCCCAGCCACAGCCGGCATCGTCGGTTTCAACCGCGGTGACCGTGCCGGTAAGGACCATCACGTCACCCGGGAAGACCGAGGTCTTCATGCGGAACTTCATCCGCCCGAGGCGACCCTTGGGGCCGGTCCAGTCGGTGACGAAACGTTCGAACCATGCGGCCTGGTTGGGCGTGTTCAGGAAGATGTCGGCGACGCCGTTGCGTTCGGTCGCGAACTTGTAGTCGTGGTGCATCGGTCGCCAGTCACGACTCGCCAGAGCACCCAGCACGACCGTCGTCGGCGTGACCTCGACAGAGAGTTCGGGCAACTTGTCGCCAACCGACACCGATCCGAACTGAAGAGAAGTCTTCGTGTCGCTCACGCCGATGCTCCTTCGCTCGCTGGTGACCCGCCGGCAGCACTGTCGGCTCTTCCGCCGGCGGCAGCGTCGGCGGCAGCCGGGCGGTTGTAGCCGAACCCGGTGTAGGACTCGACGCCCACCAGCTCGCCGTTCTGGTTATGGAACTCGACGTCGATCACCCAGAACCGTCCGGCACCGAGCTTGGTCGTCTTGGGACCCGAGACCGACTTGAGGACCTGACGGTTCGAGATGACATCGCCGGGGCGGACCGGGGAATGGAAGATGATCGTGTTGTCCGTCATCACCGCCTCGGGCAGACCGAAGATCGACTTCAGGTCGAAATGGACCTTGAGCGCAACCTGCTCACCGACGGCTCCGGGCTCCCAGTAGTGGGGACGCATCCACAGCGACAGCGTCGTCGGCGGGAGCGTGATACCGCCGGTCAGATCCTCGGCGACAGCCTCGTCCCAGAACAGAGGGTTGGCGTTCTGGGTAGCGGCCAGCGTGTTGTAGCCGTAGCTTCGCTCTACCGGGAAGGTCGCGGTCTCTTCATACATCGGCTTGCCGACCATGGCCGCAACCGATTCGGGGACGTCGTCGGCAACGGCCCCACCGCCGTTCGTATCGGCGCTTGAGCCAGGGCTTGAGTCAGCACTCATGCGATCACTCCTGTACTGATGAGTTCGTCGACTTCTTCGGCGCCCAGGCCCGCCGCGAGCAGCAACTCGGCGGTGTCGGTGACGGTTCCCTCCCGGATCGAATACGGACCGTCCGCGGCGGTAGTGCCAGCCCAGATTGGTGCGGCCTGACGGAATGGACCTTCGGTGACGTGCACCGCGTCGGCGACGACCCCGCGTGCCGAGTACTGGTCGTCTTCAATGGCTTCGGCGACGCTGTTCACCTCGGTCACACAGGTGTTGGCCGGTCCGAGTTCGGCCACCCATTCGTCACGGGGTCGGGTTGCGAACACCGCGGACATGGCGGCGCGGATCTCGTCTTGAAGATCGTCGTCCAGCTGGCTGTCCGCATACTGGTCGAGTCCCAGCAGACCGACGAGGTTGCGCCAGAACGCCGGCTCGATGGCACCGACGGCGACGTGCTTGTCGTCGGCACAGGTGTAGACGTCGTAGCAGGCGTAACGACCGGTCAGGATGTAGTGACCGGGGCCAGGTTCGACTCCGGTAGCCAGGTACTCGTCCACATAGAGCGACATCAGGGCGAAGGAGCCATCGGCGATCGACACGTCCAGGTGCTCACCCTCGCCGGTTCGTTCACGACGCAACAGTGCAGCCATGACCGACATTGCCGCCTGCATTCCACCGGCCGCGATGTCGGCGACCGTCGCCCCGGGAAGCGCCGGGCGGCCATCCTCGCGTCGACCTGTGCAGTCGAGGAATCCCGACACCCCCAGGTAGTTGATGTCGTGGCCCGCCCAGGCGTTGCGCGGACCGGTCTGTCCGAAGCCGCTCGTCGAGCAGTAGACGATGCCCGGGTTGATCGCTCGGACGGCCTTGAAGCCGATACCCAGACGATCGACCACACCCGGTCGGAACGACTCGATGATCACGTCTGAGTTCTTTGCGAGTTCAAGGAACGCTTCGCGACCGGAGTCGGCCTTCAGGTCGAAGAGTGCCCGCTGCATTCCCCGGTTGCCCGAATACGCGTAGTACGGAGGGACGATCTGCACTCCCCCGGCCCTTGGGACGGCCCCGACCTTGACGACCGTTGCGCCGTAGTCGGCGAGTGTGCGCGAGGCGCGCGCACCAGGCCCGACCGACGCCAGGTCCAGGACACGTATGCCGTCGAGCGCGGGTGAGGGCAGGCGGTTCACGTCAGAAGTTCTTGGGAAGACCCAGACCGCGGCGGGCGATGATGTTCTTCTGGATCTCGGAAGCGCCACCGCCGATGGTGTCGATGACGGTGTAGCGGTAGGTCGACTCGGACCGTCCCGCCATCGGGGCGTCCTCGGTGCGGACCCGCATCTGGGATCCGGGGCCACCGATGTCCATCGAGGCGTCCGCAAGTCGACGGGACAACTCGGTCGCGAACAGCTTGTACTCCGACGCGATGACGGTCGGCGGCTGGAAGGGCTTGCCGGCCCGAGCGGCGTGTTCGACCTTGACGGCTTCGGCGACGAACTTGAGTCCCATTACCCGGGCAACCTCGGCGTCGGTGTGCAGCTTGGCCATGCGGGCCCGCACCACCGGGTCGTTGCGGAGCGGTTCGCCGTCGCGCTCGGTCGTCTTGACGTACTCGGTCAGCAGGTCCAGGCGCTGCTTGATCGGGGCGTAGGTGAACATCGTGAAGCGCTCAAGGTCGAGCGCCTGGGAGATATAGCGGAAACCGTGGTTGACCTCACCGACGACGTACTCGTCGGGCACGAACACGTTGTCGAGCCACACCTCGTTGGTGCGCTCGTCGCCCATGGTCCAGATGCCGTTGATGGTGATGCCCGGGTCGTCCATCGGGATGAGCATGAGCGAGATGCCCATGTGCTTGTTGTCCGGGTCGGTGCGGACACCGCACCAGTACCACTCGGCGAAGTGTGCCGAGGTGGTCCAGGTCTTCTGACCGTTCAACAGCCAGCCCTCGACGCCGTCCTCGTTGGTGTGCTTGACACCCTTCAGTCGCATCGAAGCTGCGTCAGACCCGGCGTTGGGCTCGGAGTAGCCAACGGCGAACTCGACGTCGTTCTCGAGGATCATCGGCAGGAACTTCTCTTTCAGGAAGTCGGAGCCGTGGGCGATCACGGTCTTGCCGATGATGCCGACGCCCTTGCCGATCTGGGGTCCGCCACGGCCGGCGAGTTCTTCGTTGAGGATGTACTCGTAGACGCCCTCACCCTCCTGGCCGTTGTACTCCTTTGGCCAGGTCATACCCAGCCAACCCTTGTGGCCGAGTTCCTTCATGAACGCCCGACGCTTGGGGGTGTCGACTATCTGCGCCATGTTTTCGCGGGTGACGTCGAAAATGTCGATGTCGTCGTGTTCGTCGCAGAACGCAATTACTTCATCCCTGAAAGCCTGCTGCTCAGGTGAAAACTCGAAATCCATGCCACGTCTCCGAACTCGAAATCTGACGACCCGTCAGATCCTAGGAAAAGTCGGCGCCCAACACCCATCCGAAGCTGCTCCGAGGTGGCGATATAGCCGAATCGTGCGACTATGTCGCCCATGTCACCGCGCCGTCGAGGATCTACCCGGCCTTACGCCGCGTGGTTGACGCCGATGCTCGCCGGGATTATCGCCACCGCAGTTCTTGCGGCAGGGTGCACCTCTACCGACGACACCTCGGGCCCATCGGGTGATTCGTCGGCCTCATCGGAGGGGCGCTCGGCCGCCCCGGACGCCACGGCCCCAGGTGGAGCCGACCGTGGCTCTGGAGCCGGCGGAACCGACCCGGGATACGAACCCGAACTGGTGGAGTCCACCTGCAGTGACCCGACCACCGATACCACGAGAATCGACTGCTACACCCTGACCCTCCCCGAGAACCGGGCTGATCCGACCGGTCGACAGGTCGAACTACCGGTGATCCGGGTGCGCGCACCGGGCACCAGGCCCGGGCTTCCCGCCACCACCGTTCCTACCGCTGCCGCCACAGGGCAACCACCGATCGTCTATCTCCATGGCGGGCCGGGCGACGGAGCGGTTGACGGTTGGGTCGCCTGGGAGCAGCTGATGAACGGCGTTTCCCGTGACTTCATCGCCTATGACCAGCGCGGCGGGGGCGGTTCGAACCCGCGACTCGACTGCCCGGAACAGTCCGAGGCGCTCGCCACGACACTCGCCCGCCACCCTTCCTGGAACGAGGCACGACAGACGATCGGCAGTTCCCTGATGACCTGCAATACCAGGCTCCGTGCGGCCGGGGTCGACCTGGCCCAGTACGACACCCACAACTCGGTCCTCGACCTCGAAGACCTGCGAAAGTCGCTCGGCGCCGAGAAGATGTCGCTCATAGGAATGTCCTACGGGACCCGACTGGCCATGGCCTACGAGGCGTCGTACCCCCAGCACGTCGCGTCTCTGGCGCTCGGCGGAGTCGTGGCAGCCGGCAGCGGAGGACCCGGGGACGAGCGGAGGGTACTGGAACCGGCCATGTCGCGACTGTTCGATAGTTGCGCCACCGACGCCGGTTGCAGGTCCCGGTTTCCTGACCTCCGGAACGAGCTCGAGTCTGCTGCCGAAGCGCTGGACGCCCGACCGGTCACGGTGGGTCCTGCCAGCCAGATCCTGGTCACCGGCGACGAACTCTATGCCGGCGTGTTCGGCGCTCTCTACGACAGCGCGACCATTCCGCTGTTGCCGACGACCATCAGTCGGATCGCAGCTGGTGATCCTCAGGTGTGGTCCGTGATCGGTCCGCAGATCGCTCCTCTTGTCGCTGGCGGAGGAGCGTTCGGGGCGCAGATCAGCATCAGCTGCGCCGACCTGAAGGCCCGCTATTCGGGCCGCACCGACGAGACGGCCGGGGATAGCGGGAACGACCAGCCCGCCGGAGATGTCGGAGACGACGACAAAGGTGCCGGCGACGGCGGAACCCGCACCGACGTAGATGACACCCGCGGCGGCACCCAGCGGAACGGTGACATAAGCGGAGCTGAGAACGAGGCCCGGCGCGTGGCCCGGTCGGATCCGGGTCGGGCCCGGGACCTGGTCCTGAGCGGCACCGACAGCTTCTGTGAGTTCTGGCCGGTGGCGAATACCTCCGACCATCGCCCTAGTCCGCTGGAGCGAACAGGGCGCACCGATCCGCCTCCGACGCTCGTCGTGTCGGGCGAACTCGATCCGATCACACCTCCGGGTGACGCCCGCAGGACCGCTACCAACCTGAAGGGCATCTACCTCGAAGTACCCCGGGGCGGACACGACGCGATGTTGACCAGCCCCTGCGCCAGATCGGCGCTGCGCGCGTTCTTGGTCGCCCCGTCGTCGGCCAGCAGCTCCACGGGCGGCGACTCGGCCCGGGCCTGTCCCGACAACGGAGCGCCACCGTTTGCGTGACATGATCCCCTTGGGGGAAACCGAATTTGGCTGACTCGTCAGCCAGATCGCTTGAGCCAAACAGGGGGCATTTGATGTTCACGCTGAACGACCATCTGACGATCGGACCGATGGTGACGGCCAGGATTCCCGAGGGCTTCGAGCTTCGCCCGTACAAGATCATCCGACTGAGCCCGCTGTCTCCCACGATCGGCGCCGAGGTCACCGGCGTCGGCCTTGGTGACGACTTCGACCCCGAGGTCCACGACGAGGTTCGACAAGCGTTGCTCGAGTGGAAGGTCCTGTTCTTCCGCGACCAGGACATCGACCGGGATCAGCAGCGCCGGTTCGCAGAACGTTGGGGCGACCTGGAACGTCATCCGTTCTACAACTACGTGCACCCCGACCAGGACGACGAGGCTGTGGTCCGCCTGGCAAAGGACGCCCAGAGCTCGGGTGTCGAGAACGAGTGGCATGCCGATCTGACGTGGCACCTGAGGCCGTCGTACGGGGCGGTGCTCCGCGCCGTCGAGGTGCCTGAACTCGGTGGCGACACGCTATGGGCCGACGCCGGCGCCGCCTATGACGCCCTGCCCGCGAAGGTCCGCGAGCGCATCGACGGGTTGACCGCTGTCCACGACTGGCAGTCGACGTTCGGTATGGCAATGCCACCCGAGGACATGGCGGGACTCACCGGGCAGTTCCCCCAGGTCGAGCATCCCGTCGTACGGGTCCACCCCGAGACCGGTCGGCGGACGCTGTTCGTCAACCCGTACTTCACCCAGTACATCAAGGGGCTCGACCACACCGAGAGTGAGGACCTGCTGAAGCTTCTGTATCGGCAGTTCACCCGGCCCGAGTTCCAGTGCCGGTTCCGCTGGGAGCCCGGGTCGGTGGCGTTCTGGGACAACCGATCGACCCAGCACTACGCGTCGAGTGACTACGCGCCCCAGCGACGCGTGATGGATCGCATCAGCATCACTGGCGACGAACCCTACGGACCCAGTTAGACGCTCGGGCGAGCATCGACCCGGTGGGCAGAACTTGACCGTCGGGTCATTGGGTCGCTCGCCCAAGCAATCGCGAGCTTCATGCGAGCATCGGCTCGGCCCGACGTTCAGCGGTCGGGTCGGCCTGAGCGCCCCGCAGCAGTCGACCGGGTAGCTCGCCGGTCGCCACGTCGCCTTCACGGACCACCACTCCGGACTTGATCGTCGCGACGTATCCGGTCGCACGCTGGATCAGCCGCTTGCCACCGGCCGGTAGGTCATATGCCATCTCTGGTGGGAGCAGTGCCAGCTCGTCGAGGTCGACCACGTTGATGTCCGCCAGGTACCCGGGTGCGAGCAGTCCTCTGTCTGCAAAGCCGTAGAGCATGGCGGTGCGTCGCGTTTGGTGATTGACGATCATCTCGACCGGCAACGTCTCGCCACGGGAACGGTCACGCGCCCAGTGGGTCAGCATGAATGTCGGCAGGCTCGCGTCGCAGAGCACGCCGCAGTGGGCGCCGCCGTCGCCAAGGCCGAGGACCGTACCGGGGTGCTTGAGCATCTCGCCGATGTCGTTGAGGCTGCCGTCGACATATCCGAGCAGCGGCAGGTAGAGAAGCTCGCGGCCGTCGCGTTGCAACATCATGTCGTAGGTGACTTCGAGCGGATCCCTACCCTCGCGTTCGGCGACCGCGGCGATGCTTGTGGACGGGTCGGGCTCGTAGTTCGGCGGGTCGCCGAGTGGGAACAGCTTGTCCAGGCTGCTGGCCATCAGCGCGTCGAAGCCTGCCAGCGCACCGGTCGGGCGGGCGGCCAGGATCGCGTCGCGGACCGCGGGGTCGCGCAGGACCTTGATCCGCTCATCCATCGGCAGCGACTCGTACTTGAGGTACTCCGAGTTGCGGACGAACGGATGGAAGTTGGACTCGAATCCGACCAGCACCGACGCCGGCTTGCCCGCCACCTGGGGGACCAGCCATGCACCCTCGCGGTTGGCGTTGAGTGCCCGGTTGATCCAGTCCCGCCACCAATGGGGAGCGAAGTCGACCGCCAAAACCTGGAAGGTGACAGGAATTCCCGCGCGTTGGGAGATCTCGGTCATCCAGTCGAACTCGGCGGCCGGATCCATCATGTCCGAAGCGATCGAGAACACCCGGTGTCCGGTGTCCCCCAGCGCCGAACCGATCTCGATCAGTTCTCTCGCCGCGGCGGTGGTCCCGGCAGCGAGTTCGCCGTCCTTCGCGCGGTGCAGCAGTGTGCGGGTGGTGGACACACCCATCGCCCCGGCGAGCGCAGCTTCGTGCGCGAGGCGGGCCATTTCGGCGATCTCGCCTTCGTTGGCCTCGTCGTTGGGACGCTCCGAACCCAACACGTAGGTGCGCAGCGCGCCGTGGGGCAACAGCGCGGCGACGTCCATGACGCGGGGCATGCGTTCGAGTTCATCGAGGTACTCGGGGAACGACTCCCAGTTCCACGTCATCCCCTCCTCGAGAGCAGCGCCGGGGATGTCCTCGACGCCCTCCATGAGTTGAATGAGAAAGTCCTGCTCACCCTTGCGGACCGGGGCGAACCCGACACCGCAGTTGCCCATCACCACCGTTGTGACTCCGTGCCAACCCGACGGAGAAACTTCTGGATCCCACGTGGCTTGGCCGTCGTAGTGGGTATGGACGTCGACCCA
>JBATWQ010000413.1:0-19936 GCA_049672765.1 Microthrixaceae bacterium | reverse complement strand
GGACTGGACCGCCAGGACGCCCTCGACGAGCAACCGCTTCTGGGCGACTTCCTCACCCGAGAGCCGCACAAGGCGATTCGACCAGGGCAGGAAGATCCCGTTTGCGAGGAAGACTCCCCAGAAGGTCGCGATGAACGCCGCGGCAATTCCGTGGCCAAGTTCGGCCGGGTTGTCGAGCTTGCCCAGGGTGACGATCAGACCGACCACCGCACCAATGATCCCGAACGTCGGGGCGTAGATACCCATCGACGAGACCAGCTTGGCACCCTGGCGGTGTCGGGCCTGCATACCTCTGATCTCGGTGTCCATGATTTCCTCGACGGTCTCGGGGTCGGCCCCGTCCACCGCCATCTGGAGACCGCGACGCAGGAAGGGCTCCTCGATCGCCCCGACTTCGTCTTCGAGTGCCAACAGACCCTCACGACGCGCTCGTTCACCGAGGGAGACGATCTGGGTGATCAGCGCGTCGGGGTCCGCCTGACGTTGGCGGCCGACGAACTTCTTGAACAGCCGCGGGAAGGCGCGGACGTCCTCCATGGTCGAGCCCATGAACGCCGCACCGAATGTGGGCAGGAACACGATCAGAAACGCCGCAGGGATGGTGAAGAACGCGACCGGGGAGAGTCCCTTGAGCAGTGCGCCGACGAAAACTCCGACGACTATGAGGATGACACCGAGAATTGTTACCGGATCCATCTCAGCGTCCCTCGCCCTGGTGGTCGATGGTTCCGGTCGATTCGACAACGAGGCGGAGGGCGCCGCGTTCACCGGGACCGTAGCGGTCGGAATCGTCTGCCGCGGACTCGGCGGAGGTCACGGCCATTTCTGCGTTGGCCAGAACCCTGCCCCTGAAGTCGATGATTGCATCGACAACTGCGGCTGGAGTCTCAGAAACCACGAACCGGGTGCCGTCGATCAGCCAGACGACGGTGTCGCCGGTGGTTTCGACCCTTTCGATCAGGTCGGCGTTTATGCCGAACCTGGTTCCGTTCAGTCGCGTCAATAGGATCACGACGGCGCCTCCGTGCATATCGTTTCAACCAGCGTCGTGCCGGTCCCGTGTAAATCGGTTCTGGAGAGCCCACGGTGAGGATCCGGTCTGGGCCATTCGGACCATTTCCCCGGCTCCTCACCGTGGCTCATCTGTATTGAGCTGTTGGGATCAACGCTTCAGGTTGACGACTTCCTGGAGTAGTTCGTCAGAGGTCGTGACGACCCTTGAGTTGGCCTGGAATCCGCGCTGGGCGACGATCAGGTTCGTGAACTCGCTCGCCAGATCCACGTTGGACATCTCGAGGGTTCCCGAGGAAAGAAGTCCACGGCCACCCTCGCCCGCAACTCCGATCTGGGCGAGTCCGGAGTTGATCGAGTCCCTGTAGCTGGATCCGCCAGACTTCTCGAGGCCTTCAGGGTTGGTGAAGGTGGCGAGTGCGATCTGTCCGACGACGCGGTTGCGTCCGTTGGAGTAGGAACCGACGATGGTGCCGTCCTGACCCACTGTGAAGCTCTGGAGCAGTCCGGCCGCGGTGCCGTCCTGGCCCGCAATTGCGAGCGACGAGAGCGAACCGAACTGGGTCAGTCGGTTGGGCTCGCCGACCGAACCGAGATTCACGGTGATGTCCGCGCCGGCACCGAAGCCGGGGATGGATCCACCTGCGATGGTTAGGGCGTATCCCGAGGTCAGTTCTCCGGTCGCGTTGAACGTCATGGTCCCACCCGCCATAGCGGTGCCCGCCGCCGGAGGCGCCGGATTCAGAACACCGGCGCTGTCGACGTGACGGTAGACGGCGTCCCAGCTGTCGGCAGCGGTCTTGGTGAACTCGAAGCGAACGGTCACAGGGTTGCCCTGGGCGTCGTGGACCTCGACCGAGTTGGCGATCATCGCTCCGATTTCGGCGTCGGAGGGGAGGTTTCCGCCCATCGTGACCGACGTGGTCTGGATCGGTTCGAGAACATCGCCGATCGGGATCACGATGTTTCCAATGGCACCACTCGAGTTCACCCCACCCGAGGCATCCGCGCTCCAGCCCTGCAGGAGCGCACCTTCCTGGGTGACCAGGCGCCCCAAGGCGTCGGGACTGAACGAGCCCGACCTCGTATAGAGCTGCCTGCCGCCCTGGTTGACCACGAAGAAGCCGTCACCCTGGATCGCGAAGTCCGTGGCGCGACCGGTCAGCTGCAGCGAACCCTGCGAGAAGTTGGTGGTGATTCCGGCGACCTTCGAGCCGAGTCCGATCTGGGCGGGGTTGGTGCCGCCGGTCGTGGATGTCGCCCGTCCGGAACCCCGGAGAGTCTGGCTGAGGACGTCCTGGAAAACCGTCGTCGAGGACTTGTAGCCCGCGGTGTTGACGTTGGCGATGTTGTTGCCGACGACGTCCATCATCGTCTGATGGTTACGAAGACCTGATACTGCTGAGAACATTGATCTGATCATGACTGCTCCTCAAAATTCGCTGTTCGGGTTGTGGTTGGCGCTGCTGTTCGGGTTGTGATTCGGGTTGGGTTTTCGGATTGGGTTTTCGGCTCGGTTCGCTGCTGCCACTCAGCTGATCCCTGTAATGGCATCGAGCGAGACCTGGTCATCTCCGACGGTGACGTTGACACCGTCGATAGAGGACACGGCTGCGCTGACCTTGCCGCTCGCCACGGACCCGTCCGCCGCAAACCAGGTCACGGTGCGACCGAGCAGCCCGCTGGCTGCCGAGAGCCCGAGCGCCCTGTTGGTCGACTCGCCCTGCTGGGTCAGGAGATCAAGCTTCTCGACGGTCGTGAACTGGGCCGTCTGGGCCATGAACTCCGCCGGGTCCGCCGGTGAGAGCGGATCCTGGTACTTGAGCTGGGCGACGAGCAGCTTGAGGAAGGCGTCCTTGTCCAGCTCGTCGTTGCGACGGGCGGGCTCGGGTGCTGCGACTGTCGTATTTCCAGAGCCCGAGGTCGGGTCGATCGGATTGGTCATGTTGGTCGTGACTCCTCGGTTGATTTCTCGGTCGATGGTTCTGGTGTCGAAGGTTCTGGTGTCGATGCTTCTGGCTTGGGTGGCTTCTGGGCTCGGTGCATGCTCAGAGGTCGATCGCTACGCGTTGTCGTGATCCGGCAAGCTGCGTGGTTCGTCGAACCGTGATCGGAGGTTGGATGACCGATCCGGTCGAACCGGTTCGCGGGTTCGTGACGATTCGGTCACTAGATCCACCTCGATGGTCCTGTCCCCCGCCCGAGGGGTCCTGACGGAGCTGAAGGTCACCGATGTCGACCCCTGCGCGCTCCAGGTCGTGGCGCAGGTCGGCCATTGCTGCTGCCAGGCGCTGACCACCAGCCTGACGGTCCGGTGTGAGCACCAGGTGGGTGACTCCGTCGATCTGTCGGACATCGACCCGCACCGCTCCGAGTTCGGCCGGGTGCAACTCCAGGGAGAGCGACTGGACCCTTTCACCGTTCCTGAGTCGAGTCGCGATGCCCTCACCCAGCTTCGACATGTCGAATCCACCGGTGGGGGCCGTCGACACCACAGCAGGCGCAGCGGTGTTCGCAGCGGCCGGAGCCGCCTGGTTCGAGGCGGTCGAACCCGCAGCGTGGGCGACATTAGCCATGTCCGTGGCCGATGCGACCTTGGCAGCGGACTTGTTCGAAGCCGCGTCGGGGGCGTCCACCGTTTCGACGGTTTCGACGGGTACACCTGCGACAGGTGCGTTCGGCAGGCCTTGGGTCCTGTCCGGTCCGAAAGATCCAGCAGAACCTGCGGTCCCGGAGTCTGCAGCTTCCCCGCTGTCGCCGTCTGCCATAGCGCCGGCCACACCTGTTGCATCAGCAACAACCTGACCGGCTAAAGCACCATCAACGGTGCCGCTGTCAGGGCCAACGCCATGCCGCTGGGAGGCAGCGGTCGGGCCTGTGCCTGATCCAGGGCGAGTGTCGCCGGCAAGGGCCGAAGCTGCGATCGCCCCCTCGGCGGATGCCTCGGCCGTAGTCACCCCGGTAGCGGTAATCCCGTCAGCGGCTGACCCGCTACCCGCAGAAATCTCTTCACCGGCCGTCCGGTCGACGCTCCCGGCATCGGCGACATCGGTTGCCCGCTCCCCGACCGCGGCACCATCGGGGGTCCCTTCGGTCGAGCCCGAGACCAACTCGGCTCCCCCAGGTCCACCAGACCCCGCAGAGCCAATTAGGCACTGCTCGTCAGAAGCTTCTGAGGTGTTGCCCGCCGATGTCTCGGCTCCGGCCGACACGGCCACAGACAGTCCGTCAGTTCCGTCGCCCGGTCCGACGTCGCCGTCCACCGCACTGTCGGTCTGGTCGGCACGACCTTCATGGCGGGTGGCGCTCGCGGCCTGAAGAGCCGCGCCGTTCGCGTCGGCCCCGTGGCTCTCATCGCCGTGCTTGCGGACCTGTTCACGCTTGGCCTGGTCGCGCTCGGCGTCCCTGCGACGGGTCTGCGCGGCGTCCGAGCCCCTCGTGTCGGAACCACGGCTCTTCATCTCACGCTGCAGCGCACCGCTGAACGAGTCGTCTCGATCTCGTCTGGGCTGCGCAGCTGGTTCAGGTCGCTGTGATGGCTGGACCGTGTTGATGCTCATCATGGTGTTCCCCCGATACTCGTCATGATCTTGCGGACGTATGCCTGCGTCTCCGGGAATGGAGGCACCCCTCCGTACTTGCGAACCGCCCCGGGTCCGGCGTTGTAGGACGCGAGCGCGAGTTCAACGGATCCGAACGCCGTGATCTGTTGGCTCAGATAGCGGGCAGCACCCTCGACGGCCTGCTTGGGGTCGAGCGGGTCGATACCGAAGCTGCGGGCGGTGGATGGCATGAACTGCATCAGCCCGAGTGCGCCACTTCGACTCACCGCGTTCGGGTTGCCGCCCGACTCCGCCTGTGCGACGGCGGCCAGCAGCCTGGGCGAGACTCCCCATTTGGTTCCCGCCTCGTCGAACAGCTCGGAATATCGGGCAACCCCGCTCCCGACTCCGGGCGAGCCTGCCAGTGGTACTCCGCCGATTGAACCGCCGTTGTAAGCAGCACCCGCTGGTGCGGACGGGACGATGCGACGGATGGCGGTTGGCGTGCGGTAGATCGGTGAGATCTTGACGACGTCACCGGTCTTTGGTGCGTGGATGAACTTGTTGTCGCCGACGTAGATACCGATGTGGTCGACAGGGTGACCGAAGGCGATCAGGTCGCCGGGCCTGGCGTCTTCGATCGATGGTACGGCCTCACCTGCGAGCGCCTGTTGGCGGCTCACACGGGGCAGGTCGATCCCGAAGCGTTCGAAAACCTTCTGCACGAAGCCGGAGCAGTCCAGACCGGTGCTGGGGTTGGTTCCTCCCCAGACATAGGGAATACCCAGATATTCACTCGCTACGTCGATGATCTCCTGGGGTGCCGGGGAGCCCGGCGTGGTCGACCCGGTGGCGTCGGTTCCGGCGGTGGCGGCCTGGAGAATGCTCGAGAAGTCGGCCTGACCGGTGCCACCGACCGAGCCGAGGATCGAGGCGGCATCGAGTGCGCCGGCTGGCCGCACCGGTGGAGCGACCTGGGCAACCGTGGCTGCCATCTCGTCGAAGCGCGCCCGGATGGATGCCATGCGGGCGACAGCGTTGAACGCCGGGGCCGAGGTGACGGTCACGAGATACCCCGCCCGTGACTGATACGAACGGACCGCGCGGTTGCGAGCTCGTCGAGTTCCTTCTGCTCGGCCCGGTTCTGCTCAAGTCGCCATTCCTCACGGCTGCGTTCGTCGAGCCGCTCGAGGACCTTCAGTTCGGCCGCAGCCTCCTCCCAGTTGTTCTGGTGACCGAGTGCGATATCGAGGGCGTGGGCTTCTGCGCTCTGAGCGGCGCGCAACGCTGCGGCCATGCGGTCACGGCGATCTCTCGCTGCTTGCCAGTCGTCGGTGCTCGCCTCGGAACTGCGCGACTCCCTGACACGATCGAGCAGGCTTCGACGGTGCGCCGTTTCGCTCATGGCCTGGTCCGCAGCGATTCTCGCTCTGGCAAGACGGGCCCGGGCGTTCTCCTCCTGGAGTCGTCGGACCCGCATCGCGGGTTCAAGGCGGAAGCGGTAGCCCTTCATCGCAGCACCTCGGCCAGTCGTGACCAGACTCCACCCGGAGGTTCGGTCTCGGACATGCCCTGTTGCAGGAACGCCTCGATGCCCGGACGCAACAGCAGCGCCCTGTCGACCACCGGATCAGCCCCGGCGACATAGGCGCCCAGGTCGACCAGGTCCTTGGCGTCGCGGTAGGCGGCCATGAGTCGTCGCAGATCACGAGCGAGCGCCTGCTGTTCGGGCGTGGTGACCGCGGACGAAACCCTGGAGATGCTGTTCAGAACATCGATCGACGGGAAATGCCCTGACGTTGCGAGCGCCCTCGACAGCGAGATGTGTCCGTCGAGAATCGAGCGGGCGGTGTCACCGATGGGGTCATTGAGGTCATCTCCCTCGACGAGAACGGTGTAGATACCGGTGATCGAACCTCGTTCGCTGGTCCCCGCCCGTTCGAGGAGCTTCGGCATGAGCCCGAAAACCGACGGCGGGTAGCCACGTGTGGCGGGCGGCTCGCCGACGGAGAGTCCGATCTCGCGTTGGGCCATGGACACCCGGGTCAGGCTGTCCATCAGAAGATTGACATGCGCTCCCTCGTCGCGGAATGACTCGGCGATGCGGGTCGCCATGAACGCGGCGCTACGCCTGACCGTCGCTGGTGCATCAGATGTGGCCACAACCAGAACCGTGCGTGCCAGCCCTTCGGGGCCGAGGTCCACGTCTATGAACTCACGGACCTCTCGACCTCGTTCACCGACCAGGGCGAGGACAGAGATGTCGGCGTCGGTGCCGCGCACAATCATCGACAACAGGCTGGACTTGCCGACGCCTGATCCGGCGAGGATTCCGACCCTCTGACCGCGTCCAATCGGCGTGGTTGCGTCAAGAGCCCTGACACCCAGGTGAACAGGTTGACGCACGAGCGGCCTCTGGAGTGGATGCGGAGTTTCGTTGTGCAGACTGACCCGGTCCAGGCCGTCGATTGAGGGCCCGCCGTCGATGGGGCGGCCGAGTCCGTCGAGCACCCGACCCCGAAGCTGTTCGCCGATGGGCGTGGTGAGCGGACGACCGGTCGCCAGGACTCGATCACCTATGCGAAGTCCCTGCATCTCCGACAGCGCCATGACCACAGGTCCGCGTTCTCCGAGGGCGACGACCTCGGCCGTCATGTCGGGGGCTCCTGCGCTACTGCGAATGGTCAGGACCTCACCGATCGCCGCCTCGACACCTTCGGTCTCGACAGTCAGCCCGACGACTTTCGAAACCCGTCCGGTGACCTCTGGACGCGCCGAAACGTGGACCGCGTTGCGGAGCCGGGGGTCGAGGGTCGCGTTCAGCACGAGAGCACCGCTCGGACCCGGGCGAGTGCAGCGCCGACCGAAGCATCCAGGCGCATTGCACCCAGTTCCATCTTGCAGCTACCGGAAGCGACTTCGTCGTCGGCGACGATCTCGACGGCCCGACCGGCCAGACCGGCGGTGTCGACATCACCAAGACCTTCTACGTCGCCGGGGTTGAGATGGATCCTCAGCCGGTCCGATCCACCCGACGCCGAATCGGGCAACAGATGGACAGCCCTTGCAATGGCATCGGCACCGGGATTTGTCGACGTTCTGAGTTCGTTGTCCAGAACCGCTTCGGCTACTCCGAGCCCGAGCGAGGTCGCCTCGCCGGCCACCTTCTCGACCATCTCATCGAGGGCCACGAGGACCGTGTCGATCTGCAGCGACATCGCCGCGACGGCCCGTTCGGCCACGGCACGGCCTTCATTTCGGGCTTCGAAGCTGCCCTGACGGCGACCTTCGGCCAGACCTTGGGCATATCCTTCGCTCCGACCCAGGGCCAGTCCGTCACGGTATGCGACGGCCCACGCGATAGCGGCCGCCCCCGATCGGTCCTCATCCTCGGAGTCATCGGAGACATCGGCCTCATCCGCGCCGGAGGTGCATCCGTCGCCGAGGTTTTCCATCTCCTCGGGGGCCAGGCTCTCGAGGGTCTCGACGTCGGGAAGCTCGATATCGACAAAGGGCCTCGAGCCGTTCCGGTGGACCCGACTCCTGAGCGGAACCAGAGGCTCGATCCATCCGGCAAGACCGGCGTCCAGGCCCGCGTCCAGGTCCGCGTCCAGGTCGACCCACGAAGCCGTGGAGATCCTTGAGCTCATTCGACAAATTCCTCGTGCATGCGGACCAGGACGATGTCGCCGGCGTCCTCCATCTCACGAATCGTCGCGACGATCTCACCCTGGGCCGTCTCGACCGCACTGAGGCGAACCGCACCGAGAATTTCGATGTCGTCGGCGAGGGTCTCGGAGGCACGGGTCGAAAGGTTGCTGAGCACCTTGTCACGCACTTCGTCGCGAACACCCTTGAGCGCCATTGCCAGGTCCTTGGTGTCGACCCGTCGGAGGATCTGCTGAACAGCCAGATCGTCGAGAGTCAGGATGTCCTCGAAGACGAACATGCGGGAGCGGACTTCGGCAGCGAGCGACGAGTCGTGGGTGTCGAGTCCCTCGAAGATGAGACGCTCGGTTGAGCGGTCCGAACGGTTGAGCAGCGCGACCAGCGACTGGACACCGCCGGCCTGTGAGAGCTCGCCCTGTTGCGCCAGCGAGGACAGCCGCTTCTCGAGCGCCGATTCGACGACCTCGATGATCTCTGGCGAGGTGCGGTCCATGGTCGCCACCCTGACTGCGACGTCACGCTGGGTGTCCTCGCCCAGCCCTGCGAGCACCGATGCGGCCGCCTCGGGAACCATGTGGGCGAGGATCAGGGCGATCGTCTGGGGATGTTCGTTACGTATGTACGAGAGAACCATCCGCGGTTCGACCCGGCGAACGAACTCGAAGGGAGCGCTGATGAAGTTGATCGACAGGCGCTCGAAAATCTCCTTCATCTTCGTGGTACCGAGGGCAGCTTCGAGGAGGTCCTTGGCGACGTCCATGCCGCCCGTCGCGATCTGCGTGCGCGCCTTGGCGGTCATGTCGAACTCTTGGAGGACCGACTCGACTACTTCCGCTGACACCGATTGCAGCTGGGCGACCTCGCCCATGATCTCGGTGATCTCCGCCTCGGTCAGTTCACCCAGGACCTTGGCGGCACGTTCCTTGCCAACCGTCATCAACAACACGGCCGACTTCTGCAGGCCGTTCATGTTCTTGGCCGTCAACGAGGCACGACGTGCCCCCGCAGTCGCCAAAGTCATCGGGAAACTCCTCGTCTATCTGCGAGCCAGCCGCGTAGCAACGCAGCCACCTCTTCTGGCTGGTTCTCGATGAGCCCAGAGATCGAGGCTTCGCGGCTCATGCGCTCCAACTCCTCAGGGTCGATCAGGTCAAGCGCATTCGAGACCTCGACCAGTTCGCCGAACTCAATCTCACCGTCGATCGGCTCGCCTGCGCTCAGGTCCAACATGTCGTCTTCGTCGGCCCGGGCCAACATTGCGGCGGTGGCGGGATCCAACTCGTCCTCCAGGTCGCCCTCACCGCTGGGTAGCGCCGAGTGTGATTCCGAGACGAGGTCCATCAGCTGCTCGTCCATCCGTTTCCGCAGCATTCTGCGGTAGGCGATCGCTCCCGAGATGACCAACAGGGCAAGGCCGATCAGCAGCGCCGAGCTGCGGAGACCAGAACTCCCGCCAGCCGCGGCCTTTGCGGCCTCGGCGGCCTCGAGCTGGGCCTTGGTGTCATCGAGGGACGACTCGTCGAAGGGAAGTCGGGTGACGGTCAGCACGTCACCCCGGTCGGCCCGGATGTTGGCACCTGCGGCGAGGCTGCGAGCCAGCTGGTCCGCCTGTGCGGCGTTGACCTTGCTCTGGTCGACCAGGACCGCGACCGAGAGTTGCTTGACCGACCCGGGTGTCTTGGTAGTCGACTCGACGGCACGGTTGACCGCGTAGCGGACATCACCCTCGGCGAGGGTGTAGTCGGAGTCGGCATTGCCAGCGACTACCGGCGGAGTATCGGGACCGAGGGGCCCGCCGGTCTGGGGGCCGGCCCCCGTGAAGGACTCGTCCCGCTTCGATTCTTCGAGAACGAGGTCCTTGCCGTCTGCCCTGACACCGGGGGTCTCGAAGGTCTCCTTGGACACGTTGGTCTGGTCGAAGTCGAGTTCGGCGTTGACGCTCACCTTGGCGCCGCCCTTGCCGACGACGCTGACGAGCAGGTCATCGAGCGACTTGCGCATGGCAGCTTCGA
Source organism: Microthrixaceae bacterium (assembly GCA_049672765.1). Classification (GTDB taxonomy): domain Bacteria; phylum Actinomycetota; class Acidimicrobiia; order Acidimicrobiales; family Microtrichaceae; genus JAGQSZ01. Next base: position 9,702 of record JBATWQ010000413.1, on the reverse strand, counting down.
ACTCGGCGGTCTGGCGTTGGCGGGTTCCACTGCCGCCCCCGGCGGCGTTGACTCCCTGACCCGGCGCGGACAGGACATTGCCCTCGGAGTCGGCGACGGTGACATCGTCGGGTGACATTCCTTCGATCCCCGACGCAACCAGGTTCACGATCGCCCGCACCTGGTCCTCGGTCAGCCCCGAACCCCTGGTCTTGATGAGGACGCTCGCGGATGGCTTCTGGTCCTGGAGCGCGAACACCTGATCCTCGGGGATCGCGAGGTGCACAACTGCGGTCTTGACCGAGTCGAGCGCCTCGATGGTCTTGCCCAGTTCGCCCTCCATCGCCCGTTGGTAGCCGACCCGCTGGCCGAACTCGGAGGTGGTCAGGCCCTGTCCGTCGAGAACTCCGTAGCCGACCTTTCCGGCGCTGGGCAGAGCGGTGTCGGAGAGCTTCAGGCGTGTGTCGTAGACCTGTTCGGCGGGAACCATGATCGTCGATCCACCGTTGGTCAGCTTGTGGGGGACACCCTGCTCGTCGAGCGCGGTGACTATGGCTCCCCCGTCGGTGGGGGAAACGTCGGTGTACAGCGCTCCCCACTCGGTGCGGCCAGTCACCTTGGTGACGATGAACAAGAGGGCGACGACACCCAGAACGGAGGCTCCGGCGATGATCTTCTGGCGGCGGGAGTAGCCGGCCAGCAGATTCTCGAGACGTTCCCTGGGGGTTCCTGAGCCGCCGAAGTTGGCGCCACCGAAGCCCGAGGCAACCCTGGTGTTGGTGGTGGGATCCATGGAGCCGGCCGGGAAGGAATCGGCTTCTATCGGTTCGCTCACAGCTGCATCCTCATGACGTCGTTGAACGCCTCAACCGCTTTGTTTCGCACCGCAACGGTCAGCTGCGTGGCGAGTTGTGTTTCGGTGGTCGCGACCATCAGGTCCTCGATCTTGTCGAGGTCACCAGTGGCAGCTGCGCGGGCAAGGCCGTCGGTCGCCTTCTGTGACGCGTCCAGATTGTCGAGCGCACCCGTCAGGGCCGACGCGAAGTTGTCGCCGCTGGCAGCGTCGCCGACCATTGGCGAGCGGGCGGCACCAACAGGAGGCGTGATCGAGGAAATTGCTGGAATGGCAGGCACTGTCACTTCCCGATTTCAAGGGCACGGAGATACGAATCGCGGGCCCGCTCAAACACGGTCACGTTCGCCTGGTAGGCGCGTTGGGCGATTATCAGATTGGTCATTTGGGTCGACATGTCGATGTCCGGCATCCGGACCATGCCGTCGGCGTCTGCATAGGGATGGTCGGGGTTGTAGACCAGTCGGCCCTCGGCGGATCCGAATGCCGCACCCTTCACGAACGCTCCGTCACCGATCTGTTCAGCCCCACCTGTTGAAGCACCGATCGCAGCGCCGCCGCCGGAGGCCTGGGCTATGACGAACCGCTCCTGGAAGGCACCCTCATCGCTCGGATTGACGGTGCTGATGTTTGCGATGTTGTCCGACACCGCGTCGATCCAGGTCTGGTAGACGCGCATACCGGAAGCCGGCGCGCCAAGGGACGAGAAGGGACCACTCATGTCGTTCCTCAGTTTCCGATCGCAGTACGCAGGACGCTGTACTTGCCGTTGAGCGCCTGGACGACGAGCTGCTGTCGTAGGGCTGTTTCGGTCAGGCCGGTGAGCTCATCTGCGACGTTGACGTTGTTGCCGTTCAACCGGGTGGCTGCTGTCGAGGCTCTGGTCTCGATCTCGGCGCCCATCGGGTTGTTGTGGGCGATGGCCGAGCGCAGCGAATCCTCGAAGGAAACCTTCTGGGCGCTGAAGCCGGGGGTTTCGACGTTTGCGATGTTGTTCTCGGCAGCTTTGCGCCGGGCATCGAGTCCCTGGAGGGACGACTGGAGCGTACGAAGGGTCAGATCCGAAATCACGGGCAGGTCCAAGAGTTGAGTTCCGCCTGTCCCTGGCAGTTGACCGCGAGCGCTCCGTGCTCAGTCAGGTGATCGTCACCAGAGCTACGCAAATGAGAGTTCGTCCTAAAAACCTGTGAATTCTCGGATGCGTGACCGGGGCCGCGGGAAATCAGAGCGACTGATTGAACGCGCTACTGAACGTCCGCTGCCCGCGCTGCTGGGTTGCTCGACGCGAGGCCGACAGTTGGGCCAGTTCGTCGCTGGTGGAGGCCATTTCGTCCTCCACCCCTGAAATCCGCGACAGACACAGGTCCATCAGGGCACTCAGACGCGGAGCGAGTTCGGTTGGTACGGCGGTCGACTCGTCGACTGGTGGTGCCGAGAACTCCGTGCCTTCAAGGATCGAGTGCTCCAGCTCGTCGAGCACCGCGTCCCAGTCGAGGCTCATCCTGCGACGTCCAAAGGCCTACGAACCCCGGCCGCAACAGGGACTGGATCCCCCGAAGGGGCCAGAGTTGTCTGCCAGGCCTTGGTCCAGGCTTCACGCAGTGGGCCAAGCGCAGTGCGGGCATCCGCGAGCGCCGAAAGGTCCTGGGCGACATTTGCCCGGACCAGGCGAGCCTGGACGAACATGTAGACCGTCGCCAGTTCCTTGGCTGCGTCCCAGACCGTCGGATCCAGCGCTCGCTCGAGCTCGGCGATTATGTCCTGGGCGTGGAGCAGGGCCTCGTTGGAGGCGTGACGGTCACGCGCTCGAATCGCGGATTCGGCGTCATCGATGTCGCGGATAACTCGGTCGTAGAGCATTACCAGCAAGCGTTGCTGGGTGACGACTGCGCTCTCGGCGCTGAACTGGGAAATCGGTGAACGAAGAGCCATTGGTTTACAAACCGCCTCATCAGCTCGGTAGTCCGGCGAGTTGGCCGGACAGCCAGCTGCTCTGTTGTTTCAAGTTGCCGAGGGACACCTCGAGTGCCGACCAGTAGGCACGAAGGCGGGTCTCACGTAGTGCCAGGCGCACGTCATAGGCACTGATGGACTTACCCATATCGTCGACACGGGCCTTGCGGCTGGTCTCGGCACCGGTCAAATATCCGTCAGCCTGGTCGAGAGCCCCCGCGATGGCGGAGGTGACCCGTTGTGCTGCACCGGAGCTGAAGGTGACCGATCCGATCAGGCCGGTTGCGGTGCCGCCGGCCTTGACGATCATCCCGCCAAGGGTCGGGTCGGTCGTAGAGATTGACAGCATCTGGCCGATGCCCGTAGCTGCGATGCCACCGATCGTGCCGGCAACATCGACGCCCTGCTGGCTCTCCCAGGTGGCTCCATCCCACGCGACATCGAACTTGGAGCCGGAGCCGTAGTCGATCGATGTGATCGAAAGCCCACCGCCCTCCTCGGCGACTTCCGTTCGCAGACCAGCAGAGCTCAATGCGCCCCGCAGGCCGATGGCCGCGTCGGCCGCGCTGGTTCCAGCGGTGATGGTCCAGTTGACGCTGGTCGAACCGACCTTGATGGACACGGTTGTGTCTGCCGCGAGGGGCCAACTTCCGCTGAGCCCGAGTGACTTGGCCTGCTGGGCGGCCTGTGTCACCTCGACGTTGTAGGTGCCCTCGACGGTGCGGACACCGCTCGACACGAACTCTGCCGAGCCGGTGGTGACACTGGACTGCGAGAACAGCTTGGTCACCGCCGCCGGGTCTTTCTGGAACGCGGCTGTGAACTTGTCGGCATCGAAGGTGAACCGGCCGTCCCGACCGAGTTCCACCCCGGCCAGGCCGACCGAGCCCAGTGGGGATGAACCAACTGCTTCCGAGACTGCCCGGGTCAGCTCCTGGGCCGCACGGCGAACTGTGGCGTCACCGTTGAGAACCCCGGCGACCTTGGTGGCGGCGTTGTACGCGGACTTGCTGGCGATCTCCGACAGGACGGCATTTGTCGAGTCGACCAGGGCCTTGACCTTGGCGGCCAGCCCCTCGACGTCGGACTCGACCCTTACTGTCACCGGTGTCGTTGACACAGCCATCGCCGTCACCGAGATGCCGGGCATGATGTCGCTGAAGGTGTTGGACGCGGACACGACGCTGTAGGCACCCGCCCCGTCACCAATCGTCAACTGGGCATCACGACCGGCGCTGGTGACCACGGTGCCGCCCGCAGCGTCGATGCCGTCCAGCGTGAAGGTCGAGGCCGAACCGGTGTCCTTGGCGCTGACCTGGAATCGGAATCCAGCACCGGTGTTGACTGCGTTGGCCCGCAGGCCGGTGTCAGAGGCACCGATCGCATTGATGACCTCGCGGAGAGTTCCGGTACCGACGTCGATCGACACAGGACCATTACCCGTGTCGACGGAGATCGTTCCGGACGCTGCGATGACGGTGTCCATAGATGCAATGACATCGCCGCTTCGAAGACCGTGCGAGGCCGCCAGCTGATCGACGGTGAAGCTGAGCCCAGCTGGACTGGCGCCTGTATTTGTGGTGACTGTTGCAACTGTCGCGTCGGAGGAGGTGCCCTTGACCAGGTTCCACTTTGCGAGCGTGGACAGCTCGGAGGCTGCTGTCGAGACCGCAGCGAGCTTTGACTTGATCGACGAAATCGCGTCCAATCCGGCCTTCACCTTGGACTGACGCGCAACGAGCGCGTCCTGGGGGGCGCGCTCGACAGCCATCATGCTGTTGATGATCGAGGTGGTATCGAGACCACTGGAAAGTCCATCGATGGGCATTGCAACGCCTCTTCAGTGCAGATTTGTGAGACCGGGCAGGTTTGAGGAGGAACTGACTGTGGGTGGACCCCGGCGCCACGCTGCGTCCGGGTCCACCCAGTTCAGTGTCAGCTGACCAGTGTCAGCCGATCAGGATCAGCCGAGCAGACGGAGAACCGACTGCGGCAGACCGTTGGCCTGGCCCAGCATCGCGGTGCCGGCCTGGAGCAACACCTGGTGACGGGTGAAGGACACCATCTCCTGTGCCATGTCGGTGTCACGGATCCGTGATTCCGAAGCAGCCAGGTTCTCGACCGAGACCTGCAGGTTGGAGATCGTCGACTCGAAGCGGTTCTGGGTTGCACCCAGTGAACCACGGGTCGTCGAGACCGTCTTGATGGCAGTGTCGATCGCGGTGATCGCCGCGCTCGCATCAGCCGAGAGGTCGAGGGCGTCGATTCCCAGGGCCGTCGCATCCATGTCTGCGATGGTGACGTCCAGCTCGTCTCCTGCGTCGGATCCGACCTGGAACACACCTGCGTAGGAGCCGTCGAGCAGCTTCTGCGCACCAAACTTGGTGGTGTCAGAGATGCGGGTGACCTCTTCGCTGAGCTGTGTGAATTCGGTCTGGGCTGCGGTACGTGCATCCGAATCGTTCGAACCCGTATTGGCCGCCTGGACGGCGAGGTCGCGCATGCGGTTCAGCATGGAGTGGACCTCGTTGAGAGCACCTTCAGCGGTCTGCGCCACTGAGATGCCGTCCTGTGCATTGCGGGTTGCCTGACGCAGACCCGAAACCTGCGCACGAAGGCCCTGGCTGATGACCAGGCCGGCAGCGTCGTCGGCTGCACGGTTGATCCTGAAGCCGGATGAGAGCTTTTCAAGGCTCTTACCCATCTGGGTGTTCGTGGTGGACAGGTTCCTGTAAGCGTTGAATGCTGCGATGTTCTGGTTGATGCGCATTTGGGTCCTTCTCTTCCGTGATTTGGGACTAGCTCGCCGACCGGTCGGCCGACGGCGCACTTGGTCATCGGTGGGGCCCACTACCCGATGAGGACTCGCCGGGAAAGCTGCGCGATATGAGTCGAATGGCCCAAGCGTCATCTGTAGGCCGTCATCTATCGGCCAATGTGACGAGCCCTTATCTGGACGATTTGGGTGCCGATGGCAGAACCATGGCACGCGACTCCGACTTCGATCCTGCTCCCGAGCGGGGAACCTACCGACGAAACTCTCGTCGCGATTCCTTTGCAGCGCACATGATCGCCTCGAATGGCGATGGGCACGCGCACAAGTCACCGGCGATCATCCCCCAGCACCATCTGGTCGAGCTGGTGCTCAGCGAACTGAGCCACGTCCTGTGGCAACAGAGGGATCTGGTGACACAGCTCATCTACCGACTCGAGGTCCAACGACTCCTGCTGACCAACAGCCGGTCCGAGTGGGTCGAATATGCAACCTCCGATGTCAACGATGCCCTCGACGACGTCCGTCGCCAGGAGGAGTTCCGGACAGAGTTGCTCGTGGATCTGTCCTCCCTGCTCGGCACCCGTCCGGATGCGAGTCTGCGAGATCTGATCGGAGCCGTGTCGGCCCCTTGGGACACCATCTTCTCGGAGCACCACGCAGCGTTCCTCAAGCTCTCGGCCGATGCCGAGGAGGCATCCCGGGTCAACTCGGACCTGATTCAGAGGGGGCTCGCCGACCTGGGCGACCTGCTCACGTCCTTCGGACACGAGGGCGAGTCGGCCTACAGCGCCAGGGCAGGACGTAGCAGCACATTCGCATCGGCTTCGTCCGAGGCCGTACTCGTGGACAGGGACGCCTGATGTCAAGCTTCGGTTCACTCAATACGGCCCTGAGCGGTCTTCTCAGCCAGCGACGTGTGCTCGACACGATCGGCCACAACATCGCCAACAGCGCAACAGAGGGCTTCAGCCGGCGCAGGGTCGAGCTCACCCCGGCCGGCCAATGGGCCGTACCGTCTCTGTACTCCCGCTCGACGGTCTCGGGCAACGGCGTGAAGGTCACCGGAGTGACCAGGGTCCGCGACGAGCTACTCGAAAATCGTGCGATGCGCGAGCACGGCTCTGCGCAGCGACTGCAGACCGAGTCCTCAATGTTGTTGCGGATCGAACAAATGCTTCCGGAGCCGTCCGACGTCGGTATGTCGGTCCAGTTCGGCGACTTCTTCGCGGCCTGGGACGACGTAGCCAACGACCCAGGAAATTCTGCCGGACGCATCGCCCTGCTCCAGCAGGGTCGGAGCATCGCTTCGACGTTCAACCGAGTTTCGTCGGACCTGACGAACCTTCGGAACAAGTCGGTCAAGGAGGTTGATCAGCTCGTCAGTCAGGTCAACGCCAACGCTGCCCAAATTGCCGATCTGAACCAGTCGATCGCCCAGGCGACCGCCTCGGGTCTTGATCCCCATGACCTGGCAGACCGGCGGGACCTGCTCGTCAAGGACCTGGCCGACCTGATCGGTGTGAGCGTCACCCAGGGTGATCTCGGCACCGTCAACATCACCCTCGGCGGCAGCTCGCTGGTCAAGGGAAGCCGCTCCGAACAGCTCAAGGTCGCAGAGTCCGGACCACTCGGCGGAGACTTCGCCGGCGTACCTATGAACACCGTCGAGGTCCAGTGGGCAATCGACGGTTATCCCGCCACGGTCACCGGAGGCCGGGTGGCGGGACTGCTGGCGACCGCGAATGTCCACGTTCCCAGGACCATCTCGGACCTCGACAAGGTCGCGGCAACGCTCGTGACCACGGTGAACGCAGCACACCAGACGGGCCAGGGGCTCGATACCGCCGCTGATGTCAACCTCAACTACTGGGATCCGGCCGGGGTGACCGCAGCGTCAATCAAGCTTTCGAGCGATGTGGACGGAAATCCAACGCGAGTGGCCGCTGGCATCGCCGGGTCGGGGGCACTCGACGCCACGATCGCCCAGCAGATCGCGGCGATGCACCAGACGAGCGGATCTGCCGACAGTGTCTATGCAGACATGATCGGCCGCCTGGCGATCGAGACCCAGACGATGGAACAACGTTCCTATCTGCAGACCGAGGTCACCAACCAGGCCGACGACGCCCGGATCTCGGTATCCGGAGTGAATCTCGACGAGGAACTGACTGCGATGATCACCGCCCAGCGGTCATATGAGGCCGCCTCACGGATGCTCACGACAATTGACCAGGCTCTTGACACACTCATCAATCGGACAGGGCTGGTAGGACGATGACCCGGGTAACGACGACCACTTCGAACCGCCTGATGCTCGCGGACCTGAACAACGCCAACCTGGCGATGATTCGGGCCCAGCAGAAGATGAGCTCACAGAAGCAGATGTCCAAGGCGTCCGACGATCCCGCACGCTCGTTGACCGCGCTCGGGCACCGGGGAACCCTGCAGCGGTCCTCACAGTTCCAACGCAACGCCACGGACGCCCGCAGTTGGATGGTCGCAGGCGACACCGCGCTGACCTCGAGTGTCGAAGAGATCACCCACGTCCGGACACTGGTCATCCAGGCCCGCTCAGGTGCCTCGGATCCGAACGCCCGCGAAGCACTCGCAGCCGAGGTCAAGACGGTCCGGGAGAGCCTTCTTGCGCTCGGCAACACCAAGCACCTGAACCGACCGATCTTCGGGGGCACCTCCGACTCGAGCGCTGCATTTGATGCTGCCGGCAACTATCTGGGTGACGAGAACTCGGTCAAGCGGCCGATCGCTCCCGAGGTTTCGGTCGACGTGAACCGGACCGGAACCAACGTCTTCGGCACCTTCGATGGTGCGGACCCCATGAACGGCAACCTGTTCCAGGTTCTAGATGCGATATCGGCCGCAATTTCGAGCGGCGACCAGGCCGGCATGTCGAACGGCATCAACGCGCTCGACTCGGCCATGGACCGGATCGAGTCTGCCCAGGTCGAACTCGGCGCCAGAGCACGCCAGATCGACGACGTGATAGCCCGTACCGAGTTGTCTGACATAGACACCAAACGGGCGCTGTCCGAAGTCGAGGATGTCGACATCGCCCAGGCGATGATCGACGCGAGCGCCAAGAACTTCTCGTACCAGGCTGCGCTTTCGATCACGGCCAAGGTCATGCAGATGTCTCTGCTCGATTTCATGCGCTGATCGACTCGGGGCAACTCGGGCGTTGGCCGGGAGGCACGGACGGGGACGCGGCCGGGAGGCACGGACGGGGACGCGGCCGGGCGTGTGGGTCCAAAGAATCATTCTCCCGGTCCGTTAGACCCAAATTCCTGAACGACGGTTAAGAAGTTGGAAATGGTTGCCGACAGGTCATTGGACACAGGGGCAACAACCGGAGCCGGACTACTCACTGGCCCAGGGTTGCTCACTAGCGACAGGGGCAACATGGAAACGCGGAGAGCACAGCTCGCAGAGGAGCACCTACCGCTCGTTGAGCAGGTCGTTCTGCGAATCTCCGGAGGCTTTCCCCGATTTGTAGACCGGAGTGAGCTCGCCGCCGCCGGAACTCTCGGGCTCGTCGAAGCAGCTTGTCGCTACGACTTCGACCGGGGCATACCGTTCGCCGGATACGCCACCCAGCGAATTCGAGGGGCAGTGCTGGACGTGGCCCGCTCCGCCGACTGGACCTCGCGGTCCGTCCGACGTACTGCCCGCGACGCCGAAGCTGCCACGCAGGAGCTGGCCCTCGAGCTGCGTCAGATGCCCGATGACGATCAGATTGCAGAACGCCTAGAGATCAGCGCCGCCGAGTTGAGGCGGATGCGCGAGGCCGTCAACCTGGGTGTCACCCGTGCCCTCGACTCCCGACAGAACCTGGATCGTCGTGATGACGAGTCCCAGCTGGTCGACCGCAACTCCCCCGAGCCCGATGAACTGCTCGAGTCGGCAGAGATGCAGGGCTACCTTCGCGCCGCGCTGGCATCGCTACCTGAGCGCCTGCGCATCGTAATTGTCGGTATCTACCTGGAGAACCGCTCCTTCGAGAGCCTTGCTGAACTCCTCGGCGTCACGACGTCGCGGGTTTCACAGCTCCGGTCGGATGCGATCGAGATGATCCGCCACGGGATCGACTCACAGTTCGAGCCGACCTCCACAACCAGGCCCAAGG
>JBATWQ010000412.1:0-8680 GCA_049672765.1 Microthrixaceae bacterium | reverse complement strand
GCCCAGGACCACACCGGTGGCGGGGTCCGAGATGATCTTCACGAACCCGCGGGGCTCGTTGTTGATGACGGCCTTTGCCGCGGATGCGAAGGGCACCTTTGTGACCCTGACCTTTCTCCCCTCGGAGAACGCGTCCGCCTCGGCGAGCCCCACGTCGGCGATCTCCGGGTCCGTGAAGATCGCCGAGGCGGCCTTCTCGTAGTCGATATGACGGTGATCGATCTTGTGGAGACCCATCACGTGATCCGCAATCTTGCGTCCCTGCATCGATGCCACCGAGGAGAGTGGAAGCTTTCCCGAAATGTCACCCGCAACATAGATGTGCGGAATGTTCGTCCTGAGGTGGTGATCCAGGTTGACCACCCAGTCGCCGTCCATCTGGACCCCGGCCTCGGCGAGCCCCAGTCCCTCGACGTTCGGCACGGAGCCGATCGCCAACAGGGCGTGGCTGCCTTGTGCCGTGCGACCGTCATCGCACTGCACGGTCACGCCGGTGTCCGTGGTCGTGATTCCCACTGCCCGGGCGCCTTTGTAGAGGTGCACTCCCCTGTCTATGAAGTTCTCCTCGAGTACCGCCGCAACCTCGGGATCCTTGGCAGGCAGAACCTGCTGCCGCGACACGACCAGGGTCACTTCGGATCCGAAACTTGAGAACATGTGGACGAACTCGACACCGGTCACCCCGGATCCGATGACCACAAGGTGCTCAGGCATGGTCCTTGGCGGATAGGCGTCCCGTGTGGTCAGGATCCGTTCGCCGTCGGGATTGGCCCAGTCGGGGATGCGGGGACGACTGCCGGTCGAAACAAGAATCGCGTCGGCTTCGAATTCGAGTGGACCGGAATCGGTGTCCGCCACGACGGTGTGGGGGTCAAGCAGGCGACCGGTGCCTCTCACCAGCTGGACACCTTGGCTTTCGAGCAGGCGCCTTCCCGAGCTCTCGAGCTGGGACTCGACGCCTTCGACACGCTTGCGCAGTGCCTCCAGGTCAACGGTCGGGGTGGCAACGTCGATGCCCATACCCGCCGAACCTGTGACGTCCCGGAGCGCCCCTCCGGTGGCGATCATCGCCTTGGACGGCACACAATCCCACAGATGGGCGGCACCACCGACGACGTCGCGCTCGATGAGTGTCACCTCGGCGCCGAGTCGAGCTGCATTGGTCGCAGCCTGGGTACCAGCCGGGCCACCACCGATGATCACAAACCGTAACGCCATGGTGGAAGGCTACCGGAGGACGCATTCGGTCAAGCGCCGACGACGCGAGGTATCAGACCGCTCGGACGAGACGGACCTGGGTCGGCAGCATGCGGGCGAACCGGGATGAGCGGTGCAGCGGGACGCGACCGAGCACCTTTGACGATGCAGCGTTGGGTGAACCGGCGATGACACCGTCGACCACCGCTCCGGTGACATCCTCGGACCGGAGCCCGGCTTCGGCACAGAGCTGGTCCAGACCTTTGGGCGAAAGCGGAACCACGTCGAACACCGAACCTCGCTTTGCCGCCCGCACGTAGCCGTCCCGCCAGCCGGGTGGCAGCCAACCCAGTAGCGGCAACCTGAAGTGGTTCTCGACCGGAGCCCACCGGTTGGGGGTCGACAGATAGCAGCGACCGCCGGGAGCGAGGATTCGTCGGATCTCGACGAGGTGCTGCAGCTGATCATGCCGGCCACCGACGTGTTCGATGACGTGGTTGGTCACCACCACATCGACCGAGTGATCGGCCACGGGCAGAGACGAGTCGGTGATCAGACGGAAATCATTTCCCGGATCTTCCTTGCGGGTGTCGACGACGTCGAGCGAGATCACATTGCCGGCCTCTCCCACCGCGTCGATCAGCACCGCCGTCATGTGCCCCGAACCGGCGCCCACCTCGCAGACACGAGCGCCCACGAGACTGCCCGACTCTTCCAGGACCCGGACGATATTCGCCGCTTTACGGCGGCGCGATTCGGGGTCCTCCGGGTACCTGAGTCGCCATCCGTCTTCGTCGGGGTCCATCTGCGCTTCGCTAGGCATGGTTACAGCTTTGCGCAGTCGATCGCGGACAGCTAACTCCGGGAAGCACGGCGCTAGCATGCCGCGGTGACCATCGATATTGGGCCCGCGCCCATGCCACGATCGCGATTTCGGCACTGGAAACAGGTGCTGACGGGGCTGCTTCTGATTCTTGTTGTCACCTTCGTGGTGATTGCGGTTCGTCGGAACTGGAGCGCGGTGAGCGAGGATCTCAGAAGGCTCTCGGTGTTTGAGTTGGCCTCCAGCGCAGCGGCGGGGGCCATAGCCATGTCGCTTGCGTCGGAGGGATGGCGACGGGTGCTTGAGTCTCTCGGATCGAAACTCCCTGTGAGGGACGCGTTCACGATCTACTTCGCCGGACAGCTCGGCAAGTACGCCCCCGGTTCGATGTGGCCGGTGGTAATCCAGTCCGAACTCGGTCGCAAGAGCAACGTCCCGCGGGTCACCATGGCGGCCAGCTACCTGTTGGCGCTGCTCATCTCCATCACCTGCGGTGGCCTGACGGGCCTGCTCGTATTCACCGGAGCGGGAACCGGTCTTATCTGGTTCATGGCGTCGGCGGGCGGCGTCGGGGCGCTGGTGCTCATCGTGTTGATATACGACACCCGCCTGCTGAACGCCCTCGGGGCATGGGTCGCCCGCCGCACCAAACGGGAGATCCCGGCCATCCCACAGGCTGGACGGACCGTGGGCGCCGCGGGCGCGCTCACCCTGGTGTCTTGGCTGTTCTTCGGACTACAGGCCTGGTTGCTCGCCCGACCCTTCGGTGCGGGAGTCGACCTTCTCCTGCCGACCATCGGTGCTTTCGCACTGGCGTTCGTGGTCGGCATGGTGCTGGTACCGCTCCCCGCGGGCGCCGGGATCAGAGAGACCATCCTGGTTATCGGTCTGGGCGGATCAATCGGTCACTCTGCAGCGATCACGGTCAGTATCATGTCCCGCTTGATCCTGATCTTTACCGAGTTGGCGCTGGCGGGAGCATTCGGCGTGCCCGGTGTCGCACGAGCAGCGAAGGCCCGCCAGAAGCTGCGCTCGGCCGACCCCTTGGAACCGACCACCTAGACGGAATCACGGTCGGGTGACGTCGGAATCCTCGTCGACCATCAGACGCTCCACGGCAGCCAGGTAAGGCTTCCACCCGTCATCGGGTGGACTTGCGGCGATCCGCTGACGCATGGCATCAATCACGCCGGGGTCGTAGAGGCTGTCGATTGCAGCTGCGAGCGCCGAGGAATCGCCGGGAGCGCAGAGTCGACCGTCGACGCCATCTTCCACCTGGTCGGGAAGATCCCCAACCCTGGTCGCGACGACCGGTACGCCGGCGAGGTGACCCAGACGCGGATGCTGCGATCCGGTACCCGACCGGTACGGGACCACCAGCGCATCTACCCCCTCGAACAGAGCCGCAACTTCTTCGGACGGCAGGTATCGGTCCTCGAGGAGTACACGGTCCCCGATACCCAGTCGCTCCGCCTGCGTGGTGAAGTCTTCGACCGGCTCCCAGAACTCACCGACAGCCCGGACCCGCACGGGGACGCGGCACTTGGCCACCGCTTCAATGAGCGTGTCGAGGCCCTTGTATTTGCGGACAAATCCGAAGAAGAGCAGTTCGTGGGTGACTGTGTGTCCGCTACTTAGCGCCGGGCGGACTGGTAGGAAGAACGGCAGCGCAGCGACTTCGATCCGTTTGGCGCCGAAGCGACCTGCAGCCTCCGCTTCAGCATCGGAATGCACCAACACGCGGCCGATACGACCTATCAACAGCTCATTGAGCCGTACCTGCCAGCGCGGCGCGTCGTGGGGAACGACGTTGTGACACAACAGAGCGACGGACGCCCCGCCGCTGCGGGCGACCATAGACATGAGCAGGTAAGCGGGGACCTGCAGTGCATTAACCAGGCAGAAGACGACGAGCGTGTCCCTCGCCCGCATCCGCCAGCCGGCCCGCAACCAGCTGAAGGGGTTGTACCAGGTGAGTGAGCGCCGCGTCCTGGGGAAGGGTTGACCCTCGCCGCCCGAGACCTCCAGGCGCCCCGGATACATGCGTTTCGGATACTGAGATTTCCAGGAGACGATCTGGGTAGCGACGTCGGCTTCCGAGAGCCGGAACGCCAGTTGGGTGGTGTGCTGCGCCACGCCACCCTTGTAGGGAAAGGTCGGTCCGACGAGTACGACCTTCAACGAAGGTCACCCTTTGGATGGCGAAGGTCCTGAATTGACCGGGAGACGAAGACCAACCTGCAAGCAGGAAGCTGGGAGATCAGCCTGGTGGGTCGAGCCGTCGGTTGGGACACCGGGCAAGGATAGGTCAACGGGTGGGGCCAATCTGAGAGAGCACGATCCACAGCTGAACGCTGACCTCGATCTGCGGCTTCGCGACGCCCGCGCTGGGTAACTACTATCTGCGACGATGGCGTCGACACCGCACCGCTCGGTGCCAGACATCGAGGAAAGCGACGCCCCACCGGAATCCTCGGGTCAACGATTCGGGCGCCTACGCAGGCTCGCCCCCGCGCTCCTCCCGATTCTGCTGGTGGTGGTGCTCTTCGGACCACACCTGATCGGAGTCAGGTCGCTCTCACCCGCCGATCAGCTCTACCAGTGGGAGCCATGGGCGTCACAGCGCCCAGACGATGCAACCCTTACCCACAGCGCCCCGTTCTCGGACAACTTCGACGGCGTGTTCCCCCAGCGGGAGCAGGTGGTTACCCGGATGCGGGCCGGTGACTGGCCCCTGTGGAACCCACTTTCGAGTGGAGGCGCCGACCTTGCCACGAGCCTTGGGGTAAGCGCGGCCGCCCCGTCGAACGCCGTCGCCCTGATCACCCCCGGTTGGTACACGCCGGGACTGCTCAAGGCGCTGGAACTCATCGGCGCCTGGAGCTTCGTCTTCCTCTTCCTTCGCCGGGTGGGGACCAGGCGGTGGCCAGCGAGCATCGCAGGGGTGATTTTCGCGCTTTCCGGGTTCCAGGTGGTGTGGGTGAACTGGCCCCACACCAGGGTCTCGATGTTCGCCGCCGGCATCCTGTGGGCCTTTGACCGGCTGCTTGAACGGACCACTCCAGACCGGATCGCTGTTGCCGCACTCATCGTGGGTTCCACAATTCTCGAAGGATTTCCTGCGGTCGCAGCGGTCGGGGTGGGCACCGCCGCGATCGTCCTCACCTTCCGGCTGGTGCAGATGTCCGAAGGCTGGCTGGACGCGCTCCGGCGCAGCGCCGCAGCTGCCGCAGCAGCGGTACTGGGGGCGATGCTCAGCGCCATCACCGTGGTCCCCTTCGCCCTTCGCCTGGGCAGCTACGGGCTGGACAGAAAAGTCACCGCGGACAGTCCGTTGGCCCGGGGGCTGGGAACCCTGTTGGCCCCGAACGCGCTCGGTCCGGCGGAGCGCTACTTCGGACCCCTCAACTACATCGAGGTCGTCGGCTTCATCGGTGGTGCGGCCCTGCTCGCCTGCGCCACGGCGGGTCTGGTCGTCCTGTTCAGTGGACGCCCGTCGACCAAGGACCTGCTGCTGCTTCTGACCGTCGGCGCCGGATCGATCATGTTGCTGTACAGCTTCGGGGTCGAGCCGATCTACGACATGTTCCGGGGCCTACCTGTCCTGTCGACGAACCTCGCAGACCGGGTCAAGGCGAGCGCACTGCTCCTTTTGGCGCTGGGTGCCGGCCTCGGTCTGGATCGGCTCATGCAGCCGATATCCGCCCGCGCTCTCAGATGGGCGGCCACTGCCTGGACGGGCGCGCTCCTAGCGGGTGGCACGCTCTACCTGTTGACCTTCGTCCGGGACGCGCCGGCGGATCTTCACAGCTACATCAGGGGCGAGGTGATCCGCGCCATCGTGCTCGCTGCGATCGCGACCCTCGCAATCGTAACCATGGTCCACTGGAGTCGACTGCCCCGGCTGCGCTCCGGAGCTATCGCCGTGGTGGCCCTGGTGGTTGTGGTCGACGCGGTGAGCTGGATACTTCCCTACTGGCCCCGGAGCCAGCCTGATGAGTTCTACCCGGAAACGTCCTCGCACGAGTTCCTCAGCGACGTACTCGGAGAGGAACGCTTCGCTTCGCTCAGCCTGACCTTCTTCCCCGGCACGAGCACGTACTACGGGCTGCGCAACGTCGGTGGGCACAATTTCTTCGACCAACGGTGGGCCGAGTCGCTCATCTCGGCCGGCGCCCTGATGCGCTCCCCCACGTTCGTCACGTTCGAAGATCCCGTCAGTGCGTCATCCCCGGTGTTCGATCGGATGGGCGTCGCCTACTGGGCCGACCCGGCGGGCGTTGCGCGCTGTCGCGGCGAAACAGCTCCGACACCTCTGAAGCACTCGGACGACGGGCGCTCGACCTCGGCCTTCGAAGTGACCGGTCCGGGAATCCGGGGGGTCACCTTCAGCACCCCGCGAAGTCTCGCGCGAGGCACGTCACTGGTCGTGCGTGCGCGAACCGACGACGGCAAGGTGCTCCGGGGCGAACGCACCCTCAACGGCGACGTCGGGGCCGGCACCTCGCTGACGGTCGTGGTCCCACTTCTGGAACTGCACAGCGGAACCATCGAGATGACCTTGGAGAGCAGCGCCCCACTCGGCCGACTCCGCGACCTCACCGTCTGTCACGCCCAGAACGACGGGCTGGTCCTCAGCTACGCCAACGGAGCATGGATCTACAGGAGGACGAACGCCCTCCCGCGAATCCGCTGGGCAGCCCATGACAAGGTCATAGAGGACCCGACAAAGCGCATTGCGGCAATCCGGGCAGGCGACGTCGACGACGACACAATCGTCCTCGACAAGCCCACGGGTCTGCCCACCGGTGGTTCCGGGACGGTCAAGGTGGTCGACGACTCGTTCGATGCCCTTGATATCGACGTCGACGCGGACGGGCCCGGTTTTCTGGTCGTAGCCGATCCCATCCAGCACGGCTGGGTTGCCGAGGTCGACGGAAGAAGGACCAAGATCCTCGCTGCCGACCATTCGGGCGGTGCCGTGCCGATCACAAAGGGCGACCACACCGTGGTGCTGACCTATGAGCCCCGTGGGGTGAAGGTCGGCCTGCTGGTCAGCGGTGTGGCTGCGGCAACCGTGATCGCGTTGTTTGGCGCCGCCGCCTATCAACGACTCCGGCGTCGCCAGCAGACCTGACATCCAACCAGTTGACCAGTCTGTCGGCCTGTCGGAGAGGTGCGTCCTAGGCGCCCGCGTCGGGGCTCTCGGCCCAGGGGCCGGGAAGATTGACGAATCCGAACGCCTCGGTCTCGGGGCCGGGTCGCACTGTCAGCCGGAACTGCCGGTCCAGGTGCTGATAGTTGTGCTGGACGTTCTCGTCGTCGAGCACGATGCTCAGGTCGTAGTTGCCCGGGAAGAGATCCAGGTGCTCGAACCTCTTCTCGACCCAGCCCTCGCCCTCGACCAGTCCGGAATGGTCCTCGGGCCAGTAGTGGTACTCGCCGTTGAGGTAGACGCCCGACTCGTGGAACACACCCCAGCTGATCCTGGGCCGCTTCAGAGGGATCGTCGCCTTGTACTTGATCCGCACCCGTAGCGGCGCACCGCTGTAGGCCATCGAAATCCGGTTCTCCTGGTCGTCGTAGAACTCGACCCCGGTGCAGGAGAACTCCGATTCCGGCCGCACGTAGCGGGGTTTGCCATCCACCTCGGACTCGCGCACCGCCTGCTCTTTGAGTTCGGCCTCGGCGTCGTTGACCGATTCGATGTAGGCGTTGGAGACTTCGATCGCCGTGCCCTCGAGCATCGGGACCCCGTGGTCCAACCAGATTGCCCGGTCACACATGCTGCGGACGAGTCCGGTCGAGTGGGTGACCACGATGATGGTCACACCCTCCTTGCGCAGCGAGTAAAGGTGATCAAGGCACTTACGCTGGAACTGCTCGTCACCCACCGAGATGACCTCATCGATGATGAGGATCTTCGGGTTGACGTGTACAGCGACCGCGAAGCCAAGTCGGACGTACATTCCCGACGAGTAGTGCTTGACGGGGTTGTCGATGAAGGCCTCGACGCCGGAGAAGTCGATTACCGACTCCATGACGCTGTCGATCTCCTTGCGGGACAGACCCATGAGCGAGGCGTTGAGGTAGATGTTCTCGCGTCCGGTGAGGTCCGGGTGGAAACCAGCTCCGAGTTCCAGCAGGGCCGAGATTCGGCCATTGGTCTTTACGCTGCCGGTCGTCGGCTTGTAAATACCGGCGATCAGACGCAGGAGCGTCGACTTTCCGGATCCGTTGTGGCCGATGAGCGCATACATCGACCCTTCTGCAACTTCCAGGCTGACGTTCTTGAGTGCCCAGTGGTCACGGGGCTTTCCCTTGCTCGACGTGAGCAATTTGTGCTTGAGCGACGGGGGCCTCTCGGCGTAGAGCCGGAACTTCTTGGATACATCGTCGACTACAACGCTCGCCATGTCAGAGCTCCTCGATCAGGTCTGCAGCCCGCCGGTTGAACGTCCACCATCCCAACAGCAGCGCAGCGGTCGACCACGCCGCCATGACCAGCCATTCCTCGGCGGTCGGAGGTTGCAGCAGATAGAGGGCGTCACGAGCGGCACCGACAAAGGCCGTCAACGGATTCAGGTTCTCGACGATCCACCTGGCGGGCACCCCGTGGAGGTGTTCCGGAATGAGGGTTATCGGGTAGATGATCGGGGT
>JBATWQ010000411.1:0-3679 GCA_049672765.1 Microthrixaceae bacterium | reverse complement strand
AAGTCCGGTCCTGACCGCCAGCGAACGCGGCGAACTGCAGTCCCTGGTCGCTCCCCGCCTGACACTCGTCGACCCGTCGCTGGTCGACGGACTCTCGCTCAGATCCGATCTTGCTGTCGTGGAGAAGGGGTCACGCGGGAAAGGACTCCTCCGGAACCCTGGGCCGGACGTGCCGGAATTACCGGCACCCGACGAGGGCCGTCCGGCCGTCATCTGCTTCACCTCGGGAACCACCGGGCGGGCCAAGGCCGCCATGTACCGGGAACGTCAACTGCGAGCGGTCCAGTTGATGGACCTCGGCCCGGATGCAGAAGCAACCTGGGGTGGCGGTGCCCCGATGCTCGCTTCCACACAGTTCGCCCATGTCGGAATGTCGATGAAGTTTCCGTGGTACCTACGCCTCGGGTCGACCCTGCACGTCATGGAGCGCTGGCGCGCCGACGAGGCCCTGCAACTTGTCGCGAGCCACCGCATGCCGACCATCGGCGCCGTGACCCCACAACTGGCTCTGATGTTGCGGTCACAGTTGCTCGACCAACTCGACCTGAGCTGCGTCAAGACCGTAATTGCGGGCGGGGCGGCTTCACCGGTTCCACTGGTCAGAGCGATTCGTGAACGCCTCGGGGCGGGATACTCGATCCGATACTCCTCCACCGAGTCAGGAGGCGTCGGACTGGGGACCGACCCCGGCAGCGACGATGAATCAGAGTGGGGAACCATCGGCCGACCGCGACCGCTGGTCGAAGTGCGCGTCACCGACGAGTCCGACAAACCCCTGCCGGCCGGTGCCACAGGTGAACTGCAGCTGCGATCACCGGCGGTCATGGACGGTTACTGGAACGATCCGGAGGCGACCCTCACCGCGTTGACCGCTGATCGTTGGCTGCGCACCGGCGACCTGGCCTCGGTTGACGAACAGGGCCGGGTCGTGCTCGCCGGCAGGCGGAGCGAGATGTACATCCGGGGCGGCTACAACGTCTTTCCATCCGAGGTTGAGGCCGTTCTACTGGCCGACGAGCGGGTCGATGATGTCGTGGTGGTCCCATGGCCCGACGAGGTGATGGGTGAACGCGGGCTGGCGCTGGTCGTTCCGGCCGACCCCACCGGGCCTCCGTCGCTTGAAGAGCTGCGGACCCGGGCATCCGAAACGCTCACCTCCCACAAGTTGCCCGAGGCCCTCCTCATAGTCGATGCGGTTCCGTTGACCACCGCCCAGAAAGTCGACCGGGCTGCCGCTCGCAATTTGGCTGAGCGCGAACTGACCCGACACGAGCAGGCTGAAGGCGGACTGGCTGCACGAGAACAGGCTGAACCCGAGCATGGAACCCGCGGATTTCCCGACAGAAACAGCGATTTACCGGCCATCTAGGTTCAGTAATCGGCGGTTGGGGCCGATGGGGACATCGTGAGCGATGTCCTTGTTCCCCTGCTGGCGGTGCTGACCGGAATCGGCGCGGCGTGGGCCATGACGGTCCCGCTGCACAGCTACAAGGAACTGCGTCCCAAGACCCCACGCGACGTTGCTTCCGAGGTCGGCTCCGATGGAGTCGCCCTGGTGCACATCCGAGCCGCCTACCGGGAAGCACGCTGCCCGAAGTGCCATCACAGCTTCGACATCCTCGACGTCATCCCGGTGCTCAGCTGGTTGCGGGGTTGTCCGGACTGCGGCCGTCGCCTTCCGTTGACGGTGCCGCTGCTGCAGGTCGGGGTGCCCCTGGCAATGCTCGTGACAGCGCTGACTCTGCCGACCACCGTCAACGCATGGGTGGTGCTTCCCTATTTGTGGCTCGTCGTGGTAATTGCCGCGATCTCGCTGGTCGACCTGCGCATCTGGCTCATCCCGTTCTGGATGCCGTGGGTCGGGGCAGCCGTCGGAATCGCGCTCATTGCCGGCGTGTCACTGGGGATCGGCGCACCCCGGGCGATCATCCACGCGGTGATCGGAGCAGTTCTCTCCTTCCTATTCTTCTTCGTCCTCTTCATCGCCGCACCCGGAAAGCTCGGCTTCGGTGACGTTCGACTGGCCCTGCTACTCGGCATGTTTCTGGCGTGGCTCCATCCGCTGCTTCCCATCTACGGACTCCTGTTCGGCTCCCTGCTCGGCGTCGCCATGGGGGTGGGAGCGGTCATCCGTCGCAGCGACAGCCGGTTCGCGTTCGGTCCGGCGCTCGCACTCGGGGCGATGTGCGCGATTTGGTTCTCGGGACCCCTGCTCAACTCGGTCGGCTGACCAGCTCTCTGCACATCAGCGGCGCCCGGGACACCCCTCGGGACACCCCCGGTGACTCCAGGTCGAGCCCGGCCGATCCGTGCATTAGACGACGTCTCGAAAATTTTTGAGACTCCTGGCCGAGGAGCACCGGAGTAACTAGTGTCACACCTCTAGCTGTTCAACAGGTAGGTGTTCAACGGGCACGGCGGGGGGAATTCGCCGGTTGCCTGGTAGGGCGAATTGAGGGGGTGTGCCTGTGATCTTTGGTCGCGCAAATACCGTTGTCAGCGATCGTCGGCCTCGCTACAGAATGTTGCACGCGGCGACCGCCGGGCTGAGTCTTGCCCTGATCTTCTCGGGTTCGCTGACGGGAGGAGCCACCGCTGGAGCCCAGGCGGCCGAACCCCCGAGTGCGATCGGACCCTACGATCCGGCCCATTTCCTCAACGGTGAGGCCCAGGCGTCGGCGACCACCTTCAGGTTCAACATCGTCCAGGGCAACGCCAATATCGGCATGTCGTATGGCCTGGTCATGGCCGGCTACCGGGACAAGACCGGCAAGTCCGAATCAAGGGCGCTCGATCTTGGAATCTTCCCGACGTTGTTCGGGGTCAAACAGTGCGACGGGTCGGACCCGATACTCAACCCCGCGACCTTCCCACCACTGACTCTCGCCAGCTCCACCGACCCTGATTCGGCCACACCCAGGCCGGCGAAGGCATACCTGCCCGGCTATGGGAAGGATCCCGCCGGGGACCTGGTTGGAACCCAGGTCGCAACCGCTACGGCAGCACCATCGTCGACGGCCTTCACCGATTCCGAGAAGGCCGACATGATCTTCGTTTCGCTCGACGGTGGACATTCGGAGGCAACTTCTAGCGTCAAGGACAACGTCCGAGAAGCCCGCTCGGTGGTAACCGCCAAGGAACTGAGGGTCATGGGCGGACTCTTCATCTTTCGGGAGCCCCGATGGGAAACCGTCGCACGCTCCGGAAGGCAGGTCAGCGCCACCGGGAGTTTCACGTTCAAGAGCGCATCGGTTCTGGGCTTCGAACGCAGCCCAGAGGATGCGTTGCGTGACTTGGGTGAGTTCAAGAAGGGCCTCGAGGACCTGCTCCGACCGCTGGGCGCCAAGCTGGAGCTTCCCCAGGTCGTGGTAACCGACAACCGGGTCCAGGTCACTCCGATGGCGTTCAAGCTGGTCGACCCACCCTTCGGCGCCGACATGATCGCCCCGTTCCTCCAGAACATTCAGCCGATGCGGGAGTCCTACAACAAGGCGCAACTCGACGCTGACTGCAAGAACGAAACATCGCTGATGATGATGGACGTCATACTCGGAGTCCTCTCGGGATCGGGATCGATGGAGATGATGGCCGGCGGCACCGAGGCCTGGACCGACGACACCGACTTCTCTGCCCCGCCCATCGCTCCGGTTCCGAGGGCGTCGGTCGCTCCCGCCTCACC
>JBATWQ010000410.1:0-6375 GCA_049672765.1 Microthrixaceae bacterium | reverse complement strand
GTCTGGCGGCTTGGGCCCGCGGGGACATCGACGGAGCGTGCGACGGATACACCGTGTCCATGGCGGGTCTGCTCCGGGCCGGACACACCTCCGATGTGCTCGGCTGTTCGATCACGCTGGCAGATCTACGCCTGGCGCAAGGCAAGCTTCGAGAGGCAAGGCGCATCTATGCCGACGGGGTGGCGCTCGGCTCAGGTCGGGAGGGCCCACCCCTGCGTGGCACGGCGGACATGCACGTCGGACTCAGTGGGGTGCTCCGCGAAATGGGTGACCTTGAAGGCGCACTTGAGCAACTCGATCTCGCTGCTGAACTCGGAGACCACAACGGTCTGCCACAAAATCCCTACAGGTCCCGGCTTGCGATGGCCCGTATTCGAGCGGCCCAGGCCGATATGGAGGGCGCCGAGATCCTCCTCGACGAGGCCGAGCGGTTGTACGCGACGGACTTCTCCCCAAGCCTGCAGCCCATCCCCGCCGTCCGCGCCGGGCTCCTCGCCGACCACGGGAACTTGGAAGCGCCGCTCGCATGGGTCCGCGAACGTGGAATCGGTGCGGACGATGACCTCGACTATCTGGGTGAGTTCGAACACGTCACCCTGGCCAGGGTCCTGATCGCCGAGTTCCGGGCTTCGCGGTCACCGCAGTGCCTGGCCGATGCGCTCAAGCTATTGGAGCGTCTGGCGGTCAAGTCGGCCACCGCTGGCCGCGACGGCGACCTCCTACAGGTTCTGGTCCTGCTGGCCGTTGCAGAGGAGGCGGCTGGTAACCGCTCGACAGCATTGGGGCACCTCGAACGAGCCATCTGGATCGCCGAACCGGAGGGTTATGTGCGGGCGTTCCTCGATGCTGGGCCGTGGCTCCGTCCACTGCTCCGGGTACTGGACGAGACGGGAACATCGTCGCGGTTTGCTAACCGCGTTCTCGCTGCTCCCGTCGCGGTTGTCGGTGCACCAATCGCGCGCCCCTCCAGGCGTGTCGTTCAGCATGCGCTCATCGAACAGTTGAGCGACCGCGAGCTCGAGGTTCTCCAACTGCTGACCAGCGAGCTGAGCGGACCCGAGATCGCTCGTGAGTTGATGGTCTCCGTCAACACGGTTCGAACGCACACGAAGAACATCTATTCCAAGCTCGGGGTGACCAGTCGCCGAGCGGCCGTCCGCCGGGCCGAGGAGCTCGGCCTGTTGTCGGGTCGCGCGAAGTAGCCGAAATAGGCCGGAGTCCTTGAACGACGACCGGAGAAGATTCTCGCCGCCGCCCTTCGCCGCCCCGAGTACGCGCTCATCTTCGCCTTGTACGCGATCCTCATCCTCGCCGTGGGAGTCATTCTTCTCAATCGACGGGACGCCAACTGACGATCGTTGGAACTCTCAGATGACGGCTCCGGAGGGTACGGTCAGCTGGTGACTTTGTGGTCGGAGGGATCGGCGAACGAAGAGATGTCAGACGCAATTCGGCAGCCGGTTTCTCGATGACCACGCATGTTCTGGTACTAGCTGACACCCACGTTCGTCCCGGTACCGGTCGCGACCTTCCCGATGAAGTCTGGGAAGCAGCCGAACGGGCGAACGTGATCCTCCACGCGGGCGATGTCCTGACCAGCGACCTCCTCATTCGACTCGCCGAGGTTGCACCGGTTCATGCCGTCTTGGGGAACAACGACGTGACGCTGTCACTGGAACTGCCGGAGGTACTTGCCATCGACCTGGGTGGCGTCAGGGTTGCGATGCTGCACGATTCGGGTCCCCGGGTCGGACGCAACGCTCGGCTGTACCGCCGATTTCCTGAAGCTGACATCGTCATCTACGGACACTCGCACATGCCCGACGACTCCGAAGGCGAAGAAGGCCAACGCGTCTTCAACCCCGGTAGCTGCACGGAACGACGGCGAGCGTCCCATCGAACCTACGGGTGGCTCGAGCTGGCAGATGGGCACATCATCGAGCATCGGATCGTTCCGGTGACCTGAGGTGGCGTGAACTAGCCTGCCGGCCGTCAGGGCTTGCCTTCCGGCTTCCAGGCTTGTCTGCCGCCGGTCAGTTTCCGGTCAGAGCTGCAACCACTGGAGCGAGCGCCAAAGCTGATTCGTTCTGGACCACGTGATAGGAGAAGCCCCAGCGATCGCGACGTTCCCGGAGTCGTTCGGCGATCTGGTCCTCGGTCCCCACCATGGTCATCGGCGAGTCCAACGCCTCGGAGGCGTGTTCAACGTCGATTCCGAATCCGGGGGCGATCATTTCGGCCACCGCCTGCGCGTCGTCGGTAATTGCGACTACCGGCACCCACGCGTTGATCTCGAGGTCGTCGAAGCGACCACCCGCACCTTCCCTGACCCACTGGACCTTGCGATCCATCCGATCAGCCATGCCGTCCCGGGCGGCCTCGGCATCGACTTCGCCGGAATGAATCGACGGATTGACGCCGACTATGTCTGCCGTTCTGCCAGCAAAGCGCAGCATCCTAGGAGAGCCACCGGCGATGATCAGAGGCGGCCCACCAGCGGAGCTTGGCCTTGGCAGGCCTACCATCTCTGTGATCGTGTAGTGCTCGCCCGAGTGATTCACAGGACCCTCGCCCCAGAGACCACGGACGATCTCGGCGCCCTCGATCAGGCGGTCGACCCGCACCTTCGGTGGATCCATCGAAATGCCCGACTCCGCGTAGTCGGTGGCCATCCACCCAGCCCCCATGCCGACCTCGCATCGCCCCTCGAACAGGACGTCGATCGTGGCCATCTCTTTGGCTAGGACAACTGGATGTCGGTAGTCATTGTCGAATACGAGAGTGCCAACCCTGAGGGTCGTAGTCGCGGCTGCCGCAGCCGTCATAGCAGCGATCGGCGCCAGCTGTTCGCCGAAATGGTCGGGCAGAAATAGGGTCGAGTAACCCAATTCCTCGATTCGCTGAGCGGTCTGCGCCCAGGTCAAACCGGCGAGTGGTTGGTGCAGCTGTGCGCCAAAGCGAAATTTGCGGGAATGGGCCATGGATCCGGACTCTACTCAGTGCTGGGTCTCCCAGTGCTGCGTCCGGAGATCGGCTGGTCCCTACTTGGATCGGGAGAAGCGGGAAACTGCGAGCGTCCCGAAGACAACCATGATTGCGGCGCACCAAATCAGGCTAAGGACAACCCAGTACCCGGTTGAGTGACCGATGGTGCCTACCCGTTCCGGGCCACCCAACATCAGGCATCGCACAGCGTTGATGATGACGCTGACGGGCTGGTTGGCGGCAAATGGCTGCAGCCAACCAGGCATGCTTGCAATGGGAACGTTCGCGCTGGAGATGAATGAGAACGGAATGACCAGCATCGACATTCCCTGGGCGGCCTGGGCGTTGCCCGAGATCAGTCCGATGAAGATGAACACCCATGTGAAGGCGTACCCGGCGGCGAGCATCAGGACGAACGCGAGCACCACATTGGTCAGACTGCTGTGGGTTCGGAACCCGACCGCGAATCCGAGCGCTCCGGTGATGAGGAATCCCCACGCGGTGAGAGTCAGGTCGGCTAGTGAGCGGCCCACCACGACTCCCGAGCGGGGAATGGGTAGCGATCGCAGCCGGTCATACACACCGGAAGCACCGTCTTCTGCCACTCCTGCCGCAGAACCCATTCCGGTCCAGAGGATGACCGTGACGAGGAATCCGGGGACCAGGAAGTCGACATAATTGATCGCTCCCCTGGTATCGATAGCTCCGCCGAATACGTAGCGGAACATCAACAGGAAGAGTGCACCCTGGATGGACCCCATCATCAGAAGTTGAGGGGTTCGGAAGAACTGGAGGACTGTCCGCTTTGAAGTCGTAACCGACGTGGTTACAAATCCTGCGCCGACGGACGACGCGGCGGGCGGCTCGACTCCGGCCAGTTCGGTGACGATTGCTGTTGGAGCTGATGCGGTAGTCATTTTCGGACTCCCCTTCTCGGACTGTTCGTTCTTGCGTCATTCACGCCGATGCGTCGGTTACTGGTGCGGCCGACACACATGTTGCTGTTGCTGTTGCGGCCGCTGCTGTTGCGGCCGCTTCCAGAGGGCCGTGTGCGCGTTGTGCTCATGACGTGTGCACCATTTCACCCTGACTGTCAGGATCGGAGGTTGCTTCAGCGGGCTTGCCGGTAAGGGCAAGGAAGACCTCGTCGAGAGTGGGGCGTCGAAGCCCAATGTCGTCGAAGAGGATCGCCCCCTCGTCGAGCAGGCGAACGACGGACGTCAGTTGGTCCCCTCCGCCGTCCACCGAGGCCGAAACGTGCTGGGTGTCGGCGTCGGTCCGCACCGGCTCCGCAGCTACGGTCTCGAGAATTTCGGCGACCTTGCCCAGGTCGGTTGCGTTACGTGGACGGACCTCGATGACGTCCCTACCGGCCTTCCCCTTGAGTTGGTCCGGCGTGCCGGAAGCAATAACTCGTCCATGGTCGACAATCACAATGTCGCGGGCGAGTTGATCTGCCTCTTCCAGGTACTGAGTGGTCAGCAGCACATCGGTTCCGCTGCTCACCAAATTGCGAATGGCGTCCCACAGGTCCGCCCGACTTCCTGGGTCCAGTCCGGTAGTCGGCTCATCGAGCAGTAGCAGCCGAGGTCGACCGACAAGGCTCGCACCAAGGTCAAGGCGCCTCCTCATGCCTCCGGAATAGGTCCTGACGAGACGGTCTCCTGCGTCAGCCAACCCGAGTAGCTCAAGCACCTCGCCGCTCGCGCTGCGGCAAGTTGCCTTGTCGAGGCCGAATAGTCGGGCGACCATCTCGATATTCTCCCTACCGGTCATCGCCGGCTCTACCGACGCGTACTGACCTGCGAGCCCGATGATCCGTCGAATCTGTTTGGGATGGGCGATTGCGTCGACACCAGCGACCCTCAAGGTCCCCTCATCAGGCTTCAGCAGGGTCGCCAGCGCACTGATAAAGGTGGTTTTCCCCGCTCCGTTCGGGCCCAGGAGCGCAGTGACTCGACCCGACTCTGCAACCAGATCGAGGTGATCGAGAGCACGTACTTCGCCATAGGTTTTCGTCAGGCCTTCGGCCTCGATGATCGGCACCATTTTCGGGCAACTCCCGGGGGTCATTGGAAACTGGACCGGTGTGAGCTCATATCAGAGCTAACGAGCACGTCACAGACGAACGCGTCACCCCCGTTTCTGTCGCCCAGTCACGTCGGGTTCAGAATGACTCGCATCGGTAGCTCCAAAATTCGGAGCATTGAAGGATAAACCCAACATAGCCACGGCTTGTGACATTTTGAGTGCCGCCAGGTGAACCACAGGAGGTTCCAGTCGTGCGGCTCTTCTGCTGTCGGTACTCCCACAAGAGCAGGTAGCGCTAGAGCCAGTCCTTGTGGCGGAACATGGCATATAGCGACAACGAAACCACCACGATCAGCACGACCGAAACGAGCACACCAGACTCCCTACTGAAGCCGGGATAGGGCACGTTCATTCCGTAGAAGCCGGTGATCAGCGTTGGTACGGCGATGATCGCCGCCCAACTGGTGACCTTCTTCATGGCCTGGTTCTGACGGTAGTCACGCAAGCTCAGGTTGGTCTCGACGATGGTGGAGACCAGGTCGCGAAGCGACTCCGCGGATTCCTCGACTCTCAGAACATGGTCATAGACATCCTGGAAATATGGATGAATCTCCTCGGACACCAGAGATTCCTCGCGGCGCATCAGGCCACTGATTACTTCTCGCAGTGGCATAGCGAGCCGGTGAAATCGGATCAGAGCCCGCCCCATGACAAACCAGTGGCGCTGATCGGAAGGCTCGATCGGATGTTCCCCAAAGATGCTGTCGCTGACGTCGTCGTAGTAGTCCTCGAATGCCTCCACCACCTCGAAGTAGCCGTCGATCACAACATCTAGAAGCCCGTAGAGCAGGAACCCCACTCCCCTGCCGACCAACCCCGGCGAATGATCCCAGGTGGCAACTACGTCATCGATTGAAAAGTGATCTGACTTCCGCACCGTCAATAGCCACTGCTTACCAATGAAGGCGTCAACCTCGGTCTCTTCTAGGGCACCGCCTTCCAGACGTACTGAGTGGCACGAAAGGAAGAGATGACCGGAGTACTGATCCAGTTTGGGCCTCTGATGTCGACCCAAGGCATCCTCAACCGCCAAGTGGTGAAGCCCGAGTTCCTCGGACAGCCCATCGAGGTCCTCCTTGGACGGGTCACAGAGATCGATCCAAACGACACGGTCGGCGTGCTCAAGGTGGTCCGAAACGTCGTCGACAGGGAAGTTCTCCTCCGTCAGCGTTCCAGCCGAATACACCCTCGTCCGAATCTCGCTCATTGTGCCTCCGGGTTCCGACAACATGTATATGGCATCTCCGAGCCCAGTCGTAGGATTCAGCGATGGGTATCTATGGCGAACATGTGCTCCCG
>JBATWQ010000409.1:0-2450 GCA_049672765.1 Microthrixaceae bacterium | reverse complement strand
GGGGCACGCCGTAGTTGGCCACGTTGAGCTTGGCCAGTCGGATCTGATAGCCGGCTTCCACAAGCGGATCAAGCAAAGCCGTGACGTATGCCCCTCCAGCTGAAGTCAGGAAGCCTTCAACGTTTTCGAAGATGAAAGCTGAGGGTTGAACCTCCGCCACCAAGCGGGCAAACACCCCGACCAAGGTGTTCCGAGGATCGTCACCGACTCTGGATCCGGCCGATGAGAAGCCTTGGCACGGCGGGCCGCCCACCAACAGCTCAGGAGGTGCATCTTGGCCGGACGCTGCCATCAGGTCCGTGCCGCTGAGTTCGGAGGCATCTGCAGGGAGCATGGGGACACCAGAAAAATTAGCTTCGAATGTCTCGACAGCTGGCGTCCAGACATCGGAGCCCAGCACCGAACGAACTCCTGCTCGGAGGAGGCCCGCCGTGAATCCACCCGCACCGCAGAACAGGTCGATGCTTCGGGGTTGGGGTGAGACTGCCATGCTACGGATACTAGTGATGCCCCGTGACACCCTCGGGAACCTCGGCTTGGCGCTGCAGTGCGATCAGCCTGCCAGCACCAGTCGGGTTGGGCTCGTTAGCTACTCCGACACGAGCCGTTCCGGGTCAGGCCACGAGTCGCCAGTGGGTGGTATGCGTCTGTGCAGATCGGTCCTCCGACACGATTGTGATGTCGCGAGACATCGGAAACCCCTCGAACCTCAGGTTCGGGGGGTTTCATCGTTTTTCGATGCAGGTATTTCGCTAGTCAGACTATTCGTCAGGGCTGTTTCAACTCAGACGGATCAGCGAGTGGGGGCTACCGCTGTCGCTATGAGCGAACGAACTTTCCTTGCTTCAGCTCAGTGGTCGCGCAATGATGCGCAATGGTCGAAGCTGGGTGGTATGCGGATCCGGAGATCGTCGGAGGCACTCGTTATTGGGACGGTGCCAAATGGACCCCTCACCGCCAGCCGGCCTCGCCGACACCTCATCCGCCAACGGCTGATTCCGAGTCGCAGCTGCACCCGAGACCGGCCCCCTGGGGCACCCAGCCCGTGAGGCACGAGAAAACGGCGGACCTGGCTGCGGGCGCTCGCACTCAGCCGGCGCCGACGCGTCGCAGAATCAAACTGGGCAAGCCGGTCGCGCTACTCGCGGTCATCGGTCTCCTGGCGGGACTGGCTTTGTTCCTTAGCCAACGCGACAACGCTCCCGATGCTGAAGAGGTTCTAGCCATTCACGGGATCGAGTGTGGGTATGGACTCCTTGGGTCGATCCCTCTGCCCCGCGAGGCCGTCCTCGACGCGATGGAGAACAGTCCTGACGAGTTCGGCCAGGTGGGCGAGCACCGCGACCAGCTGGAGCCGCTCATTCAGGCGCTTCCCCCTGGCGAATCCGTCGACCTCCTCCTGTGTGGTGTTGGGCAACAGGAACATGGGTGGGTGCTCAAGGCCGACGGTCTCGCTCTCGCAGTCGCTGTACCTAGGAGCAAGGTTGACGTTGTCGCAGCCGACCTCGACGATCCCGTCATCGAGGTGGTCGGCCTATAGAGCCGGGCCAAGGCGGGGAGTTCAACCTTGTCCTGATCGATGC
Source organism: Microthrixaceae bacterium (assembly GCA_049672765.1). Classification (GTDB taxonomy): domain Bacteria; phylum Actinomycetota; class Acidimicrobiia; order Acidimicrobiales; family Microtrichaceae; genus JAGQSZ01. Next base: position 867 of record JBATWQ010000409.1, on the reverse strand, counting down.
CTCTGTTGAGCTGCCATCGTGATCTGCACATGAGACGCACCGTCTCGGAGCAATGGACCACGAGGCGTGCCAATGGGTCGACTCGCTGGCACTCGCGGGCCAACTCGCATCGCTTCGACCGATGGCATCTTCGACAACGCCGTCCTTGGTCGCTTGTTCACTCCGTCGGCCTCGTTCGGATCTGTCCCATGGTTGTCCCATGGTTGTCCCATGAAACCCCGGATCAGGATCACGGGTTGGATTGGGCCGGACGACCTCGCACTACATCGCGCGAGACCCCGTATAGGACAAGGCTTCTGAGCATTCGGACACGTTCGCCGGACGTCTTCGGTCGCATTCCGAATCAAAAGCTCTCAAACTCGGACCTACCCGCGGTTCCGGCACTCCGTCCACAGCGCCAGCGACCAGTCGACGAACTGAGGCCAAGTCCAACCCGCAGCGCCAGGTGGAAGGTTGTCGCTGAAAGCGAGGGAGTTCAGTGCATCGCGACGCGCTGACTCAGGTATCGCCTCGATGGAGCGAATCAGCTCCGCCGGTGTCGAGATAGCCGAAACAAAGTTGGCACAGTACTGATCTTCAGCTTCTGGGTGGAGGTCAAGAACTGTCGACGCAGCAGCCATCATCTCGACGCTCGGCTCAGGCGGAGCGAGGCTGTTAGGAGCTGCTGCGGGAATGGTCGTCTCTCCACTCGAAGTCGCAACACAGTCGTTGATGCCGTGGACTCGGATCGAATTGTCCGTGACCTCTACTTGGAAGTTCTGGGCGAGCGACGCAGCGTGTTCGAGGTAGGGGCCGAGCTCATCGACCGAAGCCGGATAGGTACCAGTTTGCGCCTTATGCGCCATTACGGCCCTATTGACCATCCGG
>JBATWQ010000408.1:0-3249 GCA_049672765.1 Microthrixaceae bacterium | reverse complement strand
TCGTGCTCCACGACGAGGTCCACCTTTCGGTCGCTGTGGACCTGGATTACAAGGGGCTGCTGGCCCCGGTTGTGCGCTCCGCGCACGACAAGCGCCTGCGGGCGATCGCACGGGACATCCATGAACTGGCCGATCGCGCCCGCACCAAGTCGCTCCAGCCGGATGACCTGTCCGGAGGCACCTTCACGCTCAGCAACTCCGGAAGCTTCGGCACCGCGATCGTGATTCCGATCATCAACCAGCCCCAGGTCGCCATCCTCTCCACAGATGGCGTCTCGAGGAAGCCGGTCGTAGTGACCGACGCCTTCGGCAACGAGAGCATCGGTATCCACTCGGTCGGAAACCTGACCCTGTCATGGGACCATCGGGCCTTCGACGGTGCGTACGCAGCAGCCTTCGCAGCACGGGTCAAGGAGATTCTCGAGACCCGCGACTGGGAAGCCGAGTTCTGAGTGTCGGCCGGGGTCCGGCCATGAGCGCGACAACGTCCACAACGTCGGTGGGCGGAGTGCGCACACTGGACGGGACTGGCGCCGGACTCCGGGTTCGGTGGCTCGGCACGGTGCGGTACCAGGACGCCTGGGCGCTTCAGCGCGGATTCCACGCTGACCGTTCGGGGCAGGGCGACGATCGCCTGCTGCTCCTGGAGCATCCACACACCTACACGCTCGGCCGCAACGCCGACCCCCAAAATGTTCTCGCAGGTGCGGCCGCGTCGGGAGCGGAGCAGATCGCCGTGGACCGTGGAGGCGACGTCACCTACCACGGGCCCGGACAGTTGGTCGCCTATCCGATCTTGACGCTTCCGCCGAAGGGGTGGACGCGGGGTTCGGGCGAACCGCCGGCCGACTCTGCGATGCCCGACACCAGGGCGTATGTGTCGACCCTGGAGCAGGTGCTCATCGAAACACTCGAGGCACTCGGGCTGAGCGGTGCTGGACGACACGACGGGTTCCCCGGAGTGTGGATCGACCCGAACACTGCGTCCGCCCGCAAGATCGCGGCGATCGGGGTTCGCATCGAACACGGTCGTTCGCTCCATGGAATTGCGCTGAACGTGTCCCCAGATCTGGGGTATTTCGAGCAGATCGTTCCGTGTGGAATCACCGACTATGGAGTCACCTCACTTGCTGCGGAGGGCGTCAGCGTGTCGATGCGGGAGGCTGCTGAGGCGTTCACCGACGCCTTCGTGTCGCGCTGGAACCCGGGTTGGGTCGAACGCTCCGACGTGGTTTGGCGGGTACGGGAATCAGACCTTTCGCCATTCAGCCGCGGTGAGGGGCCCGGAGTTCCCACCCATGGAGCCAACGCTCCCCGTACCGTGCGAGCCGACCAGCGACCCGACCGGCGACCCGACCAGCGCCCCGACCGGCACTCCGACGCCTCGTCACCGCCAGTCGCAAGTGCCGTCGGGCCCTCTGGTGCCGATTTGGCCGAACCGGCGCCGGCCGACATCGTTCCAACTCCAGACCCTGCCGTTCAGGGGACATCGGTCCGTCTACTCGGACGCCTGGCCGAGGCCGGAGTCGTCGGCGGAGTCCCCATCGAGGATCGCAAACCTGACTGGATGCGCGCCCCGGTCAAGATCGGCCCCGACGTCCTGCGACTGAAGCACACCGTCCGGGACCTCGGTCTGATCACCGTTTGTGAAGAGGCTGGTTGTCCGAACCTGTCCGAGTGCTGGTCCGAGGGAACCGCCACGTTCATGGTCTGCGGAGAACGCTGCACCAGGGCTTGTGGGTTCTGCCTTGTCGACACCCGTCACCCTGCTCCGCTGGACCCCGGCGAGCCACAGCGCGTGGCCGAGGCCGTCGCCAACATGATGCTCGAGTTCGCCGTCATCACGATGGTCGCCCGCGACGACCTGGCCGACGGCGGTGCGGGCCACGTGGCAGCCACGATCCGGGCGATCCGTGAGCGGGCACCCGGGACCAGGGTCGAGGTCTTGATCAGCGACTGCAAGGGCGACCCGGACTCGCTCCAGCTCGTCTTCGACGAGCGACCCGAGGTGCTGAACCACAACATCGAGACTGTTCCACGACTGCAGCGCGCAGTGCGGCCATCGGCGTCGTATGCCAGGTCGCTTGCGGTGCTCTCACGGGCCGCGGAACAGGGCCTCACCGTGAAGTCCGGTTTGGTGCTCGGAATGGGTGAGGATGAGGCCGAGATCAACTCGACCCTGGCGGACCTGGCTGCGGTCGGGGCGTCGATCGTGACTATCGGACAGTATCTACGCCCCACCTCCAACCACCTGCCCGTCGCCCGTTGGTGGACCCCCGACGACTACGCCCGGTTCAAGGTGACCGGCGAGTCCCTGGGAATCGCACACGTCGAATCCAGCCCGTTCACAAGGTCCAGCTATCACGCACGGGGTAGCGCCGATGCAGCCTCGGTGGCCGTGACATCACCTGAATCAGGAGCCAACTGATGGGTCTCGTAGCAAGGGGTGGGCAGCAGAGCGTCCGCCAACAGGCCGGCGGACAGATGGCCAATCCTCGGCCCGCGTACGCCACTGGAACCGTCCATCACGAGGCCGTGACCGACGATGGCACCGTCGTTCACCACCATCAGGTGTTCGAGCAGGGACAGCTCATGTCCTGGACCTTCGACGACACCCCGGGTCCATGGGCGCTGGTTCGTAAGGGCGATCCCCGGGCCAAGTTTCCGAGCGCACTTCCCGGTCCGGCAGAGGTCGCCGAGGCCAAGATCCGTATCGGTGATGACCTGTTGGACCTACCGCCGCTCGACGACATCAACAGCGACCGCTGGGACGAACTGCCGCTGATTCCCGATGCGACGGCGAGGCTGCGCTTCGAGCTGACCGGCAGTCCTGTCGGCAACCTCGCCCTCGACATCCGTTACCAGGACGGGAAGCGTCCGATGTGCGAGATCATCGACGAGTGGGACGAACTCTCGGACGGCGACCTGGGCTATCGCGCTCCCGAAATGCACATAGTCATGACGTGGCGCAACTACCTGCGGATGCGTGCAGGTGAGGCCACGGCACTTGAAGCCATCGAGGAGGGCGGCAGCGCCGATGCCCGCTGGACGTTGCTGCTGATGCTCCACGGTTTGTTGCAGGAGACGGAGTACGTCGACGTTTACCGCAGCTTGCCGAGAATTCCGTCGGAACTCGGCTGGTGGGGTGAAGTCGCTCCGTATCTGTCTGCCCCCGAAGACGCCTGACCACTGGCCGCCCTTTTCAGAGAATTGTGATTGGAGTGGTCGATATTCGACCACTCCAATCAC
>JBATWQ010000407.1:0-31782 GCA_049672765.1 Microthrixaceae bacterium | reverse complement strand
GTCGCATCCTCAAGTCGAGTGACCGGATCAAGGAGTCGGTGCTGGATTCGACCATTGTGCAGTTCCCCGTGATCGGTTCGCGGATCGAGGAGAACGTCTCTGCCCTTGGTGTCAAAGGGCCCTGGATCTGGATCTCGCTGGCAGGTCTTCTGTGGACCGCAACGGGCATCTACAACGGTTTCCAGCTGGCCCTGAACCAGGTGTGGAACGTGGCCGGCGTCGAACGGCAGGGCTTCGTCAGTCGCCTCGTTCGCTCGCTGCTGCTCTTCGTGCTCGTGTTCGCAGCGGCAGTTGGCACGAGCTTCCTGCGTGACTTCTACACACCGTCGAGCTCCGGCCTCGTGTCGCAGGCGATCTCGCTGGTGACAGGTTCGCTCCTGGCCGCACTGCTGTTGTTCGGCGTGTTCCGCATAGTTGTCGCACCGGCCATCGCGAGTGTTCAGCTGATTCTCGCCGCCGCTGTTGCCGGTGTCGCCTGGCAGGTAATCCAAAGGCTTGGTTCCTGGTTGATTCTCGACCGGCTTTCACAGGCGCAGGACCTGTATGGGGCGATCGGGTTTGTTGTGGTGACCCTCTTCTGGATCAACCTTCTGGCCCGCTCGGCGATATTCGCGAACGAAGTCGCGGTCGTTCAGGCGCGTCGCCTGTGGCCCAGACGGATCGCCCAGCCACCGCTGAGCGAGGCCGACTGCGAGGTCCTGGTGGGGCTTCTCTCTAACGAGCTACGCCGGCCCGAGCAGACCCTGACGGTCGACTTCGACAAGGAGCATCTCGACAAGAACTTCTTCGCCGAGCGTGAGAAGCGGCGACGCGAATCAGACGATGACTGCGCCTCGACCGCCCCCACCCGCTGGGTGCTCAGGGGAGGCGCTGAATCGGACACCGAGTGAACAACCCCATCTCCGGGGAGACAGTGTCGTCCTGGACCCACTGGCAGACACAACACCGGGCCGCATGCGGTTCCCACACTGGCCTGGGGAGGGTCGGAATCCTCAGTCTCGGACTTTGCGGAGACGGGTGGCCGTCCTTACTGTCGCGCCCGTGATCGAGAACAATCCAAGAGCTGAGATGTGCGTCTGGACCTACTGGGTGCGACCCGAGTCCGAGGATGAGTTCAAGTCCCTGATCGAGGCGAACTGGCCGACACTTAAGCGGCTCGGTTTCGTCAACGACGATCCCCACATCGTTCTCCGCAGCAGTGCCGAACCGCCCGTGTATGTCGAAGTGTTCGAGTGGGCGCCGGAGGGCATGGGCAAGGCTCACGAGGATCCTGAGGTCATGGCCATCTGGCAGGCCATGAGCCCTCTGGTCGAGGACCGCCAGGATGAGAAGCTGATCCCGGGTATGACCTTCCCGTTCTTCCAGCGCGTGACCGTATAACTCCGGCTCTCTTCGGCTGAGTGCCCGCATTCCAAGTGCGGGCGTGCGAGAATTTGGCGCCGGAGGGAGTCCCATGGTCGACCGTCTGCTGACACCATCGAAGATCACGGCGTGGCTCGAGTGCGCCCACTATCTGTCGCTGCGCAACATGGTCGACAGCGGAACGCTCTCGGTATCGGCCCCCTTCGGGTCGTTCGCCCAACTCGTCGTCGACAAGGGATTGGAACACGAAGGCGCCTGTCTGCAGCACTACCGCGACCAGGGACTCGACGTATTCGAGGTGCCACCCCGACAGGATCGGGAATCTTTCGCCAAATGGGTGCAACGGGTCGGAAATCCGCTCGCCGATGGTCACGACGTGATCTACCAGATGCCGTTCGTGCACGACGGAATCAGAGGTGTCGCCGACTTCCTCGAACGTATCGACGAGTCCGACGGTGACGGCTTTCGCTACGAGCCGGTGGATTCCAAACTTGCCCGTTCCGAAGCCAAGGTCGGCCACGTCCTCCAGCTGTGTTTCTATGCCGAGGCGATCGCCGCGCTGACCGGTCTGACTCCCCATGGCGTGCGCATCTGGCTCGGCTCTGGAACCTCTGAAGGGTTCAACTCGACCGACGTGATGCCCTATTGGACGCGGTTGCGTAAACAACTTGTCGCCCTGCTCGACGAAGACCACGACGACGACGCGACCCGACCGGTGCGCTGCACGCACTGCGAGTTCTGCGAGTTCCAGCAACACTGTGAAGCTCAGTGGAGGGACGAGGATTCACTGCAGCTCGTAGCCGGGTTCAGGGTTTCGGATCTGGACCGCTTCCGCGATTCGGGCATCGGTACCGTCCTGGCGCTAGCGGGGTCACCAGAACCGGTTCCGGGGTTCGCGCCGTGGCGCCTGAAGCGCCTGGTGGACCAGGCTGCGCTCCAGGTCGAACAGCGCTCCTTCGGTGACGACGCAGCTCCCCCGTTCTCGCTCATCGAAGTCGGGGACGACCCGCAGTGGGGACACGGTTTCGAACAACTGCCGGAGCCGGACGATGGCGACATGTTCCTCGACTTCGAGGGCCATCCGATGTGGCGTGCCGATGCCGGGTTGTTCTTTCTCTTCGGGTACATCACCCGTGTCGGACCAGCGGGGGTCGGACCGGCGGAGTGGACCTACACCGCGATGTGGGCACACGACCGGCCCGCGGAAGCAGCCCGGACCCACGAGCTGATCGAGTTCATCGCCGATCGACGTCGCCATCATCCGGGAATGCACGTCTACCACTACAACCACACCGAACGTTCTTCGCTCGAACGACTCGCCACGGAGCACGGCGTTGCTCAGTCGCAACTCGGGAAGCTGATCGAGACCGGATGCTTCGTGGACCTATTTCCGGTCGTCCGCAACAGTGTTCAGGTCGGCGTCGAGAGCTACGGGCTCAAGCACGTAGAGCGACTGACCGGGTTCAAGCGCTCCGAGGACATCCACGGCGGTTCGGGCGCCGTGGTCGACTACGACCGTTGGATCCACGACCAGGACCCGTCTCGCCTGGAGCGGATCGCCGACTACAACGAGGACGATGTGCGCGCCACGATGGCGTTGCGTGACTGGCTCATCGAACAGCGCCCGGCGGGCCTCGCCTGGCGGGAGGCGTCGCTCGAGGCCGATCCCGGACCAGAGGGGCTCGACGAGAAGGTCGACGCCCTGAAGTCCCACGGCGAGGGCACGCCTGAGTGGTTGATGGGTGACGTGCTCGGTTATTGGCGCCGTGAGTTTCTGGCGACGATCGGTCCCCGCGTGGCAATGCTCGATGGTGACACCGAGGAACTGCTGGACCACGAGGAGTTCGTCACCTCACTCGAAGTCGTGGGCAAGGTGGAGCGCACCAAGAAGAACGGGACTCCCGCCCAGCCCGTCATGCGATTCCGGTACCCCGACCAGGAAGTCATGGCCGAATTGGGTAGCGGGACGAAGTCAGGGGTCTTGTATGTGCTGCCCGCCGGCGGGTTCGCCTACGGATCCCTGGGACGTGTCGATCACGATGCTCGCGAGCTTGATCTGGTGTGGAACCCCAGGGCCCAGGAGGCCGGTGTCCTCCCAGTTTCGATCGCACTGAACGACTGGGTCGATCCGGGTCCGAAAGTTACGGTGATCGACAACCTTGCGATGCAGATGCTCGATCCTGGGACCAACGGCACGCCCAGCGCGCTGGCGCTGGCACTACTGCGTAAGGACCCGCCCCGGTTCGTGCCCGGACACGGCGCGCCTGACGGTGGCTTCAGCGACGACGTGAATGAGATCGCAGGCCTGGTTCCACACCTCGACTCGAGTTACCTGGCGGTGCAGGGTCCCCCAGGCACGGGCAAGACGTACACCGGTTCCCACATCGTGTTGCGACTGCTCGATGCAGGGTTGCGCGTCGGAATCACCGCTTTCAGCCACAGCGCCATCGACAATCTGCTCGAGGAAGTGGTCGATCTGATCGAAACTGGCTCACACGAACCCGCTGCGATCGTCCGCAGAGCCACCAAGCCCGAAGAGCCGCTATCCGGAGTCGACTACGCCTCGACCAACAAGAAGGCCGCCGACGAGAAGTATCGACTGGTCGCCGGGACCACATGGAGCTTTGCCAGCGAAGCCATGCGCGCCAATCCGGTCGACGTTCTGCTGATCGACGAAGCCGGTCAGATGTCCCTCGCCGACGCCCTGTCCACTACGGGTGCCGCCCGAAACATCGTCCTTCTTGGCGACCCTCTGCAACTGGCGCAGGTCGCCAAGGCGAGTCACCCGAACGGTTCGGGGGCAAGCGTTCTCGAACACGTCCTCGACGGACACGACACGATCCCGCCCGACCGGGGTGTCTTCCTGCATTGCACAAGACGTATGCACCCCGATGTCAGCTCATTCATCTCGGAGCGCATCTATGAGGGCCGCCTCGAAAGTCATCCGACCTGTGCCGTCCAGAACACCGTCGAGGGGACCGGGTTGCGATGGTTGGAGGCGGAGCACTCCGACTGCTCGACCCGGTCGAGCGAAGAGGCTGATCTGATCCACGACGAGATCGGCCGCCTCATTGGAACGGAATGGACGAACCAGCACGGCGAGGTCCGGATTCTCGGAGCCGGCGACTTCATGGTCGTTGCCCCGTATGGACGACAGGTCAAGTGCCTGCAGGAGACTCTCAATGCGGATCCGCGCACCAGGGGTGTCCCGGTCGGCACCGTTGACCGCTTCCAGGGTCGTGAAGCAGCGATCGTGTTCTTTTCGATGACAGCGTCCGACGCGGATGAAATCCCGCGGGGCAGCGCTTTCCTGTTCTCACAGAACCGGCTCAACGTCGCGATAAGTCGTGCCCGCTGCATTGCCTATCTGGTCTGTACCGATGCTCTTCTCGACAGCCGGGCGGGCAGCGTGGGGGAACTTCAACTCATCGCCAACCTGTGTGCCTTCGCCGACACCGCCAGCTCACGGTGGCACGCCTAGCCGAATATGCGGAGGCCGGTCGCAGTTGGGTTGCTGTCACCGATTCGGACATCCCGGTCGGCTACGCCCCCTTGCTGATCGCCTGCATGAGGATCGACAACCCGGGGTTGACGATCTGGCCGTCGACAATGTATGGTTGTCGGTATGGAGACTCCTGCCGACCTGAAGCCCGTTCCCCGCCTGGACGACCTGATCGAGGCGATATCGACCATCCAATCGGATCCCCTGGAGCAGCTGACCGATGCCATGTTGGCTGCCGACCACCTTGGCGACCTGGCCGATCATCTGGTTGGTCACTTCGTCGACCAGGCCCGTCGATCAGGTGCATCGTGGACCGAGATCGGGCGCAGCATGGGAGTCACCAAGCAGGCCGCCCGTAAGCGCTTCGTCCCCAAGGAATTACCCGACTTCGATCCCGAACAGGGCTTCAACCGCTTCACGCCGCGTGCTCGCAACGTCGTGGTCGAGGCGCAGAACGCCGCGCACTCCGCTGGAAACGACGAGATCACCACCACCCATCTGGCGCTCGGTCTGCTCAGCCAGACCGGTTCGGTCGGAGTCGACTCAATTGCGGCACAGAAGATAGATCTGGGCGACGCGATCGAGCGGCTGCAGGCCACGCTTCCGCCGGGCGTGGACGATCTTCCGGCTCTCATCCCGTTTGACGTGGGCGCCCGAAAGGCTCTGGAGCTCACATATCGGGAAGCCCTGCGGCTGGGGCACAACTACATCGGCACTGAACACATCCTGCTGGCTCTAATGGCCGCCGAGGAAGACGGACCACTCACCATCGTGGGTGTCGACCCCGCCGCCGCCGAGAGAAACATCGTCAAACAGCTGGAAGAAATTGCTGCTGGACTGGAGAACTAACGCGGCCGGCATTCGAGGGGGCGCTCTCCTATTGCGGTGCTCGACCATAAAGTCACTGCCATGTCCGGGCGAGCGATGACGGTGACCTTTCACAAGAGGGGGCGCGGATGCGGATGGACCGCGTTGCGCCCACGTCGACCCGCACCGCATCCGACCACAAATGGCGGTCAGGACCAATAGGCTCATGGAATGCAGCTCCATCCACGAAAGACACTGGCAGCCCTTCTCGTCCCGGTGGCGCTGGTGACCTTGAGTTGTGGCTCCGCGGACGACGCTTCGTCCACCACCGCGAAGTCGGCCGACTCAACAACCAGCACAACCACCACCACGGCTGCACCCACTACGGACAAGGTCAAGCCGCAGTCCACAGAGCAGCCGGAGCAGGCGATCTGGCCCTTCGCCGTGGACGGGACCCGCTTCAGTGATCCGCAGAAGCTCGCCAGCGGCTTTGCCACGGAATACCTGGGATTTGTCGACCCGATCGCAGGGGAGTTCCAGCAGGGGGACAGCCGCTCGGGTGAAGTTGCGATTACAACGAGAGCCGGTGGGCCCGTCACCACGGTGTTGGTCCGTCAGCTCGACGGCGATGACTGGTGGGTTATCGGGGCGACAACACCGAACTTGGTGATAGACGCGCCCGCTGCGCTCGCATCGGTGGCCTCGCCCGTGACCGTTTCAGGTCAGAGCACGGCGTTCGAGGGGACCATCAATTTGGAGATCCGGGAGGATGGACGACTCGAGCCGCTGGCTGAGGGCTTCACAAACGGTGGCGCCAACGGTCAAATGGGACCGTTCTCGACCACATTGAACCTGAACGAGGGTGGTACGTCGGCCGGAGCGATCATCGTCAAGACACTCTCTGCGAAGGACGGCAGCATTGATGAGGCCTCCGTCGTGCGGGTGAAGTTCGCCTGAACGAGGTCCACTCGTTGGGGCCGATGTCATTCCCCTAGCAAGCGCGGTCTGGCGTTTCCCCGGGCGTGCTCGCGCGTCTATTTGTGCCGATAGATGTCTCGCCGATGGCCAACCGCAATGGCGAGAACCACGAGCACATCGTCGTTGATTTCATAGATGATTCGGTATGAGCCGGTTCGGACTCGCCATTCGCCAGCTCCCCCGACCAGTTGGGTAGCCGCGGCGGGGCGAGGATCCACGGCCAGCAATTCGACTGCTGCCTGAACCCGACGTCGCGCCGGGGCATCTAGCTTTCGAAGCTGACGCAGGGCCTTCGGTGAGACCTCGATTTCATATTTCACGTCAAGCCGAGTTCGGCCTTTACCTCTTCCCATGGAATCGGTGTTTCCCCGGCTTCGACCATTTCGCGACGGGCCGAAGCGGCCGACTCGATGTCTGCCAAGTTCTCGCTCGCTTCGATCATTTCCTCAAGTGCGTCGGCGTCTATGACCGCTGCGACCCGCCTTCCGTGGCGAGTCAGAAATACAGGCTCGCCTCCAACTCTTGCCTCATCGACAACAGCCGCAAGACGAGCCCGGGCCTCAGTGACGGTTATATCAGCCATGCCAAATTATAGCTAGAACAGCGGAAATGTACAGAAGTGCGGTTTATCGTTCGGTTCTAGCGCGGTACGTCCCAGTCGAACGTTGCTACGAAGGGTGGGTGGTCGCTCAGGTCGACGCCATTTACCTGAAAGCGTTCGCGGGGAAAGTCTGCGCTCGTCGGACTCAGCGAAACTGTCGAACTGTTGCGGTAGGCGATCTTGTCGATGCTTCCAGGCTCGGGGCACGACAACTGGATGCACACATCGCTGAGCCCGGTCGCGGACAGGAATCGTTGCCAGATCACCGTGTCCGCTCCGCCACCACCGTCGGGATGGATGTCGTCGGTGTGCAGGTTGGTATCGCCACCGAGAACGATCGCCCGATCAGTCCCGCGGGCGTTGATGAAGTCGGCGAGTTCTGCGTAATCCTCTTCCTGTAGAGCCTGATCCGCCGGCGTACCACCCGCCTCTCCGTGGAGGCTGTAGACATCGACCTCGTGGCCGTCTCCCAAGGTCATCGTCACCATGCGGAAACCCTTCATGGCGAGACAGTCCGCAGCTCCACCATCGGGAAGGATCCCGCCGAAACAGTTCTTCCATGCGTGCTGCTTCTCGCCACTGAACGGATATTTCGCCATGATCCCGATTCCGTCCCCGACCAGCAGACCTCTGGCGCCGGCATCGACACCAACTGATTCCGGACCCGGGTGACGGTCGGTCCGCCATGGATGTTCGGCCGCAGAGCGCAGACGGGTGTGGTAGTTCGCGAAGTCGAGTATTCCGGCGATCGGCTGCCACCAGTCGAAGTCCTCCTGAGTGAGAACCACGTCATAGGCGTTCAACAACGGGCTGACGATCGGAAGATTCCATTCGGGGTTCGATCCCGAAATGCCCTGGGGTAGTCCCGCGACGTTGTAGGTGAGTACCGAGAAGCTGCCCGGTGGTTGGGGTAGCGGATTGAGCGTCGTCGGTGGACTGCCGGGATCAGACGGCGGAGGCGTGCAGGCGGAGACGAGAGCGACCACGCCGATCACGCTCAGGATCGCGACTGAAAGCGCTGACCGCCGATTCGATCTACGCCGACTTTGAGTACCTGTTTGGTCATTCCATTCCGCCATGGGCCCGGACACTACTCCGGTGGTCGAGGATGCACATGGGGCAACGTCATCGGCGACTCACATTGAACACGACCCGGCTACGCCGCCGAGGTTGTTCAAACCGGTCAGGTTCGAGGTCCTAGGACCCAGGGGTGAGGTTCTGGCGTGCCTGGGCATCTGACTCCGGCAGCGGACTCGGACAACTGACTGGGGCTTATGAGTTAGACGGCGGAATAGCCAGCATCGGGCACTCCCCTACCATGTCTCTGTGGAGCCTCTAGATATTCAGCCGGGTATGGCCGGCGATGATGTCCTTGACCGCTTCACCGAGTGGGTGGCCGCACAAGGCCTAACGATGTACCCCGCTCAGGAAGATGCGGCTCTGGCGCTTTTTGCCGATGACCACGTTGTGATCACGACTCCGACCGGATCGGGAAAGTCGTTGGTTGCGACCGCGGGCCACGCCGAGGCGTTCGCAGCAGGTGGTTTCTCGGTTTACACGGCGCCGATAAAGGCGCTCGTTTCGGAGAAGTTCTTCGACTTCCGCGAGATATTCGGCGCCGAGAACGTCGGCATGGTGACCGGCGACTCCCAGATCAACCCGACGGCACCGATTGTCTGCTGCACCGCAGAGATCCTCGCCCACGGGGTACTCGAGTCTGGGCGAGACCTACCGTTGCGTCACGTCACCATGGACGAGTTCCACTACTTCTCTGAACGTGGCCGCGGCTGGGCCTGGGAGCTGCCCCTCCTCGAACTTTCCGACACCAGGTTTCTATTGATGTCCGCCACGATCGGGGACACAGCCTGGCTCCACGAGCATCTGGACCGCGAGACGTCGCGCAGCACGACACTCGTCACCGGCGGTGAGCGTCCGGTGCCACTGTCGTTCCGATACGCGGTCACTTCCCTCCACGAAACGATCAACGAGCTCGTGGCTGACAACCTGGCGCCGGTGTATGTCGTCTACTTCACCCAGAAGGCGGCCAGCCAAGCGGCCCAGTCGTTCATGAGTCTCAACGTGTTGACCAAGGACGAGAAGCAGAGGGCGGCCGACCTTATGTCGGGCTTCCGCTTCGACACCCCCTTCGGCAAAGACCTCCGCCGCTATCTCGCAGCAGGAGTAGGTGTGCACCACGCCGGACTGCTGCCCCGTTACCGCCTATTGGTCGAGCGGATGGCCCGTGCAGGACTGCTGAAACTCATTTGCGGCACCGACACCCTGGGGGTCGGGGTGAACATTCCGATCCGGACCGTGCTGCTCACCCAACTCTGCAAGTTCGACGGCGCCGGTACTCGACTGTTGCGGGTGCGTGAGTTCCAACAGATCGCCGGACGCGCCGGGCGAAGGGGCTATGACACCTCGGGAACCGTCGTCGTTCAGGCACCGGCCTATTGGATCGAGAACCGCCGTGACGAGGCGAAGGCAGCCAACGCGGGGAAGCGCCTGAAGCACCGCAAGAAGGCACCCGAGCACGGTTTCAAGGATTGGAACGAGGACACGTTCAACCGACTCGTCAACGGCGTGCCAGAAACGTTGACTAGCCGGTTCCAGATTGGTGATGGTGCCGTGTTGCGGGTGCTTGATCGCCCCGGAGATGGCGTCGACCAACTGCGAAACATCGTGCGGAGCAGTTTCATCAAGGAATCGGCCCGCGACCAGATGGTCGACCAGATCGACGAGATGCTGGCCTCCCTGATCGAAGCCGAACTGATCGAGGCGCTCGACGCTCCCGATGACGAGGGAAGGGCACATCGACCGAACCCGCTTCTCCAGGAGCGGTTCTCACTCGATCGGCCTCTTTCGCCGTTCGTCGTCGACATGCTGGCAATCATCGCCGAGGACCCCGGGACGATTGACGCGCCCGCGGACGCGGTCGGCGCTCCGACGCCAGCGTCGCCCTACGGCGTAGCGCTTGACATGGTGAGCGTCATCGAGGCCAGCCTTGAGGATCCATCCCCCATCCTGATCGCCCAGCGTCGTGCGCTGCGCGACGTCGAGTGGGCGAAGCTCAGCGCCGAGGGAGTCGAGTTCACCGAACGCCAGGACAAGGTCGCAGAGATCGACTGGCCCAAGCCCCTGGGTGAAGTATTGGCGGGGGCGTGGCGGATCCACCTTGATGCCAATCCCTGGCTGGCCGGTGAGTGGGTCCGTCCAAAGTCGATCGCCCGGGAGATGTTCGAGCAGGGTGAGAGCTTCACCGGCTACGTACACCGGTACGGACTGCAGCGTTCGGAGGGCCTGATCCTGCGCTATCTGGCCGACTGTTACCGGGCGTTGGAACGCAACGTGCCCGATCACCTGCGGAGCCCCGAGCTCACCGAGATCGGAGACTGGCTCGCAGGTGTAATCCGCAGTGTCGACTCGTCGTTGTTGGAGGAATGGGAGCGGCTCGAGCGCATTTCGCTCGGCGAGGACGTCGCAATCCTGGATATGGACGACCTGGGTAGCGGCCAAGCGGTGGACATCACGAGGAATCGTCGCGAGTTCCGGGCGCTTGTGCGCACCGAAATGTTCCGCTGGGTCCAGGCCGCCGCGCGGCGCGCGCTCGGGGCCACGGTCGCCGATCTCGAACAGGTCGAGGGTGTTGAGCCCGTTGATGGCGAGGCGGGGCCTGCCCCGAGGGATGCCAGAGCCATCGACGCGCTCATGGATGGCTATTGGGCCGAACACAACTGGGTCGACATAGGACCCAACGCCCGAGGCCCCAACTTCTTCGTCTTCGACGAACCCGTGGCCGACGGCGGATCGGTCTCCGGTCGCTACGAGGTGACCCAGATCCTCCTCGACCCGGAGGAGAGCGGCGAATGGAGACTCCGCGGGGTCATCGACTTCGATCGCAGCCGGGACGACAGCGCTCTGGTGATCGCGTTCGCCGGTGTCGAACGGCTGATCTGAGGGCTCGCTCGTCCGCCGGGAACTTCTACTTCGAGGAGCCAGCCAATAGTCCTTGCACGAAGAACCGTTGGAACGCGAAGAAGACGACCAACGGGACCAGCATCGACAAAAAGGCCCCAGGTGCGATCACGTCGATGTTCGAGCCGAATTGCCGTGTCTGTTCGCGGATGGCGACCGTCAGTGGCGCTGAATCGGTGTTGGCGAATATCAGTGCGACCAGCAGGTCGTTCCAAACCCAGAGGAACTGGAAGATGGCCAACGAGGCGATAGCTGGTAGTCCAAGTGGCAGCACCACCTTGATGAATAGGCGCACCTCGCTCGCACCGTCCATGCGCGCGGCTTCCAACAACTCGGTGGGTATCCCGTTGAAGAAGTTGCGGAGCAGGAAAATGCCGAGTGGCAGACCGAAGGCCACATGGAAGAGCACCACGCCGCTGACCTGGCCAAAGATGTGGAGCTTGCCGTAGAGCTGCGCTATCGGAATCAGCGCGACCTGGATCGGGACGACCAGGAGTCCGACGACCACGAGAAAGACACCGTCGCGACCCGGGAACCGGATGAACGCAAATGCGTAGGCGGCCATGGCGGAAATTACGACCACCAGGATGGTCGCAGGAACCGAGATGAACACCGTGTTCCAGAACGAACTAATGATGCGGTTGTTCTGGAGCAGGGCCCGGTAGTTGTCGAAGGTGAGTTGGCCCGGATTTGCCAACACCGTCCACCATCCACTGCCTGAGATCTCTGTGCGTGACCGTAGGGACGAAATGAACAACCCGATCGTGGGGGTGATCCAAATGAGTGACACAACGATCAGGAACACGTATATGGGGCCACTCGAAAGCTTGCTAGCGAGTCTGGTGGTCAGTCGTACCTTGATCGCGTCCGGCGGCAACGATTCGGGCTCAGAACGTGGCGGTCCAGCCATCTAGGCCTCCTCGGATCGGAAACGCTTGATGTTGAACAACATGGCCGGAAGCACCAGGACGAACAACAGGACTCCGAGTGCGCTGCCCAATCCTTGGTCGCTACCCCCACCGAAGGACACTCGCCAGAGCTCGAGCGCGATCACGTTCGCAGAGGCCTGAGATGAACTGGGAGGAATCACCAACACCAGGTCAAAGATCTTCAACACGTTGATGACGAGCGTTACGACCACCACCAAAAGGACGGGTCGTAATAGTGGGACAGTCACCCGACGGAATACCTGCCATTCGCTCGCCCCGTCCACGCGGGCTGCCTCCAAGGTCTCCCGTGGGATTGCGGACAGGCCCGCGGCGATCAGCATCATTGCGAAGCCGGTCCAGATCCACAGGAACGAACCGATCACGGCGGGCGTAACGAGTGAGGGCCCAAGCCACTTCTCGCCCGGCCAGGGCGCTCGAAAATTGCTGGACGCCAGTCGGGGCGAGAGCGAAGTCGACGCATTGACATCATCGATTCGGAAGCGACCCCTTGTGTCTGTGGTTGCACTTGCGAGCACCTTGCCAGCGGGGTCGACAAGTTGAACAGTCATGTTGGGCAAACCGAGTTCACCGCTGTCGAT
This sequence comes from Microthrixaceae bacterium, assembly GCA_049672765.1. Taxonomy (GTDB): domain Bacteria; phylum Actinomycetota; class Acidimicrobiia; order Acidimicrobiales; family Microtrichaceae; genus JAGQSZ01. The sequence continues at coordinate 19,029 of JBATWQ010000407.1, read as the reverse complement.
CTGTCCGCGTGTTCCCCCGCCCCCTCGCGCAAAATCTAGCCATACCACTCCGGTGATCGTTCCGTCGGGGGCCTTGGGTGCCGCTTCCGCCTGCTTGGCATCGTTGGGAACCTGGGAGGGCGGGATGCCGACCATGCCGACCATCAGCGTGGACCCGACCTGCACCGTTTCGGTTGATGTGAAACCGCCGCTCTTCTTCGCGAAGGCCTCATCGACCGGCCGTGCCCGTGGATACGGGCCCGGTTCCTGGAAGACTCCGACGACCGCCCTGCCGGCCGCGTTGAGTACGCCACGGTCAGGCGACTGGTCGTAGACGAGTCTGAAGATGACGCCGGCGGCGAGGAACGAGATTGCCATCGGCATGAAGATCAACAACTTGAACGCAGTGCCGAGCTTGATGCGCTCGGTCAGGACCGCGAACACCAGCCCGATCGAAGTGGCCAGCACGGGAGCCACGACAACCCAGATGACGTTGTTCTTGATGGCGGTGCGCGTCGATGCGCTCTCGAACATCTTCTGGTAGTTCTCGATGCCGACAAATGAGCCACCCCGTGCCGAAAACAGGCTCCGTCCCAACGTGAAGAACACCGGATACACGACGATCGCACCCAGAAGAATCAGGGCCGGTACCAGGAACAGAAGTCCCAGGTACATCTCGCGGCCCCTCATACGACGGCCGCTGCCACCGGTCAGGACCAGACCCCCCGCCTGGTCCGATCCCGACCCGCTTTGTCCTGAACCCACCTGACCTGACTCCGGCTGGCCTGGCTCCAGCTGGCCTGGCTCCAGCTGGCCTGACTCTGGCTGGCCTGACCCGGGCTGGCCCGTGCCTGGCGGCCCGGTATCCGGTACGTCGCTCACGTCATCCCCTTCAGTACGCAGCCGCCGCCGCAGTCTCCATGTTCTGGGCAATGGTCTTGCTCTGGGTCGGATCTGCGAGCCAGTCCTGGAAAAGCTTGAACAGGCCCTGTCCCGGGGTGCTGCCGAACGCTGCGGGTTGCAGGTCTGAAAGGTCGAACCGGAACACCTTGGCGTCAACCAGGTTCTCGGCACTCTTCTTGGTGGTCGCATCCGGGTAGACGCTGGTGTCGACGTTCTTGTTCGGTGAGGTGAACCCACCTGCCTCCGCCCAGATCTCGGCCGCCTCAGGGGTGGCGAGGTACTTGATGAGTGCCTCAGAGGCCTTGTTCGATGTCAGCATCACCGCCACGTCGCCCCCGCCGACCACGGCGGGCTCGGAGCCATCCACGCTCGGGAACGGAACAAAGTCGGCATCAGTTCCGAGTTTCGAATCCGTTTCACCAGTTATGTTGCCGGCGACGAAGTCGCCCTCGTAGACCATCGCCCCCTTTGGGTTGTTGCCGAAGACGTTCGTAACAGAGGTCGGAAAGTCGATCTGCAGCGCACCCTTCAATCCGTCGACCACGAACTTGTCCTGACCGATCACCTGACCCATCGTGTCGAGCGCCTTCACGACCGAGTCGTCGGTCCAGGGGATCTGGTGGGTGGCCAACTTGTCGTACATCTCTGGCCCGGCCTGGCGGATGTAGACGTTCTCGAACCAGTCGGTGAGGGTCCATCCGTCAGCTCCTGCGACCGAGATCGGTGTTATCCCCGAATCGAGCAGGGTCTGGCTGTCGTCGATGAGCGACTTCCAGTCTTCCGGGGGCTTGACGCCGGCGTCATCGAGAGCCTTGATGTCATACCAGAACGTCGACTTGTTGGATGCCTTGAACCAGACGCCGTATAGCGTTCCGTCGACCGTTCCGAGGTCCCGCCAGGTCTTGTCGTAGTTCTCATCGACGGTCGATCCTGCCGCCTCCTCGATCGACTTCAAGTCGCCCTTCTGCGCGAACTCCTTGAGCAGCCCTGGCTGGGGAAGAACGGCTATGTCGGGGGGAGAGCCACCCTCAATCCGGCCGCCGACGATTGTCGCAATGTCGTCACCGGTGGATGTGAACTTCACCGTTGCCCCCGTGTCATCCTCGAACTTCTTCAGTACCTTCTGGAAGTTGGCCTGCTCGTCGCCGCTCCATACCGCTGCGACCTCGAGGGTCGATCCTTTGAGGTCCTGGCTCGTGGCCGATCCCCCGTTGCTGCTGCCACTGTCGGCATTCTCTCCGTCCGAGCTGCATGAAGCTGCGATCAGCAGCACGGCTGCGAGTAGAGCGAACCATCTGGTGTGTCGCTTCATTTGGGGGCCTCCTCGGCTTATGACTTGTTGGTGGAACCTCTACCCCGAATCAGTCAGTTACCGCCCTACCGGAATCGGGATCGAAGAAATGAACTCGGGTGATATCGATTGCCAGCTCGACGTCGGCGTCTGCCCGTATGCGGCTACGTGGGCTGACCTTGGCCACCACTTCTGACTTGCCCTGCAGTTTGGTAAGTCCGGTGCCGACGTCCTCGGCTAATTCCCGGGTGTCCTCGGTATGCAGCGGCGGTGCATCGATCTCGGCGTGGACCAGGAGTTCGGAGCCGAGCGCCTCGACCAGCGTTGTCCGCACCGAGATCCTCTGTCCCGGCGGGGTGTCGGTAGCCAGTGAGGCATCCTCCATCTCCTCGGGGCGGATACCCAGAACCAACGTGCGTCCGCCGTAGTTGCGGAGCGACGGCCGCTCGGCGATCACCTTCTGATCCATTTCAATGACCTGGGAGCCGACCTGGACTCGCGGCCCGTCATCCAGCTCCAGCCGGGCTTCGAGCAGGTTCATCGCCGGCGAGCCAATGAATCCGGCCACGAAAAGATTGTCCGGATGGTCATAGAGGACCTGGGGAGCATCAACCTGTTGGAGCAATCCACGCTTGAGCACGGCCACCCGATCACCCATGGTCATCGCCTCGACCTGGTCATGGGTGACGTAGAGAGTGGTGACCTCGAGCGACTGTTGGAGGCGAAGCACTTCGGCCCGCATCTGGACGCGGAGCTTGGCGTCGAGATTGGAAAGTGGCTCATCCATCAGGAAGGCCTTCGGTTCGCGCACGATCGCTCGACCCATTGCCACGCGTTGGCGTTGACCACCCGATAGTGCCTTCGGTTTGCGGTCGAGATATTCGTCCAGACCCAGTGTGTCGGCGGCGCGGTCGACACGTCGTTTGATCTCTTCGCGGTCCATCTTGCGCAGCTTGAGGCCGAAGCCGATGTTGTCCCGTACCGATAGGTGGGGGTAGAGCGCGTAGTTCTGGAAGACCATGGCGACGTCGCGTGCCTTTGGTGGGTCCTGGTTTACGACCCGGCCGCCGATGGAGACGGTGCCTGACGATATGTCCTCCAGGCCGGCGACCATCCGCAACGCCGTTGTTTTGCCGCAACCCGACGGGCCGACGAGCACCATGAACTCACCCTCCGCGATTGACAGGCTCAGGTCCCGGACAGCCTGGGTCCCGTCGGCGTACACCTTGTAGACGTGGTCCAGTGTTATCTCGGCCATATGGACAGCCTCCGCGGATGTGATCCCCAATCCTGCCTAGCAGATCGTGGAACGAATTGCGCCGGTTCCGGGCTGAACCCCCGCCCGCCCCGGGATCCTGCGATTGAGCCGGGCCTTCCCCTCCCCGCCGGTACCCACCGTAGCTGGGGGTGGGGGGCTTGTAGCAAGTGGGTTGGGGCCCGACACTGAACGCTGCAATTCGATCAGGATCGGGCAGCAGACGTTGCCCATTCGGGGTCCGAGCGGTGGAGGTAGAGCTTTGAGTTACGTGTTGGACCTGGACGAGGTCGACCGGTCACAGGTGGCAGCCGTCGGCGGTAAAGGAGCTCACCTCGGTGAACTTTCACATATCGATGGCGCCGGCGTTCCGAATGGATTCTGCGTTACTACGGCTGCGTTCCAGGATGTCGTGCTGAATGAGGCCGGGATCGCCGAGCAGATCAACGAACTGTCGCTGCTCGACCCGGACGATCGGGATGCGATTGCTGTCGTCGCAGCGAGGATTCGTTCCGCTATCGGCGCCCTGGTAGTTCCAGATGCCGTTGCCACTGCAATTACCAGTTCGCTAGTCCGGCTGGGAGATCACAATGCCTTTGCCGTGCGGTCGAGCGCCACCGCCGAGGACCTGCCCACGGCGTCCTTCGCGGGTCAGCACGACACCTATCTGAACGTCACCGGTTCGGCCGCCGTAGTGGAGATGGTCGGTCGATGCTGGGCCTCGCTGTTCACCGAGCGGGCGGTGACCTATCGACGGCGCAACGACATCGACCCGGGCCTGGTGAAGATGGCGGTTGTAGTTCAGCAATTGTTGTCTCCTCACGCATCAGGAGTCCTCTTCACCGCGGACCCCGTCACGGGCAATCGTAAGATCGCTACCGTTGAAGCCGTCTTCGGGCTTGGCGAGGCACTCGTCTCAGGTCAGGTCAACGCCGACTCCTATGCAGTGCGCGGCAACGAGGTCGTGGTCGAGTCAATCGGAACCAAGGATCTGGTCAGCGTTCCGCTCGGTGCCGGTGGAACCCAGGACCTACCTCTCGATCAGGAAAGACGGGACCAACCGACGCTGACCCACGCTCAGGTACTGGAGCTGGTGGAGTTGGGCCGCAGGATCGAAGCTCACTTCGGTCATCCACAGGACATCGAGTGGTGCCTGGTGGGGGGTGAGTTCCATGTGGTCCAGAGCCGACCGATCACCACTCTGTTTCCCGTTCCAGAGTCAGTTGGCGACGGCAACCACGTCTACGTGTCGGTCGGTCACCAGCAGATGATGACCGACCCGATGAAGCCACTGGGCCTATCGGTGTGGCAGATGACAGCTGTACGGCCAATGCACGTTGCAGGTGGCCGCCTGTTCGTGGAAGTTACCGACGAACTCTCGTCGCCAGTCAGCCGGGACCGGATCGTCGCCGCGCTCGGCAAGTCCGATCCACTGATCGGCGACGCACTGCTCAACATCGTCGAACGCGAGGGCTTTCTACCCCCACCCACCGACCGGGCCGAAGCCCCTCCACCACCTGCCGGACCAGCAAGTCCACCGCCGCCGATCCCCACCGATCCCGAGATCGTCACGGGTCTGATCGAACGTAGTCGGGCTTCAATCGCCGAATCGGACAGGCAGATTCGCTCGCTGGAGGGAGTCGACCTGCTCGACGCCATAGCTGCGGATCTGGCCCTGATGACGAAGCGCAACGTGACCGATCCGACGAGCGTGCAGGTGATCATGGCGGGCATGGAGGCCACGTCGTGGCTCAATGAGAACTTGTTCGAGTGGTTGGGCGAGAGGAACGCGGCGGACACCTTGGGTCAATCCCTTCCGGACAACGTCACGTCGAAAATGGGCCTCGAACTACTAGATGTCGCCGACGCGATCCGCCCCTACCCCCATCTGGTCGAGTTCCTGGAGAGACTCGAGGGCAAGGACTCTCTCGACGACATGGTTGATCTACCCGGCGGTTCTGACGCCCGCGCCGCGATAGTCGCTTTTCTCGACCGCTATGGGATGCGTTGCGTCGGCGAGATTGACATCACCAGGCCACGGTGGAGCGAGCGACCGAGCAGCCTGGTCCCGGTGATCCTCGGCAATGTCCACGCCTTTGAGGCCGGCGAAGCGGAGAGGCGCTTCGAACTGGGACTCGAACAGGCGGAGTCGAAGAAGACGGAGATCCTCGGGCGACTGCGATCGCTCCCCGACGGTGAGCAGAAGGCTGACGAGACCAAGGCGATGATCGACAGGTTGCGCACTTTCGCTGGCTATCGGGAGTATCCGAAGTACGCGATCGTCAGCAGATACTTCATCTACAAGAAGGCGCTGCTTGGTGAGGCGGAGCGACTAGTAGCGGCCGGCATTCTCCGAGAGGTCGAGGACATCTACTACCTATCGATCCCAGAGATTCGCGAAGCTTCGGCCGGCGGGGCGGTCGATATGGACGCCCTGGCTGACCGCAAGGAAGCCTTCGAGTCGTACCGATCGATGTCCCCGCCCAGAGTCCTCACTTCAGACGGCGAAGTAGTAAGAGGGACATACCGACGCGACAACGTGCCCGACGGAGCGCTGGTCGGCCTGGCGGTCTCGACCGGAACCATCGAGGGTCGAGCCCGCGTGATCCACGACATGGGTGAGGCGGACTTCGAGTCGGGTGACATTCTCGTCACCGCCTACACAGACCCCAGCTGGTCTCCGCTCTTCATCTCTATCGCCGGGCTGGTGACCGAGGTGGGCGGGTTGATGACCCACGGAGCGGTCGTCGCCCGCGAGTACGGCCTGCCAGCCGTTGTCGGGGTCGAACACGCAACCACGCTGATTAGCGACGGCCAGCGAATCCGGGTTGACGGGACCGAGGGGCTCGTCGAACTCTTGGGGTGACCGAGGAGCAGTCAGGCAGTTCGTGGGCGCAGGGTCGGCTGGCGTCTGAACTCAGCTACCAGCCGGCTTCCGACCCCGCAAGAAATAGGCGAGTGGAGCAATCCCGACCGAGTTGAGTAGGACGACGGCAAGCACCCAGTTGCGCTTCTTGCCACGGATCTCGCTCGGCGGTCGGCGAGCGAGATCGACCAATGCGGCGACCTTCAACGCGGCCTCGACGCTGCCACCGACTAGGACCATCTTCTTGGTCCGAGGACTGAGATCGTTCCACTTCGTTCTTGCCATCCTCCAAGCTTCGCGGGTGGAGTAGCCCTCGACAAGAAGCGATGTGTGCCCCATGTCCCAGGGCTTGAAGAGTCCCAATCCTTGCCTTCGCCACGAGCAGGCCACACGATTGGGCCAGCCGACGGGAGCACGGAACCAAGAACCTTGAAGCCACCCAGGCGCATGTGTCCCTCTGAGAGCGAGGACGGCAAACATTGCCCATCACCAGTTGGCAGGCTCGATCCGATGGCCCACGCATCGCGGTCGTCGGGGCTGGTGTAACCGGCCTTGTCGCCGCCCGTCGGATGGCAGAACGTGGCTGCGAGGTCACCGTGTTCGAGGCGGGCGACCGGGTGGGTGGCCAGATTCGCACCGAGCAGATCTTGGGGCTTCCGGTCGACGTCGGCGCCGAGGCGCTCCACATCGCCGGACCGCCCATCGCTGGGCTGCAACGCGAACTCGAACTTGGAGACGACCAGGTTGAATCCAATCCCGGGAGCGCCTGGATCTGGTTCGATGGGCGGCTGAGTCCACTCCCCGCTGGTGTCGGACCCACCGGGCCGACCCGATTGATGCCGGTGCTCAAGTCGCGGATCCTTTCGCCGGCAGGCTTGGCCAGGGCCGCCCTTGAGCCGTTCATTCCACGGGGTGACTTGAGCGACGACCGGGCCGTGGGAGAGGTCATCGCAGCACGCTTCGGACGACAGGTGACAGACAGGCTTGTCGACCCACTATTGGGCAGTCTCCACGCCGGCGATGTCAGGCGTCTCAGCTTGAACGCCGCTACCCCGTATCTGGCCAACCAGATGAAGGAGCACCGTTCGATGCTTCTCGCCGCCAGGTCCAGAGCGGGCGGGAAGGGACCGTCCTTCCTCTCGTTCAAGGGTGGTCTGGGCATCTTCAGCAACGCTCTGCTCGCCGGAACCGGAGTGACTCTCCGGCTCAATACGGCCGTCTCGTCGCTGAGTCACTCCCCGGAGGGGTATCGGCTGATGATCGATGGTCAGCGCCCCATACCGGGCGCAAGCCAAAGACCGGGCGGTGACCTGGTACTGGCTCTGGATCCAGTACCGGGCGCAGACCCTGCGACCTGGGACGGGGTCGTTCTCGCTGTTCCCGCAGCGGTGTCACGACGCATCCTGGGCGCGGCCGCCCCAGCAGCAGCCGACGGACTCGGCGAACTGACCACCGCATCTGTTGCGACGGTGGTGATCGCATTTCCACGTCGAGACGTAGAGGCGCTCCCCGCCTTCAGGTCGACGGGCATGTTGGTTCCATCCGGGCAGGGCAGACTCCTCAAGGCCGCGACGTTTCTGAGCAGCAAGTGGCCGCACCTGGCAGGGTCCGAACACTTTCTCGTCCGCCTGTCTGCGGGTCGAGCCGGATCCTCGGCGCTCGAGGGTCTCGACGACCAACAACTCATCCGTGCACTTCGCAGCGACCTGGCCGAGGCGACGGGACTCAACGCGAAGCCCGTCGTCAGCCACGTTCAGCGGTGGAACAGCGCACTGCCCCAACTAGAAGTCGGCCACCTCGGGCGAATGGCCGAAATCCGTCACGGGTTGCGACTCCTGCCGGGCGTCACCCTGGCCGGCGCCGCGTACGAGGGGCTTGGCATAGCAGCATGCGTCGCCTCCGGTTCCAGTGCTGCGAGTCGCATTTGCGAGCACCTCAATATGACGGACCCGAGTAGTTCACCAAATGCGGACGGCCTGCTGGACCGAACCCACTGAACGGTCCCGACCCCCAGGGCCCACCAAAGGAGCTTGATGAGCATCACCGAGACGAACCCAATCAGGTCGCTGCATCTCGACGCCACCGATCGACCATTCATCGTCATCTGGGAGGTGACCAGGGCCTGCGCGCTGGTCTGTGCGCATTGCCGGGCGGATGCGATCCACCAGCGTTCGCCGCTCGAGCTGAGCACCGCAGAGGGCAAGGAACTTCTCGACGACCTCGCCGCCTACGGGGCACCACGGCCGATAGTGGTGCTGACCGGAGGTGACCCGTTCGAGCGTCCCGATCTTGCCGAGTTGGTGGCCCACGGATCGGCGCTCGGGCTCAGCATGGCGGTCTCACCGTCGGTCACCCCTCGCCTTACCAGAGAGGTGCTGTTGGACCTCAGAAGTGCGGGCACGCGAGCTGTTTCGTTGTCGCTCGACGGCGCCACGGGTGCTACCCACGACGGCTTCCGCGGCGTCGTTGGCGTATTCGACTCGACTCTTGAGGCCGCAGGTTGGGTGCACGACGCTGACATCAGGCTCCAGATCAACTCGACCGTGACGGCGGACAACGTCGCCGAGTTGCCGGCAATTCTCGAACGGGTGGTCAACCTGGAAGCGCAGCTGTGGAGCGTCTTCTTCCTGGTTCCGACGGGTCGTGGCAGCCACCTGAAAGCGGCTGACGCGTCGACGGTCGAGGAGATTCTGCATTGGCTCCACGACGTGCGGGGCCACGTCGCCATCAAGACCACTGAAGCACCCCACTACCGACGCATCGCCATCCAGAGGGCACGCGTCGACGACGTCGACCTGGTCTTTCCTCCGGGGCAGCTCCGCAGGCAGCTTCGAGACGAGACCGTCGAACGGCTCGGGACGCTGAAAGGGCGAGGCGTGGGTCGACCTCCCCTCGATGTCAACGCCGGTCGAGGGTTCTCGTTCGTGGATCATTTCGGGCTGGTCTACCCGAGCGGGTTTCTGCCCGAATCTGTCGGTTCGGTCCGGGACCGGCCTTTCAGTGTGATCTACCGGGACGCGGACCTGTTACGAGCCCTGCGTGACCCCGATCGCCTGGGTGGACGCTGTGGCTGTTGCGAGTTCCGAGAGGTGTGTGGAGGCTCGCGTTCGCGTGCGTATGCGGTGTACGGGGACCCTCTTGCCGAGGACCCATCCTGCATCTACGAACCGGGCCAGTGACCTCCCCGGAAAGGTCGACCCGTGGGGACGACGGCAATGGACCGGCCCCGCCTGCAGACTCGACCGGCGGCACAAAGTGGGGTGAGCCCGACTGCCCGATGAGTGCCGCCTGACCACCCGATCGGGGGTGGTCGTGTCGGTTGGTCAGGAGTACGTTTCAAGGTGTTGGGGGCGGTGAGATCCGCCTCGTTGGGAGGGCGATGATGCCTGGGATGCAGACAGAGGCGAGGCGGCGGGCTCGTTTTGGTTTCTGGGGGTTCATGGGGGCGCTGCTGGCGGTGCTCCTGGTCATACCTGCATGTACTCCACCGCCACCTGGGCCGGTCGTCGCCATCGACATGGACCCAGCGATGAGTGGCGGTTTCTTCTCGTTGCCATGGCCAAACGACATTCGTAGATCACCTGACGGAAGCCTGGACCTAGAAGGGCTACCCGGGGTGGATCTCTTGCCGGGCGAGGTTCCGAGCACACTTCGGACGATGTTCCCTGCGCTCGTGGAAGGTATGGGTCGGTCACTCCACGGGTTCGGGGTGAACACTGCGACGTACTTCGCGTCTCAACTCCAATTGTCGCCAGGGTCGCTACCGAGTCCCTCGGCGACCCTGGGTCCGAGGCCCTCGATCGTCCTGCTGGACCTGGACCATCCAGGTGAGCGCATTCCGGTGATCGCGGACTTCCAGATCACAGGCGACAGGAACCGTCCCAACAACCTTCTGACCGTTCTCCCCTATCCTGGTCACCCGCTTCAGGAGTCCACCCGATACGCCGTCGCCCTCACCCCCGGACTCATCACTCTTTCCGGCCAGGCGCTCGCGCCATCACAGCTGATCGGACAACTCGACCAGCCCTGGAGTCCCTCGACCGGTGTTGATGCAGCGACGTGGACCGCGCTGCGCCAACAGCGTGACGACGTCCGGGCCGCCCTGACCGCCGAAACCACGTGGCAGGCGAGTGACCTAGTGGCCTTCACCGTCTTCACGACCCAGGACGTCCGTGGCGATATGCAGGCCGTCTCCGATGCGGTCGATGCATCTCCTGCCCCGACACTCAACGTGACGTATCAGGGCGCATGCACCACCGACTACCGGGCGGGAGGTACCCAGACTGCTGCGCTCAGCGGCACCTTGGAACTGACCCGCTGGCAGAACGGCACCTACCCCTACTACGACGGGGGTGGCGAAATCGTCATAGGTTCTGAAGGCCGGGCCGTCCCCCAGGGAAGTTTCGCAGCGCAGTTCACCGCTCGAGTGCCCTGTGGAACGATGCCGGCCGGAGGCTGGCCACTGCTCACCTTCATCGACGGCACCGGCGGCACCTTTGACCTCAACTCCACGACCCTGCCGCTCACCTACCAGGGCTATTTGATCGCCGAGATCGCGCCTCTTTACGGCGCGGGCCGGGGTATCACCCTCACGCCGTTGATGACACAGCTCGGTATCACCACTATCCAGGGCGCGTCCCAGTTCACCTTCTACAACTTCCTCAATCCAGCTGCGGCCCGTAGCAACACGATTCAACAGGTTGGTGAGAACCTGCAGTTGCTCGACGCGTTCAGGTCTCTGGCCATTGACGGCTCCTCACTCGGTACAACCGGCTTGGTGACGACGGATCCCGACAGGCAGGTGATCGCCGGGCAGAGCCAGGGTGCCCAGACGCTGCCGATGGTGGCCGCGATGAGACCCTCGATCTCCGGGGTCCTTTCCTCGGCCGGCTCAGGTGGCCTGTACCACGCACTTGCCCACAATCCTGGCAACCGGCTGATGCTCGGACAGCTCACCGGTGACGCCCAGGTGCTCGACGAACTCAACCCGATCGTGCAGGTGTCACAAACGATGCTTGAGGGCGGCGACGGTATCAACTACCCGAACACGACCAACTACCTGAACTACGCCGGACGTGATGACATCTGCGTCCCCTTCGAGACCAGCCGACATTTTGCCGGTGCGACAGGTCTGCCTGTGCACTACGCCAGTGCACCCACCAGCGCCTATGGCGACATCGCCGTTGATCCACCGACTCTTGGATCGTTGCCGGTACAAGGCAACGTTGGGGGGCGAACCAGGGCCAGCCTCGAATTGCCGGGTGGGCACTACGTTGCCTATGACCAGACTGGAATAACGGCCGGGTATCTGTCAGCTCTTGCGAGTGGGTTGACTCCCACCATTCCGGCTGACGGCTATCAGTTCGGCTGGTTCAGCTCACAGAACTGCCCCGGCTCCCGATGGGACGTGCCGCCGACAAGGTTCGCCCGCTGAATCCCGTTACGGCCGCCGTTACGGGTGGGTCCAACCTTTTGCGGCACAAAGACGCCGCAAAGCCTTGGTCGAGGCACTCATGTCTGGAAGTCTCATGGGGTGAACGGAACTTCGCGGATCGTCGTCGGAATTGACCAGTCACCGGACTCGCTTAGAGCGCTGGACTTCGCAATCGAGGAAGCCGCTCTGCGCCAGGTCGACCTCGAGGTCGTATGGGCGTGGACCGACAAAGTGTCCACTCCGGACAGATCCGGAGATCAGACCGACTCCGTCGAGATCGGTGCCCGGGCACAGCTGCAACTGGACGAAGTCGTCCTAGGTAGGGTTCCCGAAGGCGTCGCCGTGACGACACGAGCCATCGTTGCGAAGCCCGAGGCTGTCCTTCTCGAATCGGGCGGCTTTGCCGACCTGCTGGTCGTCGGTGCTCGTGGCGAGGGCGGATTCCTCGGACTCCAACTCGGTTCGGTCAGTCTGAAGGTCGCGAGTCGCTCAAGGTGTCCGGTGGCCGTGGTTCGGGGACCCGCTGACGGCCCCGTTGCCGACCCGGAACCGAGGATTGTTGTCGGCGTAGACGGTTCGAAGGGTTCGAGGAACGCGCTCCGCTGGGCCATGAACGAGGCGGCCGTGCGTGAGCTTCCGGTGCTCGCCGTGAACGCGTGGGCCGAGTTGGTTACACGCACTCCTTACCCCGGGCTTGGTGTCTCGGTCGAATCAATTGAAGCGTCGGCCAAGGAACTGCTGGATTCCGAGATCGAACTGGCCACCAGGGAATCACCGGCTGTCACGGTGCTCGCAAAAACTGAGTCTTGCAACGGGGCTACTGCACTGATCGAGGCGTCAGCCGGGGCTTCGCTCGTTGTCGTCGGCTCAAGGGGGCACAGCGACTTCATCGGGAACCTGCTCGGTTCTGTCACCCAGCAGGTTCTCCGCCACGCCCGCTGTTCAACGGTGGTTGTGCCACCGGGCTGAGAGTGCCGTAATAGGCGGGCAAACTCAGATGGTAGAAGCAAGCTCGACAATAGCGGCGTCTATGCCTGCAGCGAGCGTGTCGACGTCTGACGCGGTGTCCCAGTCGCCGGTAATTCCGAAGGCGAGCGCTCCGTTGTAGGACAGGATCGCGGTCCCGATTCGGACCCCCGAGATGATCGGAACGAACGGCAGGTACTCGAGCATCTCTCGTCCCAGGCAGTACAGAGGGAACTGCGGACCCGGCACATTCGTGGTCACCGTAGCGATCGATCGTTGCGACACGAAATGTTGTGCGCGCATGGCCATTCGGGTCGCCGCCCCGAGAACGACCGGTGGGGCAAGGTTGCCGATATTGACCACGGCGTCCGCCGCCTCGACCATGTGGGAGCCTTTGAGCTCCGACATCGCATCTTTGACGGCCTCCAGCCGTTCCAGCGGATCTTCTGCTGAGACCGGAAGTTCCAACAACAACGCCGAAACTCGGTTGTCCGCGATTCCTTCCCCGTCGGAGCCTCGGACCGACACGGGCACGAGGGATCGCACCACGACAATCCCGGGATCGTCGCCGTGGGCGGTCAGGAGGTCCCGGAACCCACTGGTGACCGCAGCGAGAACGACGTCGTTGACGGTCGCTCCGTGGGCTCTGCCGATCTGCTTGACCACGGCGAGGTCCGCAGTTGTATAGGTCCACCTGCGGTGCGGCCCGACAGGACCCTGGATCGAGGAGCTGGGAGTGTTTACCAGGCGTTGTCCCAACCCGATTAGTCCGCCACCCAGGTCCTTGGCGGCTCTGAGTGCTGCGGCGGGATCTGCGATCTTGGATATGGATCGAGACGCCATTCGGACGCCGTCGCCGATCGCACCTTTCCATGCGTCGCCGATGACCGCCGCTACCGAAGGTTCCGGTTCCGCTGACCATTCCTTGGGTTCGGCAACGTCGACCTCTGGGGACAGATCCAGCAACATCTCCAGCAGGCCGACCCCGGCAATCCCGTCGACCATCGAGTGGTGAACCTTGCAGATCAACGCCCAGCGGTCACCATCGAGCCCTTCAGTCAGCCAGGCCTCCCAGAGAGGTCGGTGCCGGTCCAGCGGTTGGGACATGAGGCGCCCCATCAAATGGCGCAGGGCCGCCGCATCCCCAGGAGCAGGGAGCGCCGTGTGGCGGATGTGATAGCCGATGTTGAAATGCGGGTCATCCACCCACACGGGCCGTCCAAGTTCAAGGGGTACGAGGCGCACGCGCTGGCGATAACGGGGAAGCAGGTGAAGCTTCGAGGCGACCAGCGTCTCGAGTTCCTGGATGCTCGGAGCCGGGTTTGCGAAGGTGCAGATCCCGGCGATGTGCATGTGCGAGTTGGAATCCTCGAGGTGGAGAAACTCGGCGTCCAAAGCGCTCATGCGGTCCACGTTCGGAGAGTACCCTCCCGCCGGCCGTGCGCGCCGTCGGTTTGGACCGACCGCAGCCTGTCCCGTCCGGGTCAGTTCCGGGTGACAGAGCCTGCAGGCACCTGGGCTATGCGAGCCACGAGCTGGTCTGCAACCAGGGCCGCGCCCTTCGGATCGGCGAAATGGGCTCCATCCAGAGCGCGGAGTTCAACGCCGTCGACCACCTTGGGGCAGGGGTCGGCCGGGCAGACGATCTCATCGAGGCGAACCAGGCTCGCCCGAATCGGGTCGCGCGTTGCCACTTGTTCCAGCAGGTCGTTCATGTGGCGGAGACGTCTGGTCTGTTCCTCCTTGGCGGGTCCCCGCTTGGAGTCGACCGGATCGGCGATCGTGACGAGAGCAACCCGGGCTCCACCCACCGTCAACCGGTCGAGCATCTCGTCGTAGAGGCGAAGCAGCTGGGCGTCAGCCTCTGCGCTCGCGAACGGGTGCCAAACGCCATCGACCAGACGGTCTCCCGCCTCCCACGACGACAACACGACCACCAGGTCGGGACTGGTGCGTTTGACGATGCTCCGCTGCAGATCCGGGATTGCTCCGGAGCAGGCCGAGGTGATCGCGAGCGGCTCTCCGCGGTCATCGGCCGGGTCACCCTCCAGTACTCCGCACCCGGGTGCCGAGGCGTTGGCGAAGGCCATTCCGTTCGCGGAGAACGCCTCTGCCAGGGCCGGCGCAAGGCTCGCAGCGACGCTGTCCCCGACGAGGGCGACGCGGCTCGGTCGTAGCAGAACGGGTGGCTCGGTGGTCGGTGAGGGAACCGAGGGTGCCGACCCAGGCCTCGAATCCCCCGGCGGCACCTGCGGTGCGACGGTGGCGGGTGGTGCAAGTGTCCCGCCCGAGGGATCCGACGACGGTGGTGCGACCATCTCCACGTCATCGGCGGTCCGCGACTTCAAATAGTCAGGCTGGTCCTCGGCACCGTTGGTGGCGAGGACCAGCAGGCCTGCGATCAGGGCGAACGAAACCGGAACCAGCAGCCGCGGTACCGGCAGTCGGAAGATCCCCGTACGGATCGGGTTCTCGATGAACCGGAAAGAGCATTCGGTGATCACGCCGGTGATCGCAATGGCAACTGGCAGACGGGCCCATCCGGTGAACTGCGGGAATGCAACCGCGAGCGCGACGAGCACACCCCAGTGCCACAGATACAGGCCATACGAACGGGTCCCCGCCCACCTCAGCGGAGCAACGCTCAGCCAGCGGTCGGCGCCCGGGTGTAGGACTGCTGCCGCGATCACCGCGGCGCTGGCCACGGCGATGAGGGCGAAGCCTCCGCGGTACAGCCATCGGTCCTTCTCATGGGCGACCACGGCGACCGTCACCAGCACGGCCGCGCCGGTGAGTCCCAGCATGGTTGCCAGTCGGGTCGTCCTGGAGTGGACGATCGCTGAAGTGTCCTGCCTGGCCGCCATCGCCGGCTGCAACACAGCTGCCAGTACGACCCCGACCAGGATGGTGGCAGCCCTCGTGTCGGTCCCGAAGTACATCCGGTCGGTGGTCGCACCCCCGACTGCAAGCTTGAGCATCCAGATGGTGGAAGCCAGGGCTGCCGACACGCCGACTATTGCGAACAGCCTGCGGGCCGGTCGACGACGAGCGACAGCAATTGCGAACAGGCCTGCGGCAATCAGCGGCCAGACCACGTAGTACTGCTCCTCGACCGACAGTGACCACAGGTGGATGAGTGGCGACGGAGCCGACCAAGCCATCCCGTAGCTGACACCCGACGCTATGAAGTACCAGTTGGCCACATAGCCGAGCCCCGACAGCGAGGCGCGTCGAACGCTGCTGAGAGTGGTCGGATCCGCGGCGAGCGCAGCCCAGATCGCGACCGCCACCAAGTACACCATTAGGGCGGGTAGCAGGCGCCGGAACCGTCTGATCCAGAAGCGTTTCAGGTCGATCGAACCCTTGCGTTGGTGCTCGGCGAGTAACAGCGAAGTGATCAGGAACCCGGAAAGGACGAAGAACAGGTCGACGCCGATGAAGCCCCCTCCCAGGAAGCCGACGTCGCCGTGGTAGATGAGGACAGCGATGACAGCGAGGGCACGCAAACCGTCGAGGGCCGGGATGTGGCCAAGTCCGACTGACCCCGCGTGGGCACCAACAGTTGCGGCGTCGGAGGGTGCTGCGATTGAGGTCAAGGCATCCGCCTAGAGCTGTTCAGGGACTAGATGAGCACAGGTGCCAAGATCCGCCACTGCTCGATGGGAAATTCACGGGGGTCCTCGGTCAGAACCTGGATGCAGACATGGTCGGCACCGGCGTCGCGATGCTCCTGGACCCGAGCGGCAATGGCGGACTCGTCGCCCCAAGCGACCAGGGCGTCGACAAGGCGGTCGCTACCACCCTCGGCGATGTCGTCATCGGTAAAGCCTTCACGCTTCCAGTTGTTGGAATAGTTCGGCAGACCGAGATACATCTGGAGGTGCGACCTGGCGATCTGACGGGCCTTGGCCGGGTCGGTCTCCAGCACGACTCCCAACTCGGAGGCGACGAGTCCGTCAACGCCGATTCCTGCTCGTGCGGCACGGGTCAATCCGGGCGTCACCAGGTACGGATGGGTGCCGGCTGAACGGGTGCGTGCAAGCTCGAGCATCTTAGGCCCCAGAGCTGCGATCACACGGTCTTCGATAGCGAGTGGAGTCGGTGCGCCGTCGAGCCCGTCGAGGTACGTCGACATGGTTGCGATCGGCTTCTTGTAGGTGCCCGGTTCGACCGAACCGTCGATGAGTGGACGATGACTGATTCCGATGCCACACAGAAATCGCGGTCCGTGTTCTGCGACCATACGTGCGTGCTCGGCAGCGGTCTTGTCAGGGGTGTGCATCCAGATGTTGAGGATTCCTGTCGCGACCGTTGCCGTGGAGGTGGCGCCAAGGAGGTTGTCGAGTGCGCTGAACAGATCGCCACCGATGTCGCCGATCCAGAGGGCGGAGTAGCCCAGCTCCTCAAGTTCGGCCGCAAGCGTCGCTGCCTGGCCAATGTCTCCGTAGCGGAGCTGAGGGCTCCAGATCCCGGTGCCGCCGAGTCGTTTGTTCATCGGCTCACTCTACGACCGAGCATGCCACGCGTCCCGCCGCTGCGACCCGTGGCCGGTTGATCAGACGTAACCCATCCGGTCGGCTGGAAATTATCGGAAGAACGGGTCTCTTCAAACATTGATACGGGGAATAATCACTCAATGAATTCCACCGCTTCGTCGTTACTCACGGTCCTTGCGGCTGCAGTAGTTGGTGGCCTGCTCGCCGTAGCCGGCGGATCCGGTGGACTCGAACTAGGTGGGGTTCCGGTATTCGTATGGTCCGTCGCCATCGCCTTCGGGATGAACTGGCTGGCCTTCATACCGGCGTTTCTGGCACGGACCGAACGCTACTACGACCTGTTCGGGGCGACGACGTACCTGACGGTCACCGTCTTCGCACTGATCGCCGGCAACACATCGTCGACCGCCCTGGTGGTCGCCGCGATGGTCGCCATCTGGTGCTCGCGACTCGGATCATTCCTCTTCATCCGAGTCGTACGTGACGGATCGGACAGCCGGTTCGACGCCATCAAACAGAGTGCGCCGCGATTCCTGATGTCGTGGACGCTGCAAGGACTCTGGGTATCAATGACGGCGGCAGCAGCATTGGCGGCGATGACCACGGCCGGTGAAACGTCGTTCGGTGTCGTGAGCTTCGTTGGCGTCGCGGTCTGGCTCGCAGGGATGGCAATCGAAGTCACCGCCGACCTGCAGAAAAGTGCGTTCCGAAAAGATGAGTCCAACAGTGGGCGATTCATCACGTCGGGGCTCTGGGCGTGGTCGCGGCATCCCAACTATTTCGGTGAGATCACCCTCTGGGTGGGGGTTGCGCTGGTCGCGCTGCCGTCGCTGCACGGCTGGCAGTTCGCCACTCTGATCTCACCCCTCTTCGTCACCCTGCTACTGACGAAGGTGAGCGGCATACCGATGCTCGAGGCACGCGGCAAGAAGCGCTGGGGCGATGAACCCGCCTACCGCGACTATCTCGATTCGACCCCGATACTGCTGCCTCGTCCGCCGAGTGGCGATGTTGCCGGGAAGCTGGGTTGAGATGGCACACGACAACTCTCGGGCCGCGACCATCAAAAGACGCGCCCGCAATGTCGGGGGCCTGTTCGTCCTGACCACACTTCTCACGGTTCTCATCGTTCCCATCATCCTCCTGACATTGGTCGCAGACCTGGTGCTGCTTCGATTCCGACTGCCCGTGACCCGTCTGGTGGCGTTCGCGCTGTGTTGGAGCTGGTTGGAGACCGCTGGTGTGTTGACCGCCGCAGGACTATGGCTGGTCGGTCGCGGCCGAGACCACGAAGCCCACTACCGGCTACAGCGATGGTGGGCTGGGCGGCTACTGGCGTCGCTGCGCGTCACGTGTGGGCTGGAGTTGAACGTCGAGGGCGCCGAGGTCCTGTCGCCGGGCCCGGTCGTCCTACTGGTCCGACACGCAAGTCTCGCCGATTCCCTGGTTACCGCATGGGTGGTGACCGAGCTCGGGGGTCTTCACCCGCGGTTCGTGCTCAAGGACGAGTTGCTTGCCGACCCCTGTCTCGACATCGTCGGGAACCGGTTGGCCAACTGCTTCATAGATCGCAATGCAGCCGATGCAGAGCCGGCGCTAGCCGCGATCGCAAGGCTCGGAGCAGGCATGACTGCGTCAGACGCCGCGATCATCTTTCCGGAGGGACCCAGGTCGAACGACGCGAAGCGACTGAGGGCTCTCGATCGCATCGCGGCCCACGACCAGGAGCGGGCCGAACGACTCGCCGAGCTGCGACACCTGCTGCCGCCTCGTCCGTCCGGAACCCGGGCCCTGGTCGGTAGCGCGCTCAATGCCGACATTGTGGTGGGCTGCCACGTT
>JBATWQ010000406.1:0-12475 GCA_049672765.1 Microthrixaceae bacterium | reverse complement strand
CCCATCAGCAGCTCACCGATGAGGAGCAGTTGTCGACCGGTGTCGAGCCCGGGCTCGTCCGACTCTCGGTCGGACTCGAGAACATCGAGGACATAATCGCCGACCTGGACAAGGGTTTCGCCGCAGCCCAGGGCTGAGCGACTTCCAGAACCTCGGTTCAGAGATCCGACTGCGGGATTCCCGCAGTCGGATCCCTGCGTTCTGGGCCGTCCAACCCAGAACGCTTTGGGAACTACTTGGTTCGGGGCCTATTTGGCCAGTTCGCCGAGCACGAAGTCGACGCACTTCGTCAGCGCAACGACGTCGGAGGGATCGATCGCCGGGAACAGCGCAACCCGGAGCTGGTTGCGCCCGAGCTTGCGGTAGGGCTCGACATCAACGACGCCGTTCTGGCGCAGGACTGCGGCGACCACCGACGCGTCAACCGAATCGTCGAAATCGACCGTCGCGACGACGTGCGACCTCTTTGCCTCGTCGGTCACGAAAGGCGTCGCCAGCGAGTGGGAGTCGGCCCATCCGTAGACGGCTGCGGCCGACTCGTCACAACGTCCTGCCGAGAACGCAAGACCACCGTTGTCGTTGATCCAGCCGACCTGCTCGGCCGCCAGGAACAGCGTCGCCAGCGACGGCGTGTTGTAGGTCTGGTCCTTGCGTGAGTTGTCTAGCGCAATTCCCAGGTCGAAGAAGGCCGGTACCCAGCGGTCACTAGCTGCGATCCGCTCGATACGCTCGATGGCCCGAGGCGAACAGGCAGCCAGCCAGAGTCCGCCATCCGAGGCCAGGCACTTCTGGGGAGCGAAGTAGTAGACATCGACCTGGTTCGGGTCGAAACGCAGCCCACCGGCGGCCGAAGTTGCGTCGACCAGCACCAGCGCGTCGTCATCGGCGCCCTCGGGGCGGTTCAGAGGCATTGCGACACCGGTCGAGGTTTCGTTGTGGGTGAGGCAGTAGGCATCGATTCCGTCGGCCGCAACCGCCACGGGATGGTCACCGGGATCTGCAGAAATGATCTGGGGTTCGCCCAGATGGGGGGCAGCGGCTGCCGCCTTGCCGAATTTCGATGAGAACTCACCGAAGTGCAGGTGCTGGCTGCGATCCTGGATCAGACCGAAGGTCGCCGCATCCCAGAAGGCGGTCGTGCCGCCGTTGCCCAGGAGGATCTCGTAGCCGTCGGGTAGCGAGAACAGCTCGGCGAGTCCATTGCGCAGTTCGCTGACCTTGAACCTGACCGGAGCCTGACGGTGACTGGTGCCCAGGAAGTGCGAAGCCGAGCCACTGAGCATCTCGATGGCATCGGTACGGATCCGGGAAGGTCCGCAGCCGAAGCGGCCGTCGATAGGGAGAATGTCGTCAGGGATCGAGATGTCAGGAGTGCTCACGGCCCAAGTCTCGCGGGCCGGGAAGGACTGAGCGAAAACATTCGCTGTGACGTGTGTGGCAGGTCTCCCCAGGACGGGAATGCGTTAGGGAGGGATGCGCCGTGGCCGGTAACTTCGTCATATGAGTTCAAGTGGTTCTCCAGCACCTGTCCCGTCCAGTTCCAGGTCCCGCATTTCGACCCGGGTGGCAGCGATTGCCCCGTCGGCCACTCTGGCCGTGGATGCCAAGGCCAAGGCACTTAAGGCAGCAGGCGAGCCGGTCATCGGCTTCGGAGCCGGCGAACCCGACTTTCCCACGCCCGACTACATCGTCGAAGCCGCGGCGGCCGCGTGCCACGATCCCAAGAACCATCGGTACACGGCCGGTCCCGGCCTGCCCGAGTTGCGCGCAGCGGTCGCGGCAAAGACGCTGCGTGACTCAGGCGTCGAAGTTGCCCCTGAGCAGGTGCTGATAACCAACGGCGGCAAGCACGCCGTGTACACGGCCTTCACCGTTCTGGTGGACGAGGGCGACGAAGTCCTGCTGCCGGCCCCGTACTGGACCACATATCCAGAGCCCATTGCACTGGCTGGCGGGGTGTCGGTCGTGCTTCCGACCGATGAGTCGACCGGGTTCCGGGTGACTGTCGAACAGCTTGAGTCTGCCCGCACCGAGCGCACCAAGATCCTCCTTTTCGTCTCGCCGTCCAACCCGACCGGCGCGGTCTACCCGCCCGAGGAGATCGAGGCCATCGGCCGTTGGGCTCTGGAGCACGGGATCATCGTCATCACAGACGAGATCTATGAACACCTGGTCTATGCCGGGGCCGAGCACCACAGCATTCTCGAACTGGTACCCGAACTCGCCGACCAGTGCGTGATTCTCAACGGCGTCGCCAAGACCTACGCAATGACCGGCTGGCGGGTCGGTTGGATGATCGCTCCGGTCGACATCATCAAGGCCGCCAGCAACCTCCAGTCCCACTTGACCTCCAACGTCTGCAACGTCGCTCAGCGGGCCGCTCTTGCCGCGGTCGAGGGCGACCTGAAGGCCGTTGACGCAATGCGTGAGGTCTTCGATCGGCGCCGGATCGAAATTCACCGGCTGCTGAGCGAAATCCCGGGCGTGACATGTCTAGAACCCCAGGGTGCGTTCTACGCCTACCCCAACCTGACCGGCTTGCTCGGAGTGGAACTGGCCGGACGTACCGCCTCGACAACCGTCGAGTTGGCCGACCTGATCCTGGAAGAGGCGAAGGTCGCCTTCGTGCCGGGTGAAGCGTTCGGATCCCCCGGTTACGGCAGGTTCTCCTTCGCACTAGGCGACGAGGACATGATCGAAGGGATCACCCGGATCGCCCGCCTGGTCGCAGGCGATCTCTGAAGTCCCGGTGAAATACGAAGCTCCGTACGGAGAGTGGGATTCGCCCCTCAGCGCCAGCGCCGCTGCCGTGGCTGGAATCCGCATCGGTCCGGTTTTCATAGCCGGAGGCAAGCACATCTTCTGGACCGAGACCGTCCCCGACGACGGCGGTCGGACCGCAATCATGTTCAGTCCAAAGGGCCGGGCCGGGGTAATCACCGACAGTCCTCGCGAGCTGGGCCAGGGGATGATGATCTCGGCGAGAAGTCGGGTGAACGAGTACGGCGGCGGCTCGTTCTGGATCCACGGCGACCCGACCGACAAGGGTCGCGCCTGGTGGGTGGCAAGTGAAACCCAACAGGTCATGGTCAAGGGAAACTGGGTCCAATCCAGGGCCGTTACTCCCAGGCCTCCATTGACCAGGGCTTGGCGTTATGCGGCAGGTGTGTGCACCGGCGACGGCCGGTGGTCGATTGTCGAGGCCGAACTCCAGTGCGACGAAGCGGGCACCAGGTTTGCCGAATCGGTCAACGCAATCGTCGCAGTGGACTCCGAGAACGGAACGTTCACGCCCCTCGTCGAGCCCGGCTCGATCGGCTCCGGGGACTTCGTCGGTTCACCCAAGTTGTCACCCGACGGGGAGACTCTCGCGTGGCTTCGATGGGACCACCCGGACATGCCGTGGGACGGTGCTGAACTTTGGGCCGCCAACTTCTCGATCGATGCGGGAGTGCCAAAGGTCGACTCGGCACGCCGGATCGCCGGGGGGGCCGACGGCGGTACCGCCCGGGGCCTGGGGCGACCGGTCTCGGTGTGTCTGCCCGAGTTCTCACCCGGGGGTCGGCTCTGGTGGTGTGACGATTCAACGGACTACTGGCACCTGCTCTCGGCAGACGTCATCGGGCTTCCGTCCGGAGGTTCGGGTGACGCCTCCGAGCCGCTCCTGCCCGCCGCCGAGGAGGAAGTGGGTGAGCCCCGGTGGATTTCCGGCGGGTCGCGCTACGGATTCGTCGACGAGAACTCAGTCGTGTTCGCAGCTAGCACCGATGGGCTCGAGTCGGTCTGGATCTTCGATGTGGATGACCGATCCCGGAAGCCGCTTCCCGGATGTTCGTTCAGCTACGTCGAATCGCTCGTGGTCTCCGGGACCGATGTGGCTGTCGTGGGCGGATCGGCGGACCAGCCGACTTCGGTGTTCCACGTGGACCTGAAGACGGGAACGGCGGTCGACCTGCGTTCCGCGACCCCGCCGCTACAAGCCGACTGGATTTCGCGGCCCTCGGCAATCGAAGTTCGCTCAGAAGCCGGAGTGACGTGTCACGCGCTTTTCTACCCGCCGCAGAGTGGTGACTTCGAGGGACCCGAGGACGAGTCCCCGCCGCTCCTGGTCAGGATCCACGGCGGACCGACGGCCGCTGCACGGCCCGAGTTCTCGACCAGCATCCAGTACTGGACCACCCGCGGGTTCGCCGTCGCCGACGTCAACTACCGCGGCTCCACCGGCTACGGCCGCCCATACCGCGACATGCTTCGCGGACAGTGGGGGATCGCTGATGTCGAGGACTGCATCTCGGTTGCACGCCATCTGGCCGCCGAAGGTGTGGTCGACGCCCGACGATGCGTGATTCGGGGTGGATCCGCCGGCGGCTTCACGGCGTTGGCGGCGCTCTGTTTCCAACACGAGTGGGGACACGGTGCGACGTTCGCCGCGGCTTGCAGCCTCTACGGGGTCACCGACCTTGCCGCTCTAGCCAGCGACACCCACAAGTTCGAGTCCCGATATCTGGACGGACTGGTGGGGGAGTACCCGGCACAGGCCGAGGCCTATCGGAGTCGCTCGCCTCTCTTCCACGCCGATCAACTCTCGGAGCCCGTCCTTCTGCTCCAGGGGACCGAGGACAAAATCGTGCCGCCGTCACAGGCCGAGGTTCTCGTCGACGCCCTGGCCGAGAAGGGTGTTCCACACGCCTACATCCTCTTCGAGGGCGAGGGGCACGGATTTCTGCACCGCCAGACGGTCGTTCGGGCACTCGAAACCGAACTCGCCTTCTACGGAAAAGTCCTGGGGTTCACGCCCGCTGGGTACCTCCCGGCAATCGAATTGGACTGAGGCGAACCGGACTGGACGACTCGAAGCTGGCCGCCGGGTCGCTGGACTGAAGTACCCCAAGCTGGCCGGTAGGCCGTCGGCTCAGGCAGGATGGAGCAATGCGAGTTCTGGTCACTGAAAAGATTGCCGATGGAGGTCTTCAGCGTCTCCGCGATGCGGGACACGAGGTGGATGTCCAGGAGGGATTGTCCCCGGAGGGCCTCGTCGAAGCGATCGTCGGTGCCCATGCGCTGATAATCCGGTCCGCAACGCAGGTGACCGCAGATGTTTTTGCCGCTGGCACCGACCTCATCGCTGTCGGACGGGCCGGGATCGGGCTGGACAATGTGGACGTCGCAGCTGCCACCAAGCACGGGGTCATGGTTGTTAACGCTCCGCAGTCCAACACCCTGTCGGCCGCCGAACACACCATGGCGTTGCTGCTGGCCCAGGCCCGCAACGTGCCCCAGGCAAGCGCCGCTCTGCGCGACGGCCGCTGGGAGCGCTCCAAGTGGACTGGCGTCGAACTGGCAGACAAGACACTCGGAATCATCGGGCTCGGCCGAATTGGCAAGCTGGTCGCCCAGCGGGCGCTCGCCTTCGGAATGAAGCTGGTGGCTTATGACCCGTTCGTGACCGAGGATCGGGCCCGGCAGTTGAGCGTCGAACTATTGAGCCTCGAGGAACTGATCAGCCGCGCAGACTTCGTCACGCTGCATCTGGCGAAGACGCCCGAGACGATGGGTCTGATCAACGCCGAGTTGTTGAAAAAGGCCAAGCCGTCGCTGCGCATCATCAATGTCGCCCGCGGTGGAATCATCGACGAGCAGGACCTCGCCGACGCGATCCGTGACGGCCGTGTCGCAGGCGCCGGCATTGACGTCTTTGCCACCGAACCTTGCACCGACTCGCCGCTGTTCGAACTCGACAGCGTTGTTGTCACCCCCCACCTTGGAGCCTCGACCGCCGAGGCCCAGGACAAGGCCGGCGACACAATCGCCGACATGGTCGAATTGGCTCTCGCAGGCGACTTCGTTCCCTACGCCGTCAACGTCGAAGCCGCCGAGGCCGCCGAGACCGTCAGGCCGTACCTGGCCCTGGCGGAGCAGATCGGCCGGGTGTTCGCCGGACTGTGCGGACAGTGCTCGGACCAGATCGAGATCGAATACCAGGGTGAGATCGGCGCCTACGACACGAGAATCTTGACCCTGTCGGTGCTGAAGGGATTCTTCAGCGTCGTCAGTGGCGAGCCTGTGTCCTATGTGAACGCCCCGCAGATGGCCGAGGAGCAGGGTCTGGAGATTCGCCCGACCTCGACCACCACATCTCGCGACTACGTCAACCTGATCACCATCCGCAACGGCGAGCACAACATCTCGGGCACCTTGGTCGGACTCAAGGCCAGGCCCAGCCTGGTGATGATCGATGACCACACCATCGACGTACCCCCGGCAGAGCACCTGCTGGTGGTCCGCAATCATGACCAGCCGGGGATGATCGGGCGGATCGCCAGCCTGGTCGGCGACGCCGGGGTCAACATCGATGACATGGCGGTCGGGGCATCGCCCGAAGGTGCCAAGGCACTAATGGTCATGGCAACCGATGCGGCTGTCTCAGCGGACGTGGTCGAAGCACTGCGGGCGGTCGAAGGGGTTGTCTCGGTTGCCGCTGTCAGCTGAAGGCGTCAGTAGCTGATGAGGTCGAGCTCCCGGGCCATGTGGCAGTTGGCTGAAGCGGTCAGTAGCTGACGACCTCGATGCTCCCGGGCCGTGCTGCAGTCAGCTGAAGCGGTCAGTAGCTGACGAGGTCGATGCTCCCGGGCCGTGCTGCTTCGGTGCTGCCGACTCCGAGGGCCGAGACGGTCCAGAGGTTCTGACCGACGATCAGCGACCTCGTCGGAAGGCCGATCGATGAGCCGCCGGCCTGGTGGCTCAGTTCGGCGATCCGGGACAGCTTGTTGTTGCTGACGCTGATGACCAGCGCGGCCGAGGATTGCGTGCAGCCTGGCTGTTCGGGCTGCACCGTTCGGCGCGGCTCGGCCGGCATCACGGTGCCCGGGGACGGCTCGATCGTGGATGGGTCGGTAGGAGCCGGCTCGGTCGGCATGGGCTCTACCGGCATGGGTTCGGTGGGCATTGGCATTGGTTCGACCGGAACCGCTGTGGAGCAGGCACTTTCGACCGGGACGATCGCGTGGCCGTTGAGTGAGTCCCAGGTGAACGCCCTGTGGTCCTCGCTCACCGGCGAGTAGGCGTCCGGAAGCACCATCCGGTCCACCTCGGTCATTGCCGTCGGATCTGAAACGTCGAACAACGAGATCTTCAAACCCGAATCGATGCCGGTCTCGGGATCGACCTCGCGGCCGACACCGACGAGAAGCCCGTCGTCGATTGGGTGCATGTACTGGGAGAATCCGGTGACCTTCAGCTCCCCGAGATTGCGTGGAGCCCTGGGGTCGCTCAGATCGATCGCGTATAGCGGGTCGGTCTGTCGGAACGTCACGACATAGGCGATGGAGTCCAGGTACCGAACCGATCGGACTGTCTCGCCGGGGCCAAGTCCGTCCACCCGGCTCAACTCGGCGAGGCTGCGGCTGCCTGCGTCGAGGATCGCCAGCGAGGCCGACGTGCTCATTCCGGGAGTATTCACACCGGCCGCATCCTCGACGGTGGTGACGACCCGTAGGGCACCTGAGCGCTCAGAGAGGGCGAACTGGTTGAGGAGCGTCCCCGCGACCAACCCGGATCCTGTCGGTCGGGCCTTGTCGCCGGATGAAAGATCGAAGCGGTGCAGAGTGGTGAAGGATCCGGCCTGGCTCCACCCCGTGCCGGCGACCACCAGGGCGTCGGTCGACGCGTAGACCGTGTCGGCCGAGCCCTGGACCGTGACGGGGTGGAGGTCCGCCAGAGTGCCCGTGACGCTCAACACGGTGACGTTCACAGGCAGCGAGTCACCGACGGTTGACTTCGTCTGGACCATGACGTCGCCGCATCCGCCAAGTGGGCGGATATCGCCTTCCTGGTCGCTGAACCTCGGAAGCAGCGCTTCCCCTTCGAGGTTCTCGGCAACACCTCGCAGTTCCCTCGGCGTGGAAGCACCGTATATCTGGTTGCCGACCAGCGCGTCACCGCGGACAACGATTCTGACCGTGGAGCCGATGGCCCGGCTGGCGCTAAGCGATCCTTCGACCACGACCGATTCGATGACCTTGGGTGAAGCCAGGTCGCTCAGATCGACTCTGGTCAGCCGGGTTGCCGTCCCGGCGCTGGGGCTCATCGAGATATCAGCATCAGCGCTGATGCCCGATGCCGAAGCGCCGGATTGTCCGCTTCCTGCTTCCGCCGTCCCAGTAGACCCTCCCTCGGCGGCCGAGCTGTCGAACGTCGCTGTGTAGAGGCTGTCGAGAACCAATGCCTCGTCGCCCAGCAGGTACATCTCGGCGATGCTCTGGGTGTCTGGAAGGGCGAGCGTTCCGTCGACCTGGGGTGTTCCGTCCAACGCGATGGTCCGCAACACTCCGCCGGTGATGGTGACGATCCTGTCGGCGTCGGCCTTCACGAAATCGGCTTCGTCGACGTCCACCTCCTGGACGTTCGTACCCACCACACGGTCCAAGCTCTTGCTGGCGTCACCCTCACCGGACTCGACGGGTCCGGCGTCGGAGTTTCCGGAGGGCTCGGTGGACGAACGACCCGAGGATGCTCCGGCTGCGTTCGAGTTGCCGTCCGTCATCTCGCTCCGTATCGGACCAGCAGAATCCTCGGCCGTGAAGACATCTCCCCGGCGCTCCATATCAGCGAGAGCCTCGGCGCGCGCGGCGATGGCCGGTCGCACCCGGTCTGCCAGCTGTTCGCAGTCGTCGGCCGATACCAATTCAATGTCCCCGGGTTGGGGAATCGATGTCAGCCTGCTTCCGAACGGCTGGTTGGAGAGGCCCATCCAGTCGCCGTCGGAGGTGCACGAGCCGACAACGACTGCGAGGGTCAATGCGATGAGCGCCAGTTCCGCCAGAGCCCGTCGCTGGGATCTGGGCCGGCGTCGCTCGCCTGCGGCCCGCCGCCCGCCGGGAGCGTTGGCCGAAAGGGGAGTCGATGGAGGCTTCGCCGGTGCAGTCATAACCACAATGACGCACGTCTGCTCGTTCTGGTTGCAGAACGATGTAAAGGAACGGATGTTCGGTCTAGGCTTGCGGGGTGATCGGAATGCAGCCATCTCTTTTCGGGGCCGGTGAGTTGGAGATCTGCGCAGACGTACCCACTCAGCGCACCTACCTCGACGACGACTCCTGGGTCGATGTTGCCCACGGTTGGTTGGGTGGACAGATGGAGCTCTACGACCGGCTGTCGAGCGCCGACCTGTGGCACCACGGGCGACGGCCGATGTACGGAGAAATGGTGGACGAACCCCGCCTGTCTGCGGGGATGCGCTTGGCAGATCCGCGGTCGCCTGCGGTCATCCGTCGCATGGCGAAGGTGCTCGCCAAACGCTATGGGGTGCGGATGAACAACCTGTGGCTCAACTGGTACCGGGACGGGAACGACTCGGTTGCCTGGCATGCCGACAGGATCGGTCGGGCCCACAAGGATCCGCCCGTGGCGATCGTTTCACTCGGATCGGCGCGGAAGTTCCTCATGCGACCCAAGGGTGGGGGAGCGAGTGTCGCGTTCACCCCCGGCGGGGGCGACCTGTTGGTCATGGGTGGCGCCTGCCAGCACAGCTGGGAGCACTCCGTGCCGCGGTCGAAAAGCGGCGGCGCACGGATCAGCGTGACGTTCCGGCCATCTACCGATGTGGTCGAGTTTCGTGAGGACTGGGCGCCCGGCCGAACGAAGACGCGAGCTCGAAGCTGAGCAGGCCGAGTACCGTGCGCCGGCCGTGAGCGGTACTCAACCCGCAATGCGCCTCAGATGAAGGTGCCTCAGACGGTCGACGGCATCCAGGAGGGGCGGGTTGCCTCGTAGGTCGTGATCGCATCCTCGTGCGCGAGCGTCAGGCTGATGTCATCCAGTCCTTCTAGGAAACGGTGGCGGACCGAGTCATCGAGCGGGAACGGCTCGATCATGCCCAGAGCCGGTACTTCGATCACCCGACGCTCGACATCGACCACAATCTGAAGGGTCGGGTCGGCCTCGATGGCGTCGAGCAGCTTGCGACCGACCTCTTCGCTCACCTGAACCGGAACGAGCCCGTTCTTGGTCGAGTTGTTGCGGAAGATGTCACCGAAGCGGGGTGAGATCACCGCGTCGAACCCGTACTGCTGGATCGCCCAGACAGCGTGCTCACGGCTCGATCCGGTCCCGAAGTTGGGTCCGGCCACCAGGATCGTTGCGCCCTGAAACTCCTCGCGGTTGAGCACGAAGTCCCTGTCGTCGCGCCATTCCGAGAACAGGCCCTTGTCGAAGCCGGTGCGTTCGACCTGCTTGAGCCAGTCACTCGGAATGATCTGGTCGGTGTCGACATCGGAGCGGTCGAGCGGAACCGCTGTCCCGTCAATTATGCGTACTGCTTCCATCGGTTCTCCTGGTGACTCGTTCGGTGCTCAATCATCTGACGTTGATGTATTTGCGTTGAAGCCGTGTGGCTGCTGGGCGGGCGGTCGTTGCAAGGGTGCCTGTTGTAGGCGACGGATCAGAGGTCGGCCGGCGCTGCGAAGTGGCCGGCGATTGCCGTTGCGGCCGCAACGGCCGGGGAGACCAGGTGGGTGCGCCCGCCGCGGCCCTGGCGACCCTCGAAGTTGCGGTTCGAAGTCGAAGCACAGCGCTCGCCCTCGGTCAGCTTGTCCGGGTTCATTGCCAGGCACATCGAACACCCGGGCTCGCGCCAGTCGAAACCTGCTTCGAGGAGGATCTTGTCCAGACCCTCCTTCTCGGCCTGGGCCTTGACCACGTGGGATCCGGGGACGACGAGTGTCCTGACGCCATCGGCGACCTTGTGTCCCTTCACGACATCGGCAACCGCTCGCAGATCCTCGATGCGACCGTTGGTGCACGACCCGATGAAGACGGTGTCCACCGGGATCGACTTGAAGGCCGTACCGGCGTCGAGGCCCATGTACTCGAGCGCCCGCTCGGCGGCCGACTTGAGCGTGGGATCCTCGAAGTCGGACGGGTCCGGGATGTTGCCGGCAAGCGACATGACCTGGCCGGGGTTGGTTCCCCAGGTAACGAACGGCTCGATCGTCGAGGCGTCGAGGAAGACCTCGTGGTCGAAAGTAGCGCCCTCGTCGGTTGCGAGCGTCTTCCAGTCGGCCACGGCCTCGTCCCAGGCGTCGCCCGCCGGAGCGTGCTTGCGACCCTTCAAGTATTCGAAGGTCGTCTCGTCGGGTGCGATCAGTCCCGCCTTGGCGCCGGCCTCGATCGACATGTTGCAGACGGTCATGCGACCCTCCATCGACAGAGACCGGATGGCCGAGCCTCGGTACTCGGCGATGTAGCCAATGCCACCGGATGTCCCCAGTACACCGAGGATGGCCAGGATCACGTCTTTGGATGTGACTCCCGGCTTCAGTTCGCCGTCGACGTTGACCGCCAGGGTCTTGGGTCGCGCCTGGGGGAGTGTCTGGGTCGCCAGAACGTGCTCGACCTCGGAGGTGCCGATGCCGAATGCCAGCGCACCGAAGGCGCCGTGGGTCGAGGTGTGCGAATCGCCGCAGACGATCGTCATTCCGGGCTGGGTGAATCCCTGCTCGGGACCGATGATGTGGACGATGCCCTGGTTGGGTGAGCCCATCGGAAACTCGGTGATCCCGAAGGAGTCTGCGTTTGAGCGGAGCGTGTCGACCTGCTTGCGTGAGATCGGATCGCTGATGGGCTGGTAGATGTTCTCGGTCGGAACGTTGTGGTCCTCGGTGGCGACGGTCAGGTCGGGCCGACGAACCGTTCGACCAGCCATCCGGAGTCCGTCGAAGGCCTGCGGCGACGTGACCTCGTGGATGAGGTGCAGGTCGATGTAGAGGAGGTCGGGCTCGCCTTCCTCGGACCGGACCACATGGCGGTCCCATACCTTCTCGGCCAGTGTCCTGGGACGGGCTGCGTTCGGATCTGTCGACACGGTTCATGTCTCCATTGCTGAGGGCGGACTGATCGTTGCGAAAATCTCAATATCTGAGATAGCATTCTCAACTGATGGAACCAATAGTAAGCGGTGTCGGAGTGGTGGACAAGTCGCTGGGTCTGGTGGCACTGGTCGCCGAGAGTCCGAGGACATTGTCCGAGCTGGTTGACGCGTCCGGTTCTAGTCGCGCCACTACCCACCGTCTGGCCGTGGCGCTGGAGGCACACGGCCTATTGAGGCGGGGGGCTGACGGGCGCTTCACTCTTGGGCTTCACCTGATCGCCCTGGGGCGGGCGGCGACCGAACAGTTTCCCCTGGCCGAAGCGGCAGGCCCGGCCCTGGCAGAGTTGCGCGGAGCGACTGGGGAGTCTGTGCAGATCTATGTGCGCGACGGTGAGAACCGGGTCTGTCTGATCGCCCTCGAATCCCCCCACGGTCTGCGCACGATCGTGCCGGTGGGTGCTGTGCTGCCCATGGATCGTGGGTCGGCGGGACGGGTTCTGTCGGGGGAAGTGGCATCAGGATCGTGGGTCCAGACGGCTGGTGAGCGTGAGGCCGGGGTCGCGTCGGTGTCGGCTCCGGTAAGGGGCCGCGAAGGACAAGTCGTAGCGG
>JBATWQ010000405.1:0-3399 GCA_049672765.1 Microthrixaceae bacterium | reverse complement strand
CTCTGGGACATCGTGGCACCCGCACTGATCATCCGAGAGGCGGGCGGAACCATCACGACTCGCGACGGTGACCCGGACATCTCTCCGGACGCCAACGGCGACTATTCGGCCATCGCGTCCAACGGGGTCCACCACCAGCAGTTGGTCGAACTCCTGGCGCCCTAATCGCGTGTCGCCGACAGGCGTTTATCTCGAGCCCCGGGTCTTCGCTTCACCGTCGAGGTGATCGAGGTCTAACCCGTTGGTTCTGGCTGTCGTCCAGGTAGCTACAGATAGACCGATGACAGCCAGTTGGAGCCACAAGGGACCCGGAGCTTTGGAACCAGCCTCTAGTGGTGGTGCGGGTCGTCGATAGCCGTGCCTGCCGGAGTGCTCAACAGCCGGCCCATGTAGGCGGCGCGAAGATTATCATCGGTTAGAACCTCCGATGGTGGCCCAAGTGCGACGACTCTTCCCGCCAGCAGAACAACCAAGTCGGCGAGCTTCGCTTCGGCCATGTCGTGAGTGGTGAAGATGACTGTCCTGCCCTCGCTGCGCTCGCCGTCGAGGACCCCCAGGATCTGCTTCTGGGACACCAGGTCCAGTCCGATCATGGGCTCGTCCAGCAACAAGAGTTCCGCCTTTGCCGCCAACCCCTGGGCGACCAGGACACGCTGTCGCTGACCACCCGATAGTTCCTGAAGTTGCCGTCCCGAGAGGTCGGTGATTTCAAGTCGCTCCATCGCGTCGGCGATCGCTGCCCGCCCATTCGAGCCGACGCGTCCAACCAGGCCGGTGCGGCGATACCGTCCCATCGTCACGACTTCCCGGACCGTCAGAGGAAGGTGGGCCGGGGTGACGGTGGACTGGAACACGTACGCAATGTGTCCGGGTGCACTGATCTGGCCACTACGGGGTTTGAGCAGTCCCGCTATGGCATCGAGAAGCGTCGACTTCCCGCTGCCGTTGGGTCCGATGAAGGCAACCAGGCTGCCAACCGGGAGGTCCAGACCGACACCACTGAGTGCGACCTCGTCCCCGTGGGCCAGGGTCAGATCCCGGGCGGCCACTGCGACGTTGGGAGACATGAGAATGAGTCTCGCACAACTTTCCTGACGTCATCTCGCCGGATGACGCGGGCGCTGTCGCGTCAGAGGCTGCCGACTACCTCGAGAGATGCCTCCTCGAGGTGGATCGATCCGGCGATCTCGGCGGGGTCTGACGAAGCGCACGAAATGCGGTCGCCCCAGCCGGTGGCATTAGAGATGGCAGCTGCGTAGTTGGCCCGACGGCGAGCAACGAGGCCACTCGCCTCGTCCTCGGATTCGTCATACTGGGCCTCGATGCCACGGCGCAGCATCGTCAGAGCCTCGGTCCTCATCTGTGACACACGTGACTCGGTGACCCCCAGGAACCGGGCGAGATCGGCCGAGGTGCGTTCCTCTATGAAGTAGCCGAGGATGATCACCCGGTGACGCTCCGGGAGCAGCTTCACTGCGTCGCGCATGTACGCCCGCAGTTCCCGGGCCTCCAATTCGGTGGAGGGCTCGACGACGGTCCGGTCGGCCAGGATGTCGACGACGGTCAGTTCCTCGTCGTCGTTGTCGCTCGAGAGTGAATCGAAGGCCAGAACTACCGAGCGGAACAGGCGGTCACGAAGACGATCGAGTTCCGCCCTTGAGATTCCGAGTTCGTCGGCGGTCTCGCCCAGTGACGGAATGCGACCGAGCCGGGTGGCGAGGTTCTGTTCGACGTGATCGAGGCGACGGGCGAGCGCCCGGACCGACCGAGGGGCCCAGTCGGCTGCCCGCACTGCGTCGATGATCGCACCGCGGATGCGCTGGGCGGCGAAGCGATTGAACGGAACTCCACGACTCTCGTCGTAGCGCTTTGCGGCTTCGACCAGGCCGAGGGCACCCGCCCTGGCCAGTTCTTCACGCTCAACGTGACGGGGGAAGTGGACTGCGACCTGGAACACGACGTGGTTGACGAGCGGCAGGTACTCCTCGATCAGCGCCGTGATCTCCTTCTGGGTCAACGCAGAGACC
The DNA here is from genome assembly GCA_049672765.1 of Microthrixaceae bacterium. Lineage (GTDB taxonomy): Bacteria > Actinomycetota > Acidimicrobiia > Acidimicrobiales > Microtrichaceae > JAGQSZ01. Next base: position 1,372 of record JBATWQ010000405.1, on the reverse strand, counting down.
CTGTCGACTCCAACGGGACGGTCACTGATTGGACCATCGTCGGTCGCCAGCGCGTCCGGCACATCGATATTTCCCGAAATCTCACCCATGACGAACACTCCTCCAAAGCCGCACGTCGGCTTGAGGACTATCGGCGCGCGAGAACCTCAGACTTTAGAGATTTCTCGGAAATTTTCTATTTCGCACCAAAATAGCACGATTTACTACTCTGAGTGTTCAGTATATCACGTTGCGTGGTGGTTGCGTCGCTATGGGTGTGTGATTCTGGATGGATGAAATCATTCCCTTCCGGTGAACAGTTCGAGATCGGATTCGGGGATCAACGGGCGACGATTGTCGAGGTCGGAGGCGGAATCCGCGAGTACTTCGTAGGCTCCCGGGCCGTGCTCAATCCCTACGAGGTTGATCGGATGTGCGACGGTGCCCATGGCGCCCCGCTGATCCCGTGGCCGAACCGCCTGGCGGACGGGAAGTACAGATTCGGTGGTGTCGATCACCAAGTGGCGCTGACAGAGCCTGCAAAGAGCAACGCCATCCACGGATTTCTCCTGTGGCGCTCGTGGAGCGTTCTCGACCACGACGGCGCCGCAGTTACCGTTGGAACGACGATCCACCCCCTGACCGGCTATCCCTTCTCGCTCGACGTCCAGATCACCTACAGCCTCGATGAGACCGGCCTGACCGTCACGACTACGGCAACGAACGTAGGAACCGAGCGATGCCCGTTCGGGGCCGGCCAACACCCGTATCTCTCACCCGGGGTCGGGCCGATCGACGACTGCACCGTCGAACTCGATGCGACAACGCGTGTGCTCACCGACGACGAACGCCAGCTGCCGATCGGGGTCGAATCGGTGGATGGCACGGACTTCGACTTTCGTGAACCCAAGCTGCTCGGCCCCTTGGCGATCGACCACGCATTCACCGACCTGGCTCGCGACGGGGATGGACGCGCCTGGCTGCGGTTGGGGGGACCGGATGGACGAATCGCGCAGTTGTGGGTTGACGAGCACTATCGCCTACTTCAGCTCTACACCGGCGACACGCTGTCCCCCGGGCGCCGTCGCAGCGGGCTTGGGTCTGAACCCATGACCTGCCCCCCGAATGCATTCCAGAGCGGCGAATCGCTGATCGAGTTGCAGCCCTCCGAGGCGGTCGTGTTGCAGTGGGGCGCGTCTCTCGCTTGAGAGGACTTTTGTCTGACGCGACCCTGGCTGACGCGACCATGGCTTGGGCTGGGTGAGACCCGAGCCAACCGCGCCCGCCGAACCGCGCCAGAGCCAACCGCGCCCGAGTCAATCCTGTCGCTGCCCCTCGCCCGGCCGGCTCTCGCCCTCGCTCAGGCTGGTGTGTCTACGGCACCGTCGAACGC
>JBATWQ010000404.1:0-4656 GCA_049672765.1 Microthrixaceae bacterium | reverse complement strand
GGATATAGGTCCGTGCCGAGAGCCGGTAGCCATGGATCCATGTGGCGACCACCGGCCCTGAAACACCCAAGGCTCCCTGCATGCAACCGGCTACGAACCCGACAGGTCCGGAATACCGCCTGGTGGTAGCGGTCGAGAGTCGCAGCTCCGGCCGCCTGAAGAACTGGACGACGAACACCAGGATCGTGATTGCGAGCATGATCAGCAGCGGCCGGTCGGGCAGATTCACCAGTGCAATGGTTCCGACAACGGCTCCCACCGAACCGAAGCCGATGATTCGCCCAAGGTCCCGAGTCCCCGCCCGGGCGTCACGCGTCTCCCAGCACAGGTACGCGTTGGCGGCGACGTTGGGAATCGCGACGATGACAACCGCATTTTCGACGCCCGCGACCAGTGCGATTAGGGGGACCGCGACGACCGGGTATCCCATACCCGTGACACTCTTGACCGTTGCTCCCGCCAGAGACGCGAGCACCACCACCAGCAGTTGGGTTGACGTCACCGGACCGGAATCAACTGTTCACTGGATCACGCCGAGAGCACCTGAGTCGATCATCGACGCGGCCAAAATCAGATCTAGCTGCTCGGTCAGCTTGAGGTTCAACCGTTCGCCCTCAACCAGCTTGACGGTGTATCCGATCTGCTCGACCAGTCCGGCGTCATCGGTGGCCTCACCGTCGGTCGAGTGCGCCTCGCGCAGAACCGCTGCCGAGAAACCCTGAGGGGTCTGGACCGCTCGCACCGAGTCACGGTCGACGCTTCCTCCTCCGACGGAACGCAACGTGTCTGCCACCGTGACCGCCGGGACCACGGCCTCGGCGCCCTCACGGAGCGCGTCGATCACACGGCCGAACAGTTCGCTGGTGGCCAGTGGGCGGGCACCGTCGTGGACCAGTACATAGCGGGCGGATTCTGGCACCGCCGCTAGCCCGGCGCGGACAGACCCTGCTCGGGTGGCTGCACCAGCGACCACCTCGACGCGTCCGAAAGCTGCTGCTTGGAAGTGTGCGATCTCGGCGCCCAGGTGTTCGCCCGGAAGCACCACGACGATCCCCTCACAGCTTTGGGCTGCGGTGGCGACGGCCCTGTCGATCACCCGGATGTCGCGCAGGTACTCGAACTGTTTCAGGCCGCCGAATCGAGTGCCCGAACCCCCGGCGACGACGATGCACCAAACCCCCCGACCAGCTGCTTCCCGGTCCACAGCCGCCCGCGGAGCAGGGGTCGAGTCGGCCTTTGACATCCCGTAACGCTAGCCGTCCAGCCCCCGGGCGACATCTGTCATGAGCTTTCTCGGTACGATGTCGACGTGAGCGACATGGATCTACTACTCGGCGTCGAACTCTTCGATCTTTTCGACGACGACGACCACCGTCAATTGGCCGATGCAGCGGACACGGTGGAGTTGATCCGCAGTGACGTGGTGTTCGAGGAGGGAGCCTCGGCGGACGCCTGTTACGTGGTTATCAGCGGCCGAGTGGCGATCGCCAACAAGTCGTTCGACGGCCGCGAATCAATGGTCGCCATCATGGAGCGCGGTGATCTGTTCGGCGAAATGGGACTCTTCGACGGACTTGGTCGCTCGGCCGAGGCTCGTTCCCTGGAGAACTCGTCGGTCATCCGCATTCCCTATGAAGTTCTGCAGTCGATCTGGGAGAACAAGCCGGAACTGCTGTGGTCTGTGGTACGGCTCCTGAGCCAACGACTCCGCTCAACCGATGTGGCACTTGCCGACTCGTTCTTCCTCGACGTCACCGGACGTACCGCCAAGCACCTGCTCGAACTGGCCGGTACCCGCGACGAGTTCGAGATCCCCATCACCCAGGAGGAACTCGCCGGGCTCGTCGGCGCCTCTCGCGAGCGGGTCAACAAGGCAATCGCCAGCTTCCTTCGACTCGGCTGGATCGAACAGAACGACCGTGAATATCGGATCCTCAAGCGTCGGGAGCTGGAGATCCGCTCGCAATAGCGGCCGGCAACTCATTCGACGCACTCCAGCCGGGATTACTCATTAGGAACTACTCAGCTTCCCAAGGGAGGACGCGGGTTCAAGTCCCGTCACCCGCTCTCTACCGAAGGTCCAGGTCAGCCGGTGTCTCCGGTGACCTGGGCCTTCGTCGTAGAGGGCCCGAAATCGGGCTCGTGACCCTAACGTGACCCTACGGATCGCCCGTCGGCCGCACGCCGAAGGTGCGCAGTTCATCGAGCGCCTCACGCCCGTACCAGAGGTAGGCGACCGCGAACATCACCCGTTGGAGCGCTCCGGCGGAGTCCGGCCAGGCGGTCATCGCTAGGGGAACGATCACCGAGGCGGCGATCGCCACGACGTCGCGGTGCGGAGCCTCCGGAAGCCGATTCGTGATCGCGCCTACTGAACCCGCAGAATGCCGGATCAGGGGTACACTCCGTCCATGATCCTCACTTGGCCGCTCACCACCTCAACTGAGTTGGCCCAGGTGCTTCGCCCCGGTGGACATCTGCGGCCTGACTCCGCCTTGCGGTCGTTGCGCGACAATGGCCTCACCGCCGAGGCGATCACGGTCGTGCCGCGGTCGGGACGGGGCGCCCACGGCAAGGTGGTCTGGTACTCGTCGCTGATGATCGACGTCGCTCGGCTGCTGCGGAACCAACGGTTCGATGCTGCTCACGCGGCCCACGACGAGGCGACCCGACTGGCCGGCCACCGCTCGGCGCGCTTCGTCGCCGAGTGGCTGGTCGAGCACGGCGGACCTGACCCTGACCCGGCGGTCCTCGACGAGGCCACCGGCGGCGCGCTCACCCGGTTGGCCACACTCACTGCGTCGGCGCGGCAGCGACTGCTTCCCGACCTCGGGGTCGCGACCTTCGCGGGACGCGTCGCCGACGTCTCCGGTCGTGTCGCGTTCGTGCTCGACGAGGAGGGACGATCGCTCCCGATCCCGGCACCTTCAGAGCCCTCCACCGAGTGGAGCGGTGCGCTCGTCAGTGTCGACACCGAGGAGCTCCCCGGCGGCGCCACCACGATCTGGGTGCGAGCGGCCTTCGACCCCGAGGCCGACCCCAACGAGCGGGTCGCTGGCGGACCCCGACTGCTCACACCGGCTGAGCGCGAACGGCTCGGTCGACCCGTCACCGCCGCTTCGTGAACCTCCGTCCCTTCGACGCCGGTGCCGGCGACGCATCTCGACTCGGCCAGTTCGGGTGTTCGACCGGCTCGCCGTTCGAGGACGATGTAGAGGCGTGGATCCGAACCCACGCAGTCGGCTGGGCCAGCGACCTGCCCCGGGCGCGGTTCCAACGTCGGACGCTCGGCCTCCTCGTGGACGGCGAGCAGATCGCTGTGGTGGTCGCGTGGCAGGACATCACCAGGGTCGACCTGGAGGGCATCTGGCTCGAGGTCCTCGCCGTGGCGCTCGACCACCAGCACGGCGGCCAGGGGCAGGCCGCGTACGAGCCGACCATCGACCACGTCCGGACGATCGAGCGCGGCGGCGACCACCTCGCCGGCCTCGTCCACATCGACAATCACCGCAGCAAGCGACCGGTGAAGCGTCGCACCGCTCTCGACGAGATGGCCAGAGGCGCCGAGGATTCGGGTCTCCAACTGATGCCGAGACTCGCTGCGGACAGAGGATCGAAGTCCCCGTCAGCTTGCTCCAGCGAGAAACGTCAGAGCCCGGGCCCAGGCGTCTTCGGCGTAGTCCGCCCGGTGGGCGGGCCTGCTCGGGTCATGGAGAAATCCGTGTTCGGCACCCTCGTAGCGCCGCACGGTCACACCAGCTGCTTCGAGTTCCAACAGGTCAGACTCCGGAAGGAATACGTCCTCGGTTCCCGCGATCTGCATGACAGCGGTTTCGCCCCGACTTGCGAGCAACTCGATCGGATCACCCTGGTCGGCGCTCGCCCATGCTTCGGGCACGTGGGCCATTCCGTAGAACGAAACCACGCTGGCGAAGCGCCCGGTCGACGAGGCCTTGAGGGCATACATGCCCCCCATGCAGAACCCGACGATCGAGGCCTCGGCCTTTCCGGTTAGATCAGCAGCTGCGAGTGCATCGCCGAGCACATCGGAGTCCTTCAGCGTCGCGAGCGCCTCTGAGCGTCGGGCCATGCCATCGGGCGAGTCCGAACCCGGCAGGTCCTGGCCCGGGAATGGCTCGAAGCAGATGGTTGTCCATCCGGTGCGGTCGGCGAGCGTCTGGCACAGCTCGGCGAAGAGGGGCCGCAGCCCCCAGATATCGGGTATGACTACCAGCGCCCGTGATGAGCCTTCCTTCTCGACAAGCTCGGCCGCGGTTCCGGACGGAAGTTGGATCTGCATCCCGGCGACTCTACGCGGCCGACAACAGGCAGGTCCTGCACCTTGGCGACCATGGCAACGAAACCGCTGGGACATGGGACTCGTAGCATGCTGCGACCCACGCTCCGCCGGCCCGGCAGGTCGCTCCTTCAGGTCGGCGGCGTTCAGGAATAGCGGTCGAGAATGCTGGACTCGGCGATTCTGGACAGAGCGTCCTTGACCGTCTCGGCCCAGTGTTCCCCGACCCCGTCGACCCCGGCCATGTCGGGGATGGTGGCCCGGCTCAGCTTTTCGAGCGTCCCGAAGTTCTCGACCAGGTTGTTGATCACGTCAGCCGGGAGCCTCGGAATCTTTGCAAGCATCCGGTAGCCACGGGG